>NZ_CALXGI010000027.1 GCF_944387805.1 uncultured Pseudoflavonifractor sp. | reverse complement strand
GGCATGTCCAGCTTGCGCAGGAGCTTGATCTTCTTCAGCTCTGCCACGTCGTCCTCGGTGTAGTCCCGGTAGCCGTTCTCGCTGTTCCGCCCCGGCGTAAGCAGGCCCTCCTTCTCATAGTAGCGGATGTTCCGCTTGGTAATGCCCACCCGCTCCTCTACTTCGTTGATTTTCACCGCCGTTCACCTCTCTCAGGCCTCACCATACACCTTCCACCTGGTGGAAAGTCAAGGGCGCCGGTTGAATTTTTCGCAATTCGAAGGAACTTTATTATACCATAGCCCTCCTGGTTCCGCCAGACAGCCCGCAGCCTTGGGGGAACTTTTGCCTTCCCCTCTCGTCTTACCGTATGCAGCCGCTTCCCTCTGATGCAGGACTATATTATGGAACGGCTGCTCGTCTTGTCAAGAATGTACGCGGTTTTGCCGGTTTCTATTTCGCTTTTAGGCACATCAACAGACTTTTTTAATTTTTTGTTAATATCTATGAAAAGAACTTGTAACATTTTCAAATTGTGCTAAGATAACGCAAATGGGTAGAGAAGATTTATCTTGCTAAAAAATGCTATCAGGTGAAACGTTATGAATATGATCCATTTGATAGAAAATCTGAATTTCTTCATCGCCGTCCTCTTTACAGTGCTCTATTTTTATCAGCTCATCTATCTGGGCGTGGGCCTGGTGCGCCGGAAGCATCCCCCCCGCCTGCCGGAAAACTGCAAGCTCCACCGCTATGCGGCAGTGATTTCCGCCCGCAACGAGGAAGGGGTCATTGCAGAGCTGATACAATGCTTAAAAAATCAGAATTACCCGTCCGAACTTCTGGATGTCTATGTAGTAGCGGATAATTGCACCGACGATACCGTCGGTGCGGCCCGGCGGGCCGGCGCCATTGTCTACGAGCGCCAGGACCAGCGGCTCAAGGGCAAGGGCTACGCCCTGGACTGGCTCTTCCACCGCCTGGCGGCAGAGCGCCGGGACGTGTACGACGCCTACCTCATTTTCGACGCTGACAACCTGGTGGATAAGGAGTTTGTGCGGGAGATGAACCGGGTCTTTGACACCGGTAAGTACGACGCTCTCACCTGCTACCGCAACTCCAAAAACTTCGGCGCCAACTGGATCTCCGCCGGATACTCCATCTGGTTCCTGCGGGAGGCCCGCTTCCTCAGCTATCCCCGGATGCTGCTGGGGGGCAACTGCCATGTGTCCGGCACCGGCTTTCTGGTGTCCTCCCGGGTCATCCGTGAGAACGGCGGCTGGCCCTACCACCTGCTCACGGAGGACATTGAATTCTCCGTCAGCTCGGCAGTCAAGGGCTTCCGTATCGGCTACTGCGACGCCGCCGTGGTCTACGATGAACAGCCCACAACCTTCCGCCAGTCCTGGGATCAGCGGCTGCGGTGGTCCAAGGGCTTCTATCAGGTAGACAAAAAATACGCGCTTCCCCTGCTGAAGGGCTGCGCCCGGCTGAACAAGACCAGCTGGTCCTGCTATGATATGCTGATGACCGTGGCTCCTGGCATGCTGCTCACCCTGGTGTTGTTCCTCTTCAACGCCATTATGTGCGCTGTCTGCCTGGTGGAGCCCCCCTACATTGCCCGCTATGTGATGTCTCTGTGCCTGGAGTTTATGGGTTCCTCCCTCTTCACCTTCTATATGGGATTGCTGGTCTATGGCATCATCACTGTGCTCAGTGAGTGGAAGCACATCAATGCCCCGGCCGGAAAGAAGCTCTTTTACGTTTTTCTGTTCCCCGTCTTTATGTTTACCTACATCCCCATCTCCCTGGCCGCCCTGGTGAGCCGGGTAGAGTGGAAGCCTATCTATCATTCCAGCACCAAACAGCTCAGCACTGTCCGCTGACAATGTCCGGGCCGGCACATGCCGGCCCGGTTTTTTTGTGCCCTGTTCCCTGCCGCTCCCCGAAAAATTTCCCTTGACAAATCCCCACTGCGCGAGTATGATTACATCGTAATAACACTCCCCCCCAGGGGGGTATTGAAGAAGGGAGGCGGCGCGCCATGGTGGCCGACGCAAAGACTGTAACCCGGCTGCTGAAAACCGCCCGGGGCCAGCTGGACGGTATTTTGAAAATGGTGGAAGAAAACCGCTACTGTATTGATATCTCCCAGCAGATTATGGCCACCGAGGCCATTCTCAACCGGGCCAACAAGGAGATCCTGGCCGCCCATTTGAAACACTGCGTCCAGGAAGCCGCCAGTGATGCGGAGCGGGCGGCCAAAATCAATGAGTTCACTCAGACCCTGGACCGGATTCTCAAGTAATCTCCCTGCCTCTATCTCTTACCGGAAAGTGTGGTGTTCCCTTTGAAACAGAAATTTGATGTTACCGGCATGACCTGTTCCGCTTGCTCCGTTCCCCACAGGACGTGCCGTCCTGCGGGGACCCCGTTTTCTCTATCTGCTCGGCGGAAATGAATTCCGCCGGCATCAAGATTTTGCTCCGCAAAATGCTTGGGACGCGCCACTCGGCGCGGTATGGGCGGAGCCTTTTTGGAAAGTGTGGTGTTCCCTTTGAAACAGAAATTTGACGTTACCGGCATGACCTGTTCCGCTTGCTCCGTTCCCCACAGGACGTGCCGTCCTGCGGGGGCCCCGTTTTCTCTATCTGCTCGGCGGAAATGAATTCCGCCGGCATCAAGATTTTGCTCCGCAAAATGCTTGGGACGCGCCACTCGGCGCGGTATGGGCGGAGCCTTTTTGGAAAGTGTGGTGTTCCCTTTGAAACAGAAATTTGACGTTACCGGCATGACCTGTTCCGCTTGCTCCGCCCATGTGGATAAAGCGGTGCGAAAGTTGGACGGCGTCACGGAGGTCAATGTAAACCTGCTGTCCAACTCCATGACTGTGGAGTACGACCCGGACAAGACCTCCCCCCAGGCCATTGAGGCGGCGGTGGCTGACGCCGGATACGGCGCCTCCTGTCCCCTGCCTGCCGGGAAGCAGGCCCCCGCCGCCCGGCAGGGCCCCTCCCCCATGGAAGAGGAGCTCAAGCACATGAAGCGCCGGCTTATCGTGTCCTTCATCTTTCTCATCCCTCTGTTCTATATCTCCATGGGGCACATGATGGGCTGGCCCCTGCCGCCGGTGTTCCACGGCACGGAGAACGCAATGGTCTTCGCTCTGACCCAGTTCCTGCTGCTGCTGCCCATTATGTACGTCAACGACAAATATTACAAAGTGGGCTTTAAGACCCTGTTCAAGGGCGCGCCCAATATGGACTCCCTCATCGCCATGGGCTCTGCCGCCGCCTTTGTTTACGGCGTAGCCGCCCTGTTCGCCATCGGCTGGGGCCTGGGCCACGGGAATATGGCCATGGCGGAAAAGTGGTCCATGGACCTGTACTTTGAGTCGGCGGGCACGATCCTCACCCTCATTACCCTGGGCAAGTACCTGGAGACCCGCTCCAAGGGCAAGACCAGCCAGGCCATCACCCGGCTGATGGACCTGGCGCCCAAGACAGCCTCTGTCCTGCGGGACGGGGTGGAGACCGAGGTACCGGTAGAGGATGTGGTGGCGGGCGACCTGGTCGTGGTGCGGCCCGGTGGGCGCATCCCGGTGGACGGGGTGGTGACGGAGGGCTTTTCCGCAGTGGACGAGTCCGCCCTTACCGGCGAGAGCCTGCCGGTGGACAAGGGCCCCGGGGATAAGGTGGCCGCCGCATCCATCAATAAGTCCGGCTCCTTCACCTTCAAAGCCCTCCGGGTGGGCGAGGATACCACCCTGGCCCAGATGATCCGCCTGGTGGACGAGGCATCCTCCTCCAAGGCACCCATCGCCAAGCTGGCCGACAGGGTGGCGGGCGTCTTTGTCCCCGCCGTCATCGGCATCGCCCTGGTGACTGCCGTTATCTGGCTTATCGCCACCGGCGGCAGCATCACCTCCGCCCTCACGTCTGGAGTGGCCGTTCTGGTCATCTCCTGCCCCTGCGCCCTGGGCCTGGCCACCCCGGTGGCCATCATGGTGGGTACCGGCAAGGGCGCGGAGAACGGCATCCTCATCAAGTCTGCCGAGGCCCTGGAGACCCTCCACACCATTGACACGGTGGTGCTGGACAAGACGGGCACACTCACCCAGGGCAAGCCGGTGGTCACCGACTGCCTCACCGCCGCCGACGTCACCGAGGAGGAGCTGCTGTGTGTGGCTGCCTCCCTGGAGCAGCCCTCGGAGCACCCCCTGGCCCAGGCCATCGTGGCCGAGGCCGGGGAGCGGAACATCCCCCTCGTAAGCGTAGAGGGCTTCCAGGCCGTCCATGGCCGCGGCGTCACCGCTATGCTCCACGGCGCCCCCGTGCTGGCGGGCAACCGGGCCATGATGGAGGAGTCCGGCGTGGATCTGTCCGGCTTTGACGCCTCCGCCGGTGCTCTGGCGGAGCAGGGCAAGACCCCCCTCTACTTCGCCGAAAACGGCAAGCTTCTGGGTGTGGTGGCGGTGGCCGACACCGTCAAGCCCACCAGCGCCGCCGCTGTGGCGGGCTTCAAGGCCATGGGCATCCGGGTGGTCATGCTCACCGGCGACAACCGCCGCACCGCCCAGGCGGTGGGGCAGGCTCTGGGCGTGGATGAGATTGTGGCCGAGGTGCTGCCCCAGGACAAGGAGAAGACCGTGTCCGCCCTCCAGGCCCAGGGCCGGAAGGTGGCCATGGTGGGCGACGGCATCAACGACGCCCCCGCCCTGGCCCGGGCGGATGTGGGCCTGGCCATCGGCGCGGGCACCGACGTGGCCATCGAGTCGGCGGATATCGTGCTGATGAAGAGCGACCTGATGGACGCGGTGGATGCGGTGCGGCTGTCCAAGGCCACCATCCGCAACATCAAGGAGAACCTGTTCTGGGCCTTCTTCTACAACATCATCTGCATCCCCATTGCCGCCGGCGTGCTGGTGCTCTTTGGAGGCCCTCAGCTCAACCCCATGTTCGCCGCCGCGGCCATGAGCCTCAGTTCGGTGTGCGTGGTGACCAACGCCCTGCGGCTCAGGTTCTTCAAGCCCACCCCCCGGGACACGGCTGTCCCGGAGCAAGCCAAACCCAAAGAAACCATTAAGAAAGGAACGATTACAATGGAAAAGAAGCTCGGAATTGAAGGCATGACCTGCAACCACTGCAAGGCCCACGTGGAAAAGGCCCTCTCCTCCCTGGACGGGGTCACCTCCGCTGTGGCCGACGTGGAGAACAAGTGCGCCGTGGTCACCCTGTCCCACGACGTGGCCGACGAGGTCCTCAAGAAGGCCGTGGAGGACGAGGGCTATCAGGTCACTTCCGTGTCCTGAACACTGTGCGCAAAAACTCCCCCGGGTATCCCGGGGGAGTTTTGTCATTTCAGCGCCGCCGCCACCCGATCCAGGGTGGCAGCGTGATTCTGGTCCAGCAGGTGGGTATAAATCCGCCCGGTGGTGGCGGGGGTGGAGTGGCCCAGGGCCTTTCCGATGTCGAAAAGGGGCGCCCCCTGGGCGGAGGCCACGGTGGCAAAGGTGTGCCGCAGGCCGTGAAGGGTGATCTTGGGCAGGCTGTTGCGGCGAATGAAGCGGGTGAAGGCCAGAGACACGGCGTTGGGCGAGAGGGGACGTCCCATGCGGTCCACCGCTACCAGCCCTGAGTCCTCCCACCTAGCCCCCAGGGCCAGCCGGTTCTCCGCCTGTCTGGCCCGCTCCCGGCGCAGAAGCCGCACCAGCTCGTCGCCCATGTGCAGCACCCGGTTGGAAGAGCGGTTCTTGGTCTCCTTCTGGATGATCTCCGCACCGGCGGCGGTGCGGGCGGCGCAGATATGGATTTTCCGTTGGACAAAGTCCACGCTACACCACTGGAGGCCGCAGATCTCCTCCCGCCGCAGGCCCAGCATCCCCGCCAGCCGGATGACGAGCTCCAGCCCGGTTCCCTCCGCCAGGGCATAGAGCTGCTTGAGCTCCTCGGGGCCGTAATACCCCACCTCCCGGGGCACCACCCTGGGCGGTTCCACCCGCTCGGTGGGCGAGCGGAGTATAATGTCCTGCCGCACCGCCGTGTGGAGAGCGGCGGAGAGCAGGTCGTGGTGCCGCCGGACTGTATTGGGCGACAGCCCCTTGTCCCGCATCAGCATGGCGTAGTACTCCTGCAAGTTCCGTGGCGTCAGCTTCTGCACCGGGATATCCCCCAGGGCGTCGGACAGATGGTTATCAATGATTTTCCGGTATCCATATATAGTGGTTTCCGCCCGGTTGGGCTGAATAACCTGCTCCATCCAGTACTCCAGCCACTGGTCCATGGTCAGCGCCCGGGGCGCCACCTGCCGGCGGCTCTCCAGCTCGCTCCGGAAGGTCCGCATCTCCCGCCGGGCCGCCGCCAGTGTGGAGCAGGTCTTGTACTTTTTGATCCGCTTTCCCTCCTCATCCCGGCCATAGTCCATGTAGACATAGTATATTTTCCGGACGTCATCATAGGAAATGCCGCGCTCAACTGATTTTCTTGCCATAGCTAAATTACCTCTTTTCTCGACGGAATCAGACAAAAAGCTATCATATTCCTCGAGCAGTTCCCACTGTGTGAAGTAATTTTAACCATGAAATGCACCTGTTACCCGGCTTTTTCGCAACATTCAGGAAAGAATTCCAGTATTTTTCCCTTTCGGCCGCAAAAGCGCCCAGGTCGATGGCCTGGGCGCTTTTCTGAATCATATTTTTTATTATGCTCCGGCGCGCTGTTTGGCGCGGGCGAGCTTGACGCAGGCGGCAATGACGCCGAAGAGGAAGAAATAGACGAACATATTGCGGGGATAGAACCAGGTATACTCCGCCACGCTGATGACCGAGATGCCGAAGAAGGCGCCCACGGCGGCGGCCAGGATATTTTTAATCCGGCGGTCCGTGCAGGAGTAGAAGGTCTTGACGCCGGTCTTCAGCTGGTGGAGCACCATGGCCACATAGGTCAGGGCGCCGAAGAAGCCCAACTCGCCCCACATCTGGACGTAGTTGTTGTGGGTGTGGATGGGGTAGTTGCCGTCATACATGGTGGGGTACACCTTGAACACCTGCCGCATCACGTCGGTGCCCAGGCCCACGCCCCGCAGGCCGTAGTCCTCAAGGAGGTAAGTGGTGTTGCCATAGATGGCAAAGCGGTACCGGAGAGAGCTGTCCTTCATGTTGCCGATGGTAAGAATACGGTTCATGATGCTGTCCGGCAGGAAGGGCAGTGCCAGCAGGCCCACCACGATGAAGAGGGGCAGGAAGCGCCAGTTCAGGAGCACCAGGAACACGGCCATGACAAGAACCATGGCGATCCAGCCAGTACGGAAATAGGTCAGGCCGATGGCCACCACACAAACCGCCAGGGACACCAGAGCCAGCACTCGCCCCCGCCAGCCCTTTGCATTGAGGAACAGGGCCAGCAGGAAGGGCATGAGCATAATCAGGATTTCACCGAAGTTATTGGGGTTATCGAAGAAGGAGTAGACCCGGCCGGGCATGCCCGCATTGAGGATCAGGTCCTGCTGGGAGGGCACCACCTCCACGCCAATATAGCCCTGATAGCAGCCATAGAGCGCCGATACAGTCAGGCCGCACAGAGCGACGACCAGCATCAGCTGAAGCTGCTCCACCTTCTGCACCGAGCTCACCGTCAGCACAGTGATAAGGAAGGCGATGGCGTGGAAGACAAAGAAGCGCCAGGACAGGCTGCCGGTAATGCCGCTGACCAGGCCGGAGGAGAAGTCGGTACCCAGACTGCACAGGAAGCCATAGCACACAAAGGCCATGAACAGGGTGTAGTAGGGTCCCAGTTTGTCCAGGTCCAGCCGGTGCTTGGGCCGGGCCATACAGCCGGCCAGGAAGAGCATCATCACGCCGTACATGCACAGCAGGGTGTAGGCGTTGTTCCAGTTATCGTGGTCCACCACCAGCATGAGCAGCATGGACAGCCCCAGGAACACAAAGGTAGCGCCGCCCAGGGCGGAGGCGATGCGGAAGGCGATGCTGCCGTCCCACACGTTCTTCCAGATTTTGTACAGCCACTGGACAATCATGCAGGGGATGTTGATGATAAAGGTGACGACCCGGCAGGTCAGGCTCTCCGGCCAGCCGCCGGGGATGCGGCCGTCCCGCCAGACAAAGCGCCACAGGGCGCTGCCCTCCACGCCGTGGCGGACGGCAATCTCGATCCGCCGGAGGATCTTCCCGGGCACGCTGTCCGCCCAGCCGTCATAGAGGACGGCCCACAGGGCGGCAAAAAAGCGGACCAGGGCACTGTTTTGTGCGACAGACATAGACATAGGCTCCAATCTTGTGGAAAAATTGTGACTGAGCGGCGGGACTTACCCCTTTGCCGCCTTTTCGTAGATACGGAAGGTGGCCTCCGCCATCTTGTGGACCTCAAAGCGGTCGTCCACCGCCTTGAGGGCGTTGGCCCGGCAGCGCTCCAGCAGCTCCGGCTCCTCCATCATCCGCTTGAGGGCATTGGCCATGGAGTCCGGGTTGTCGTACTCCGCCAGCAGGCCGCAGTTGGTCTGGTCGTTGACGATGTCCGGGTTGCCGGCAATGTCGGTGACTACAACGGGCAGTCCGGCGGCCATGGCCTCGATGATGAGGAAGGACAGGGCCTCGTGCCGAGAGGAGTTGACATACAGGTCGCTGGCCTTGTACAGATTCTTGATGTCCTTGCGGAAGCCGATGAACTTGACGCAGTCATCCAGCCCCAGCTCCTTGGCCTGGGCCTTCCGGTCCTCCAGCAGGGGGCCGTCGCCCGCCAGCACCAGGGTGAAGGGCACGTCGGAGATCTCCTTGAGCCGCTTCACCGACTCCAGCAGATAGTGGTGGCCCTTGTCGTCGGCAAAGCGGGAGGCGCACAGCATGACGAACCGGTCGGCCGGGATGCCCAGCTCCTGCCGCAGAGTGGACTCGCTCCGGTCTCCCGCCCAGGCGGCGGGGTCCACGGCGTTGAAGATGACGGAAATCCGGTCGCCGCTCCAGCCGTTGCGGATGAGCTGCTGCTTGCCCAGATTGCACACGGCGATCATCTGGTCCTGCCGCTTGTCCATCCACTTGTTGGACAGCCGGGTAATGGCGTTGTTCTCCAGCACAAAGTGGTTGGTGTACACCACCCGGATGTGCCTGTTGTACCCCTTGGCCAGCAGGGCGGTGTAGTGCTCCCGCAGGTAGTGGCAGTGGACCACATCGATGTTCCACTCCCGGCACAGGTCGGCCAGGCGCCTGGCCGCCTTGAAGTCAAAGCGGCTGTTCATGTCGATCTGACGGATGGGAACGCCTGCCTCCTCCATCCGCTCCACCAGCAATCCCCCTTGATTGTAGGCGAAAAAGGCCCGGATATGCTTGTGGTTGAGGTACTTCACCAGAGTCTCCACATACCGCTCCGTCCCGGCCTTGCCGGCGAAGTTGAGGAGATAGAGGACATTCAGCACGTCAATCGGCCTCCTGTTTTCAGCATGAGATAGGGGCAGACGCATGGCGTCTGCCCCTATAGTTTACCGTAAAGTTCTGCCTTTGTCTACGCTTTTCTTCCCGTTCCGGGGGTTTTACAGCGCGGCCTTCAGGGCCTCGGTCATGTCAGTGCGCTCCCAGGGCAGATCCACGTCGGTGCGGCCGAAGTGGCCGTAGGCTGCGGTCTGGCGGTAGATGGGACGGCGCAGGTCCAGCTTGCGGATGATGGCGGTGGGCCGCAGGTCAAAGACCTTGCTGACGGCGGCGGACAGGGCCTCGTCGGAGACAGTGCCGGTGCCGAAGGTGTCGATGAGGACGGACACGGGGTGGGCAACGCCGATGGCGTAGGCCAGCTCGATCTGGCACTTCTTGGCCAGGCCGGCGGCCACCACGTTCTTGGCCACGTAGCGGGCCATGTAGGCGGCGGAGCGGTCCACCTTGGTGGGGTCCTTGCCGGAGAAGGCGCCGCCGCCGTGGGGGGCGCTGCCGCCGTAGGTATCCACAATGATCTTGCGGCCGGTCAGGCCGGAATCGCCCTGGGGGCCGCCCACCACAAAGCGGCCGGTGGGGTTCACATAGTACTTGGTGTTCTCGTCCAGCAGGTTGGCGGGGATGGTGGGCTTGATGACCAGCTCCACCATGTCCTTGCGGATCTGGTCCAGGGACACGTCGGCGCTGTGCTGGGTGGAGATGACCACGGTGTCCACCCGGACGGGCACGCCGTTCTCATCGTACTCCACGGTGACCTGGCTCTTGCCGTCGGGCCGCAGGTAGTGCACCAGGCCCTGCTTGCGGACCTGAGCCAGGCGGTAGGCCAGCTTGTGGGCCAGGGAGATGGCCAGAGGCATCAGCTCGGGGGTCTCGTCGCAGGCGTAGCCGAACATCATGCCCTGGTCGCCGGCGCCGTTCTCCAGCTCGGCGTCCGCGCCGCCCTCCTTGGCCTCCAGGGACTTGTCCACGCCCATGGCAATGTCGGGGGACTGCTCGTCAATGGAGGTGAGGACCGCGCAGGTGTCGCAGTCAAAGCCGTACTTGGCCCGGTCATAGCCGATCTCCCGGATGACCTGGCGGGCGATGTGGGGGATGTCCACATAGCAGTGGGTGGAGATCTCGCCCATCACATGGACCAGGCCGGTGGTGACGGTGGTCTCACAGGCCACCCGGGCCTGGGGGTCTTTCTCCAGAATAGCGTCCAGAACCGCGTCGGAGATCTGGTCGCAGATCTTATCGGGATGTCCCTCCGTAACAGACTCGGAGGTAAAGAAACGGTGTGCCATAGTAACATTCTTCCTTTCTGTGTTTGCCGCGGGGATGAGACAGGAACAAAAAAGCGCTCCGCTGTCCGGCGGAGCGCATGGAGTCAGTCCATCCTCATCTTTCGATTCTCTCGCCGGATTTGGCACCTTGCGACACGCGCAGGTTGCCGGGCTTCATCGGGCCGTTCCCTCCACCGCTCTTGATAAGGCGTATTCACTTTTGCGAAATGTATTGTAGCAGATTTTCCCCGTTTGTCAACGGCTTTCTTGCCTCCAAATTCACACTTTCCCTAAATTGTCCCACCAAAGAGCTTTTCCGAGGCGGTTTTTGTCTGCTCCGGCGTCAAAAAATCGTCGGCCATGAGCCACACAATCCGGCTGCCCCGGCAGGCCAGATAGTAGGGCCAGGGACCTTCGTCGTCCCATACCTGCCACACCTCGGCATTCCAGGCCGGGTCGTTGAGGGGACGGAAATGCCCCCCTGTCAGGCGGCCGTATTCATTGTCGTAGCGGTCCAGATAGCCGTCCAGGCACAGGTCGAAGAGGGCGGGCAGATACACGTCGGACACCTCATATTCCAGCATGGGCAGCCTGCTCCCCGGCTCCCCTCTCTGCTGTGCCGCGCCATAGGACACCAGCGGCGAGCTCCGGCTCTCCCAGGTATAGATAAACTCCTCGCTCGCCGGAGTCCCCAGGTCCTCCAGCACCAGGGGCATTCTGTCCCGGCCGTCTGTCTGGCGCTCCGCCGTTCCGCCGGAGCGGACGATGTAGTGGATCACCGCCACCGGGACGGTGACGGCAAACAGCAGGCTCAGCGCCGCTGTGACAGCCACGGTGATGTTCCGGTTTTTTCTGCCCGGTACTCCCCGCCGCTTCATGCCGTTTTTCATGCCCGCCGTCACCGCCATAATGATTACAAGCCCCGTAAAACACAGGAGGAACACCCGGACCGCGCCTGAGAGGAAAAGAGAGAGGAGCGCGGGCACAATGGCGGCCAGGCCCGACCCGCACACCGCCGCCGTCAGCCACCGGAACCACCGCTCTGTTCCCTCCAGCCGCCCTCCAGTCTCTGCCGCTCTGCGGGCCCGGAGATACCAAGACAAATAGCCGCCGATGGTCAGCAGGGCACTCAGGCCAATCAGGAGCCAGGCCAGCACCAGCAGCAGCGGGGTCCACTGGGACAGCTCTCCCACCGGGTCCCGGAGTATGCTCCTAATCTGGAAAAACAGCTGGAACACCGCCAGCAGAAGCAGCAGCAAATTGGAGGGCATGTAGCTGCGCAGCATGACGCGGTGGATGACCCGCACCCTGGCCGCCTCGTCGGTCTCGATGGGGACGGGGTTTTCCCGGGCGGCGGAAAAAATCTGCATCCGGTCCCACTCGGTCACCAGATCCCAGCCCGCCTCCCGGCAGTAGTCGTAAAACTCCTCCTGGCTGTCGGTGGGATAGGGGTTGTACTCCGACGCCTCGGGGAAATAGGTCACAGCGTAATGCACTGCGGCAGGCTCCGCCCTGCCATAGCGCCAGGCCAGAGCGCCGATCTTCTCCAGCCGCCAGCCCTTTGCCGCCATCTTCTCCAGATGCCGGGCAATGCCTTCGCCGTCATAGTACAGGAACTGCTCCGGCCTGTATTTCAAGTTCCCCATGGCCGCCCTCCTCTCCCTCGCTCAGCCGGTACTGCCGGTAGTCCGCCGCCTGCCGCTCCAGCCGCTCATACTCCGCCGCCAGCGCCGCCCGGCCTGCCGGCGTGATGAGGTAGCTCCGCCTGCGACCCTCCACCTTGGTCTCCCGGATCATGCCCGCCCTGGCGAACTCCTCCAGCAGGTTGTACAGGGTGCCCGGCCCTACCGCTACCCGGCCCTGGGTCATGTCCGCCACCCGCTCCATCACGTCCATGCCGCAGCACTCGGTCTGGAGACTGAGCAGAATATAGAACATCTGCTCCGTCAGGGTGCGGAATTTTTCCCGTGCCATGATTCCACCTCCATATATCGAATATCGTTATTCTTTCTGCTCTCATTGTATTATCGATGTTCGATATTGTCAAGCAAAAAATCCCCGCCGCCGGTTTTCCGGAGGCGGGGAAACAAAGTGCTCAGGCCTTCCAGCCGTTGAGGTACTCCACCTGCTCGGGGGTCAGGGTGTCGATGGACAGGCCCAGGGCGGCCAGCTTCACCCGGCCGATCTGGTCGTCAATCTCATCGGGCACGTTGTAGACCTTCTTCTCCAGGCCGTCCCGATGCTTGGCCAGCCACTCCAGCGCCAAGGCCTGAACGGCGAAAGACATGTCCATGATCTCGGCGGGGTGGCCGTTTCCGGCGGCCAGGTTCACCAGGCGGCCCTCGCCGATGACGTTGAGCACACGGCCGTCGGGCAGGGTGAAGCCCTCGATGTTGTCCCGGCGCAGCTCCCGCTTCACCGCCATCCCGGCCAGACCCGCCACATCCACCTCGCAGTCAAAGTGTCCGGCGTTGGTAAGCAGGGCGTTGTGCTTCATAACGGCGAAGTGGGCGGGGGTGATCACGTCCCTGCATCCGGTGACGGTGACAAACACGTCGCCAATCCTGGCGGCCTCGTCCATCTTCATCACCCGGAAGCCCTGCATGGTGGCGTCCAGTGCCTTGAAGGGGTCCACCTCGCAGACCACCACGTCGGCGCCCATGCCCTTGGCCCTCATGGCCACGCCCTTGCCGCACCAGCCGTAGCCGGCCACCACCACGGTCTTGCCCGCCACGATGAGGTTGGTGGTGTGCATGATGGCGTCCCACACGGACTGGCCGGTGCCGTACTTGTTGTCATAGTAGTGCTTGGCCTTGGCGTCGTTGACCGCCATCATGGGGCAGGGCAGGATGCCCTCCCGCTCCCGGGCCCGCAGGCGCAGGATGCCGGTGGTGGTCTCCTCGCAGCCGCCGATGAGGTTCTCCGCCAGGTCGGAGCGCCTGCCGCCCAGCAGGTGGACCAGGTCGCCGCCGTCGTCCACAATCAGGTGGGGCTTGTGGGACAGGGCCTGGACCAGATGGTCCTCGTACTCCTCCGCCGTGGCGCCGTGGACGCCGAAGGTCTCCACGCCCAGGCTGGCCAGGCCGGCGGCCACGTCGTCCTGGGTGGACAGGGGGTTGGAGCCGGTGAGCCGCACCTCAGCGCCGCCCTTGGCCAGCACCAGGCCCAGGTTGGCGGTCTTGGCCTCCAGGTGGACGGACACGGTCACCCGCAGCCCGGCAAAGGGCTTCTCCTTCTCAAAGCGGGCCTCAATGCCGCTGAGGGCGGGCATAAAATCCCGTACCCACTGGATCTTTCTGCGGCCGGACTCGGCCAGGGACATATCTTTTACCACGCTCATGGCGTATGCCTCCTCAAGGTGTGTTTTGTCGGTTTTTTCAGTTTAACATACTTTTTCTCTTTGCGGAAGAATGTTCACAGATTTTTTATCGTCCGCCTTCCGCGGACGATAAAAAATGTCCATATGGCGCGTTCTGCCGCGCCATGGACTTGAAATCACAGCCCACGGCCACACCGTGGCCGTATGGGCGTAAAAAAATAGCGCCCTGCGCTATTTTTTTATTTACTTTGCTAAGAAAAACGGGTAAAATGATGCACAGCACAATTTGATTGTTAGGAGGACTTGCCTTGCACTCCATTGACAGCTGGTTTGACCGCTTTTGCCGGAAGCATCCCAGGCTGGCCATCCCCAACCTGATGATGTACATTGTCATCGGTACCGCCATTGTCTACATTCTGGACCAGTTCGGTCCATTCCCCGTCTCCAATTACCTGGTCTTCGATCTCTACCATATCATCCACGGCCAGGTGTGGCGGCTTATCACCTTTATCTTCATCCCCCTGAACGACAATCCCTTCTGGCTCATTCTCTCACTGTACATGTACTGGTGGATCGGCAGCGCGGTGGAGCGGGAGTGGGGCAGCGCCAAGTTCACCGTGTTCTACGGCACCGGCGTGCTGATGAATATCCTGTCCAGTCTGATTCTGTCTCTGTTTCTGGGCGGCTTCACCACCTCTATCCCCATCCTGTACGGCGCGGACTACCTGAATATGTCCCTTTTCTTCTCCATGGCTACCCTGTTCCCCGACCTGACCATCCTGCTCCTCTTTGTCATCCCCCTGAAGGCCAAGTGGCTGGCCTGGGTTGATGCGGCCTTCTTCCTCTTCGGCATCGGCAAGGGCCTGGTGTATACCGTGATGTACGGGCCCATCATGCTGGTGATGGTTATCCCGCCCATTGTTGCCATCCTCAACTATGTCCTCTTCTTCTGGTCGGACATTACGGAGTTCTGTGCGCGCACCTTCCGCCGTGCCAAACACCAGACCTCCCGCCAGACCATCAACTTCAAGCAGGCCACCCGCCACGCCCAGCAGCAGAAGGGGTATATCCACAAGTGCGCCGTCTGCGGCAAGACCGACACCGACTACCCCGACGAGGAGTTCCGCTACTGCTCCAAGTGCAACGGCTACTACTGCTACTGCTCCGAGCATATCCACAACCATGTCCATATCCAGTGATTTTCTGGGGCCGGAGGCTTTGGTCTCCGGCTCCGCCGCTCCGGGACAAATGTCCGGCCTGCGAAAATTTCCTCTTGACAAATGGCGCTTCGGCTCCTATACTTACGCTATCAGTTGAGAACGAAGGTGTTCCGACCCCAATGGGCGGAGCATCTTCTTTTTTATTTTCGGCCAATGGCGGCAGGTGTGATCGATCCGCCCGGCCGGACACACCTTGCGCGGCGCTGGAGCAGATACTCCGGTCCGCCCGGAAAGGGGCAACCACGATGAAAACCAAGCGACAGCGGGGACTCTACTCCTCTTCTTTTGAACATGACAGCTGCGGCATCGGCGCTGTAGTGGACATCCACGGCCGGCCCAGCCACCGGACGGTGGACGACGCGCTGAAAATCGTAGAGAAGCTGGAGCACCGGGCTGGTAAGGATGCCACCGGCGAGACCGGCGACGGTGTGGGCATCCTGCTCCAGATCTCCCACCGTTTCTTTGTCAACGCCGCCCGGGACGCGGGCATCTTCCTCCCCGGCCCCCGGGAATACGGCGTGGGCATGTTCTTCTTCCCCCAGGATGAGAACGTCCGCCGCCGCGCCAAGAAGATGTTCGAGCTGCTCACAGTCCGTGAGGGTCTCTCCTTCCTGGGCTGGCGGAAGGTACCGGTCTGTCCTGAGATTCTGGGCCAGAAAGCCCTGGCCAAAATGCCTTACATTGAGCAGGCCTTTATCGGCAAGCCCGCCGGACTGGACCCCGGCCTGGCCTTTGACCGAAAGCTCTATCTGGTGCGCCGGGTGTTCGAGCACTCCAACGGCAGCACCTACGTGCCCTCCCTGTCCAGCCGCACCATTGTCTACAAGGGTATGTTTCTGGTCCACCAGCTCCGGCGGTTCTACCCCGACCTCCAGAGCGAGGAGTATGAGTCCGCCATTGCCATCGTCCACTCCCGTTTCTCCACCAACACCAATCCCTCCTGGGAACGGGCCCACCCCAACCGGCTCATGGCCCACAACGGTGAGATCAACACCATCCGGGGCAACGCTGACCGTATGCTTGCCCGGGAGGAGACCATGTACACCCCCCTGCTGGCCGATGACATGGACAAAGTGCTGCCGGTAATTGACGCCTCCGGCTCTGACTCCTCCATGCTGGACAATACGCTGGAGTTTATGATGATGGCGGGCATGGACCTGCCGCTGGCGGTGATGGTGGCCATCCCCGAGCCCTGGCGTGAGGACCGAAATATCTCCCGGGCCCGCCGGGACCTGTACCGCTACTATGCTACTCTGATGGAGCCCTGGGACGGGCCGGCCTCCATTCTCTTCTCCGATGGCGACGTGGTGGGCGCGGTGCTGGATCGGAACGGCCTGCGTCCCTCCCGGTACTACCTGACCGACGACGGGCGGCTCATCCTTTCCTCCGAGGTGGGCGTGCTGGACCTGCCCGACATGGAGATCGTCCGCAAGGACCGCCTCCAGCCCGGACGGATGCTGCTGGTGGACACGGTCCAGGGGCGCATCATCTCCGACCAGGAGCTGAAGGAGACCTACGCCGCCCGCCAGCCCTACGGCGAGTGGCTGGACCGGAACCTGATCCACCTGCGGGACCTGCCCATTCCCAACCGGCGGGTAGAGCGGCGCAGCCACGAGGATCTGGTCCGGCTGCGCACCGCCTTCGGCTACACCGATATGGACGTCACAGACACCATCCGCCCCATGGCAGAGACCGGAGCGGAGCCTACCGCGGCCATGGGCGTGGACATTCCTCTGGCCGTGCTGGACCCCAAGGACCAGCCTCTGTTCAGCTACTTCAAGCAGCTCTTCGCCCAAGTGACCAACCCGCCCATTGACGCCATCCGGGAGGAAGTGGTCACTGACACCACCGTGTATGTGGGCGACGACGGCAACCTGCTCCAGGAGAACGCTGACAACTGCCGTGTCCTTCAGATCCACAACCCCATCCTTACCTCCACTGACATGATGAAAATCAAGGCCATGGATCAGCCCGGCTTCCGGGTGGAGACCGTGTCCATGCTCTACTATAAAAACACCTCTCTGGAACAGGCTCTGGACCACCTGGCCCTCTCCGTGGACCGGGCCTGGCGGGAGGGCGCCAACGTCATTGTCCTGTCCGATCGGGGCGTGGACGAGAACCATGTGGCCATCCCCTCCCTGCTGGCTGTGTCCTCCATTGAGCAGCACCTGATCCGCACCAAGAAGCGGACGGCGGTATCCATTCTGGTGGAGACTGCCGAGCCCCGTGACGTCCACCACTTCGCCACCCTGCTGGGCTATGGCGCCCGGGCAGTGAACCCCTATCTGGTGGAGGAGACCATCGTGGATCTCATCGAGTCGGGCAAGCTGGACAAGGACTTCCACACCGCCGTGGCCGACTACAACTCCGCCGTGCTCCACGGCATTGTAAAGATCGCCGCCAAGATGGGCATCTCCACCCTTCAGTCCTACCAGTCCGCCCAGATTTTTGAAGCGGTGGGCATCCGCAAGGACGTCATTGACCGCCACTTCACCAATACTGTCTCCCGGGTGGGCGGAATCGGTCTGGAGGAGATTGGGGCCATGGTGGACCGAAACCACTCCAAAGCCTTTGAAGCGCCGCTTGATGAGGCGCCTCCCTCCCCCAAGCGCCCCGGAGACGGCGAGGATCACCTCTTCAATCCCCAGACCATCCGCCTTCTGCGGCAGGCCACCCACGAGGGCAATTACGAGGTCTTCCGGCAGTACACTGCCATGGTGGACGACGAGACCCGGCCCCACACCCTCCGGGGCCTGCTGGATTTCCAGTATGCGGCTCAGCCTCTCTCCCTGGACGAGGTGGAGAGCGTGGACTCCATTGTCAAGCGCTTCAAAACCGGCGCAATGAGCTACGGCTCCATCTCCCAGGAGGCCCACGAGTGCCTGGCCCGGGCCATGAATATGCTGGGCGGCAAGTCCAACTCCGGCGAGGGCGGCGAGGAGCCCGACCGGCTCCACGACCCGGAACGCAACTCCGCCATCAAGCAGGTGGCCTCCGGCCGGTTTGGCGTCACCAGCGAGTATCTGGTCAGCGCCCAGGAGATTCAGATTAAAATGGCCCAGGGCGCCAAGCCCGGCGAGGGTGGACACCTGCCCGCCAAGAAGGTATACCCCTGGATCGCCAAGTGCCGCCACTCCACCCCCGGCGTCACCCTGATCTCCCCGCCGCCCCACCATGACATCTACTCCATCGAGGACCTGGCCCAGCTGATTTACGACCTGAAATGCGCCAATCGCCAGGCCAGCATCTCGGTGAAGCTGGTCAGCGAGGCCGGCGTAGGCACCGTGGCGGCCGGCGTGGCCAAGGCCGGCGCCCAGGTGGTTCTTATCTCCGGCTATGACGGCGGCACCGGAGCCGCAGCCCGCACTTCCATCCACAATGCGGGCCTGCCCTGGGAGCTGGGGCTCTCCGAGGCCCACCAGACCCTGATCCAGAACGGCCTGCGCACCCGGGTCATGCTGGAGGTGGACGGCAAGCTCATGTCCGGCCGGGACGTGGCCATCGCCTGCATGCTGGGCGCCGAGGAATTCGGCTTTGCCACCGCTCCCCTGGTGGCCCTGGGCTGCGTGATGATGCGGGTGTGCAATCTGGACACCTGCCCCGTGGGCGTGGCCACCCAGAACCCGGAGCTGCGCAAGCGGTTCAAGGGCAAGCCGGAGTATGTGGTGAACTTTATGCGGTTTATCGCCCAGGAGCTGCGGGAGTATATGGCGAAGCTGGGCGTCCACACTGTGGATGAGCTGGTGGGCCGCAGCGATCTGCTGACCATTCACACCCCCGCGGCCAATCCCCGGGCCGCCACGGTGGATCTGTCCGCCATTCTCCGCAATCCCTACTCCGGGCAGCCTGACCAGCGGTTCAATCCCGCCGATATCTACGACTTCCATCTGGAGAACACTGTAGACTTGAAGATTCTGGAGCCCACCTTGGGCGACGCCCTGCCCGAAGGCAGGCCCATGGTGCTGCCCCTGCCGGTGTCCTCTACCGACCGGGCCGTGGGCACCATTCTGGGCTCCGACATCACCCGGCTCCACGGCAACAGCCTCCCTGAGGACACCTTCCTTATCCGCTGCCGCGGCGGCGGCGGACAGTCCTTCGGGGCCTTCCTGCCCGCCGGCGTGACGCTGGAGCTGGAGGGCGACGCCAACGACTACCTGGGCAAGGGCCTGTCCGGCGGCAAGCTGGTGGTCTATCCCCCCAGAGGCAGCCGCTTCGACCCGGCAGAGAACATTCTGGTGGGCAATGTGGTCCTGTACGGCGCCACCAGCGGCAAGGCTTTTCTCAACGGCGTGGCCGGCGAGCGGTTCTGCGTCCGCAATTCGGGCGCTACCGCCGTGGTAGAGGGCGTGGGCGACCATGGCTGTGAGTACATGACCGGCGGTCGGGTGGTCATCCTGGGCCCCACCGGCAAGAACTTCGCCGCCGGTATGAGCGGCGGCGTGGCCTACGTGCTGGACGAGAAGCGGGACCTGTACCTGCGTTTGAACAAAGAACTCGTATCCATGGACCCGGTGACCGAGCGATATGACGCCGAGGAGCTGCGCTCCCTTATCCAGGCCCACGCGGCGGCTACCGGCTCTCCCAAAGCCAAGACCATTCTGGCCGACTTTGATCACTACCTCCCTCTGTTCAAGAAGATTCTCCCCCGGGACTACGACCGGATGCTTCACGCCATCGCCCAGTATGAGGAGAAAGGCCTGTCCAGAGAGGACGCCGAAGTAGAGGCATTTTACGCCAGCACCGGCAAAGGCGCCGGAACAGGCCATTGACGGCCCTCTTCCCCCAGCTTTTTAATTTCCATAACATGGCAGCAAAGGCGCTGCGGCATCCGCCGCGGCGCCTTTTGCATAATTCCAAGGTTTCAATTCAAGGAGTGAGCGTTATGAAGAAGATTCCCGAGCTGTTTGGCAGTATGGTGTTCAATGAGTCCGTAATGAAGGAGCGCCTGACCAAGGACGCCTACCGCGCCCTGTGCCGCACTATCAAGGAGGGCAGGGCCCTGGACCCCGCGGTGGCCGATGTGGTGGCCTCCGCCATGAAGGACTGGGCCGTGGAGAAAGGCGCCACCCATTTCACCCACTGGTTCCAGCCCATGACCGGCGTTACCGCTGAGAAGCACGACGCCTTCCTCTCCCCCTGCGGAGACGGCACCGGCATTATGGAGTTCTCCGGCAAGGAGCTCATCAAGGGCGAGCCCGACGCCTCCTCCTTCCCCTCCGGCGGCCTGCGGGCCACCTTTGAAGCCAGAGGCTACACCGCCTGGGACCCCACCTCCTACGCCTTCATCAAGGACGACACCCTGTGCATCCCCACCGCTTTCTGCTCCTACCGGGGCGAGATCCTGGACAAAAAGACCCCCCTGCTCCGGTCCATGGACGTGCTCAGCCGGGAGGCGGTGCGGGTGCTCCGGCTCTTTGGCAAGGAGGTCCGCCGTGTCACCGCCACCGTGGGCCCCGAGCAGGAGTACTTTCTCATTGACAAGGCCGACTACGCCAAGCGTCCCGACCTGATCCTCACCGGGCGCACCCTGTTCGGCGCACCCGCTCCCAAGGGCCAGGAGATGGAGGACCACTACTTCGGCTCCATCCGGCCCCGTGTCAAGGCCTTCATGGCCGATCTGGATGAAGAGCTGTGGAAGCTGGGCATTTACGCCAAGACCGAGCACAACGAGGTTGCCCCCAGCCAGCATGAGATGGCCCCCATTTTCACCACTGCCAACCTGGCCACTGACCAGAACCAGCTGACCATGGAGGTGATGAAGAAGGTGGCCGATCGCCACGGCTTTGTCTGCCTGCTCCACGAGAAGCCCTTTGAGGGGGTTAACGGCTCGGGTAAGCACAACAACTGGGCCCTGTCCACCGACACCGGCGAAAACCTGCTGGACCCCGGCAAGACTCCCATGGACAACGCCCAGTTCCTCCTCTTCCTGACCGCCGTTATCCGCGGCGTGGATGAGTACCAGGATCTGCTGCGCATCTCCGTGGCCAGCGCGGGCAACGACCACCGCCTGGGCGGCAACGAGGCTCCTCCCGCCATCATGTCCGTCTACGTGGGCGACGAGCTGTCCGACGTGGTCAACTCCCTCATCCGCGGCATCGCCCACAATGACGCCACCCCCGGCATCATGGACATCGGCGTCACCGCCCTGCCTCCCATTCCCCTGGACAACTCTGACCGGAACCGCACCTCCCCCTTTGCGTTCACAGGCAACAAGTTTGAATTCCGTATGCCCGGCTCCTCCTTCAACATTGCCTGCCCCAATGTAATGCTCAACTGCGCCGTGGCCGAGTCCCTGAAGCTCTATGCCGACGAGCTGGAAAAGGCCGAGGATTTTGACGCCGCTCTCTCCGCTCTGGTCCGCCGGGAGCTCTCCGCCCACAGCCGCATCCTCTTCAACGGCAACGGCTACGGCATCGACTGGCCCGAGGAGGCTGCCCGCCGGGGCCTGATGAATCTGCACAACACCCCCGAGGCTCTGGAGCACTTCGACGACCAGAAGAATGTAGACCTCTTCACCTCCCAGGGCATCTACACCCTGGAGGAAATTCACTCCCGCCAGGAGATTGCCCTGGAGGAGTACGCCAAGACCATCACCATCGAAGCCAGAACCTCTCTGGACATCCTGCGCAAGCAGATTATCCCCGCCTGCATCTCCTACTCCAGCCAGGTGGCCCAGGGCGCAGCGGTAAAGAAGTCTCTGGGCGTCTCCGCCGAGGGCGAGGTTGCCCTGGTCCGCACCATCACCGACAAGACCAGCGCCCTCATGGAGCGCGCCGAGGCGCTGGATAAGGTTGTGGCGGCCGTGCCCGACGGCGTCAAGGAGAGCGCCCGCTACTGCGCCGAGGCCGTCCTTCCCGCCATGGAGGCCGCCCGCGCCATTGCCGACCAGCTGGAGCTGATTGTGGACCGCGCCCACTGGCCCTTCCCCACCTACCGCGACCTTCTGTTCTACGTATAATCGGACCTGTCCGAATATATAGAACCGCTTCGGCGGACGGCTTTTGCCCTCTCGGCAGCGCCGTTTTCCCGGAAGTCCCTGCCAGGATTTTCGGGAAAACCGGCCTGTCAGAGGGCTAATTGCCGTGTTCTGAGACAAATTTCATCGCTATCCCCCATCCCTTTTGAGAGAGGAAGTATCATTCGTGTCCATCCATGAAGAATGCGGCGTGTTCGGCGTACTGGACCCTGCCGGAGACTGCGCCCGCACCACCTACTACGGACTCTTTGCCCTCCAGCATCGTGGGCAGGAGGCCTGCGGCATCGCCGCCATCCAAGACCGCGAGATGTCTTTCCACAAGGACCTGGGCCTGGTGGGCGAGGTCTTCTCCCCAGAAATTCTGGATCGGCTGGGCGGCACCATGGCTGTGGGCCATGTGCGCTATGCCACCACCGGCGACAGCCGCCGGGAGAACGCCCAGCCCCTCACCCTTAAATACGTCAAGGGCACCCTGGCCGTGGCCCACAACGGCAATCTGGTCAACGCCGGGGACCTGAGGACCGCCTTTGAGTACCGGGGCGCCATCTTCCAGACCACCACCGACTCCGAGCTCATCGCCTACGCCATCGCCCAGGAGCGGCTGCGCTGTCCCTCCGCCGAGGAGGCGGTTTGTCAGGCTCTGAAGGGTCTGCGGGGCGCCTTTTCTCTTATTGTCATGTCCCCTCAGAAGCTCATCGCCGCCCGGGACCCCTGGGGCTTCCGGCCCCTGTGCATGGGCCGCCGGGGAGACGCGGTGATTTTCGCCTCCGAGACCTGCGCTCTCAGCGCGGTGGGCGCCAAATTCGAACGGGAGCTGGAGCCGGGTGAGATTGTGGTGGCCAGCCCGGAGGGAGTCCGGTCCATCCGGGAAAACTGCGTGGGCTCCTCCAGCCACATGTGCATTTTTGAGTACATCTACTTCTCCCGCCCCGATTCCGTGCTCTGCGGCCAGTCGGTTCACGAGGCCCGGCGGAACGCGGGCCGCCTGCTGGCCCAGGAGTACCCGGCAGAGGCCGACGTGGTCATCGGCGTACCTGACTCCGGCCTGGACGCCGCCATGGGCTATGCCGAGGCCTCCGGCATTCCCTACGGCGTGGGTCTGGTGAAAAACCGGTACATCGGCCGCACCTTTATTACCCCCGGCCAGGAGAGCCGGGAGCAGGCGGTGCGCATCAAGCTGGGGGCTCTGGCCAGCTGCGTGGCGGGCAAGCGGGTGGTCATGATTGACGACTCCATCGTCCGGGGCACCACCTCCCGGCAGATCGTCTCCCTGCTGCGGGAGGCGGGGGCCACGGCGGTCCATATGCGCTCCTCTGCACCCCCCTTTATCGCTCCCTGCTACTTCGGCACCGACATCCCAGACCGAAAAAATCTCATCGCCTGCCATCACTCGGTGGAGGAGATCAAGGATATCATCGGCGCCGACAGTCTGGGCTTTCTCAGCCTGGAGGGCCTGCACAAGATTGCGCCCCAGGCCAGCTGCGGCTTCTGTGACGGCTGCTTCACCGGCAATTACCCTGTCTGCGTCTGAGTCCTTCGGGTTCGGGCGGGTTGTGTCCGCCCCACTGCAATGGTATAATGGCTGTATTCCAGCCATTATACCATTTTTTATTGCGTCCGGCCGGTGTCCGGCGCTTCCATACGGAGGTACTATGATTCGAATTCAAAACATCCCCCTGCCCATCGGCGGCGGTGAGGAGCAGCTGAAGAAGAAAGCCGCCCGCATTCTGGGCGTAAAGCCCGACGCTATCGCCCGGCTCTCTCTGGCCCGGCAGTCCATCGACGCCCGGAAGAAGAGCGACGTCCACTATGTCTGTACCGTGGATGTGACCTTGGCTGACGAGACCGGGGTCATGGCCCGCTGCCGGGACAAAAACGTCTCCCTCCACCAGAATACCCCCTATGCCTTTCCGCCGGTGCGCCGGACCTCCCCGCTGCCGCCGGTGGTGGTGGGCATGGGCCCCGCCGGACTCTTCGCCGCCCTCTATCTGGCCCGAAATGGCGTCCCCTCCATTGTGCTGGAGCGGGGCCGCCCGGTGGAGGAGCGCACCGCCGACGTAGAACGGTTCTGGACCACCGGCGTGCTCAACCCGGCCTCCAACGTCCAGTTCGGCGAAGGCGGCGCGGGCACCTTCTCCGACGGCAAGCTGACCACCGGCACCCACGACAGCCGCATCTCCACTGTGCTCCGCACCCTTGCCATGGCAGGCGCCCCGGAGGACATTCTCTACCAGCACAAGCCCCACATCGGCACCGATGTGCTGCGGGATGTGGTGAAAACCATCCGTCTGGAGCTCATCCGCCTGGGCTGCGACGTCCGCTTCGGCCATAAGCTGTCCGGCCTGGGGCTGAAGGACGGCCGGGTGGCATCCCTGACGGTGGACGGTCCCACCGGCCAGTACGGCCTGCCCTGCGACGCCCTGGTGCTCTCCCCCGGCCACTCTGCCCGGGACACCTTCCAGATGCTGATGGACGCCGGGGTGCCCATGGTCCCCAAGCCCTTTGCCATCGGCGTGCGCATTGAGCACAGCCAGGCGGCGGTGTCGGCGGCCCAGTTCGGTCCTGCCTGGGAACAGCTGCCCCCGGCGGACTACAAGCTCTCCTGCCACCTGCCCGACGGCCGCAGCGCCTTTACCTTCTGCGTGTGTCCCGGCGGCTCGGTGGTGGCCGCCGCGTCGGAACAGGGGCGGCTGGTGACCAACGGCATGAGCTGCCGGGCCCGGGACGGCGCCCTCATCAACGGCGGCTTCCTGGTGGGGGTCTCCCCTGCCGACTACGGCAGCGGCCACCCTCTGGCGGGCGCCGCTTTTCAGGCCAGGTGGGAGGAGGCCGCCTTTACCGTGGGCGGCGGAGACTTCCGGGCCCCGGCCCAGACCGTGGGGGACTTCCTGGCGGGCGTCCCCTCCAAAAAGCTGGGCAGCATTGAACCCACCTACCGGCCCGGCGTCACTCCCGCCGACCTGGACCGCTGCCTGCCCGGCTTTGTGACCGGCACCCTTCGGGCCGCCCTGCCCATCTTTGACCGGAAGCTCCACGGCTTCGCCGCCCCTGATGCGGTGCTCACCGGTGTGGAGACCCGCTCTTCCTCCCCGGTGCGCATTCTCCGGGACGACACCCTCCAGTCCCCCGTCCGGGGCCTGTACCCCTGCGGCGAAGGGGCCGGATATGCCGGCGGCATCATGAGCGCCGCTGTGGACGGCATTCGGGTGGCCGAGGCCGTCGCACAGGCCCTGTAAAAGCAAGCAGCGCCTCCGAACCCAAGTCCGGGGGCGCTGCTCTGTTTTACTCGCTCTGTACGCCGGTTACGCCTGAGAAGCTGTGGATATCCGCCGAGAGGGTGAACTCGGTGGAGGGCTCAGCTGTCTCGCCGCCGTTCATTCCGTTGTCCGGCGGCTGACGGTCCCCGCCGTCGGTGGGCTGGGGCGGCTGCTGTCCGTCGCCCTCCGCCCCCTCGGGCCGGTCCGGGCGCTCGCCCTTCGGCGCTTCGCCGTCCTGCGGCGGCTCCCCTATGTTCTCGGGCGGTTCTCCCATATTCTCAGGGGGGTTCTCCATGCCCTCGGGGGGCTCTCCCATATTCTCAGGCGGCTGCTGCCCGCCCTGGGGCCGTCCGCCGCCCATACCAAAGCTGTGGCCGGTGAACTGCTGCTGCACTCCGTCCACATAGACGGTATAAGTGGCCCCGTCTGCGAGGGAGGCATCGGTGTAGGTCAGAGAGGAGAACACCCGCTGGGCGGTGTAGCTGACCAGCTCGCTGCCCTCGCTGTCCTTGATGACAATGCTGCTTCCGGCTGCCTGCTCGCCAGCAAAGGACAGCTCCATATAGGCCTGGCTGGAGTCCGTCTCCACAGCATCGTTCCGGCTGCCCAGAGCCAGGACGCTGCCGCCGTTGAGGTAGATGCCGCTGTCCGAGTCAATGCCGCCGTCGCCGGACTGGCCGTTGGCCACGGTCACCACTTCGCCGCCGTTGATGGTCAGATAGCCGTTGGAGTCGATGCCGTCCCCCTCCGCCCCCAGGCCGGCGTTGATGGACAGCCGCCCGCCGTTGATGGTGGTAACCGACACGCCGTCCTCATTGGTGTTGATGCCGTCGTTCTGGGCGGTGATAAAGATGCTGCCGCTGTTGATGGTCAGGTGGAGCTCGCTGTCCAGGCCCTCGTTGTCGGCAATGATGTTGAGCGT
This sequence comes from uncultured Pseudoflavonifractor sp., assembly GCF_944387805.1. Classification (GTDB taxonomy): domain Bacteria; phylum Bacillota; class Clostridia; order Oscillospirales; family Oscillospiraceae; genus Pseudoflavonifractor. Next base: position 3,672 of record NZ_CALXGI010000027.1, on the reverse strand, counting down.
GCCCGACTCGTCCGACTCTCCGCTCACGTTCATGGACATCTTGGAGTAGAACGCGCCGTCGTACTTGTGTAGCTTCTTCTCCGTCCCCTCCTTATAAATGCGGGCCACATGGGAGCCTGTAACCGTGTTCACCGAGCCGTCGGCCAGAATCACGTTGGCGCCGGCGGCGGAGGTATCTACTGTGGGGGAGGCGGTCTCCGTGTCCTTGCTGCCACACTCATAGACGTTGTAAAAAATAACTGCCGGAGCCACGGTACAGGTGATGTCCACCCCGTCCAAAATCAGGGTGACCACCGCGTCCGGGTCATTTTCCGCGTCCTCCCCCAGGTCCACCGCCACCTGTCCGGCGGAGAGAGTGCCGGAGAGCCGGTAGGTACCGGGCTGGGTGATGGTGACCACCGTATGGGCGGCGGCCTCCTCGGCGGAATGGGCCTCTTCAGCGGTGCCCTCGCCGTAGGTCTCGTCGTGGCCGTCCTCATAGTAGACAATGTCCGCCCCTATATAGACCGCCGAGGCCGGATCGGTGGAGGCAGCCTGGCCGTCCACTGTTACCGCCTCGTCGGAGAGGACCACAGCGGTCTCCTCCGTCCCGCCGCTCTGGGCGGCGGCGCTCTGGGTGGGCGCGGGAGATTGGGCCTCCTCCTTCTCGCTATTCGTGCAGGCGGCGCAGGAGAGCAGCATTGCCAGCGCAAGCGCCGCGGGAATCCATTTATTCCGCATAGTCAAAGTTCCTTTCTGTCTCAGGGTGGAAACAGTATAGCAGTCAAGACTGAAACCAACCTGAAATTCCGGTGAACGGTTTGTAAACTTTCCAACAGCGAAATAAAGAATTATTTTTTCGGCCTGCAATAATCGGCTGTCCTCAGGTGTGTTAGAGATGAAAGGAGGAGGAAGCCTATGAACGGACAATTCCAGCAGGAGAGCCCGTTCTCCTACGCCTGCGACCACTATATGGACACGGTCTACCGGGTAGCGATCCACAACGCCCCGTCGGCGGAGGACGCGGAGGACGTGACCCAGGAGGTTTTTGAGCGGCTGCTCACCTGCCGCAAGGGCTTCGCCGACGAGGAGCACCTGAAGGCCTGGCTCATCCGCTGCACTCTGAACCGGTGCAAGAACCTGTTCCGCAGCCGCCGGGAGGTATCCCTCAGCGAGGCTCTGCCCGCTCCCGAGCAGGAGGATGGCTCCGTGCTGGAGGAGGTGCGCCGCCTGCCCGAGCGCTACCGGAACGCCATTTATCTCCACTATTTTGAGGGCTACACCGCCGCCGAGATCGCCCAGATTATGGGCGGCACCACCAGCACGGCCCTCTCCTGGCTGCGGCGGGGCCGGGAAGCCCTGCGGAAACGGATGATAGGAGGGTTTGACAATGAATAAGCGGGATTATATCAGAGAGGTGGAGGCCCTCCACACCCCCGACCACCTGCGCCGCCGGATCACCTCCCTCCCCGGGAGGCGGACCGTCCGCTCCTTCCGGTTGGGCAGGCTGCTCTCCCTGGCCGCCTGCCTGGTGCTGGTTGCAGCCCTGGCCGCAGCGCTTCCCACCCTTCTCCGGGGACTCCACCTAGGCGGCGATATCCTCACGCCCCCGGTGTCCACCAGCTCCGTCACCTCCATCCCGGACCAGGAACTGGCCGGACTGCTGGCGGCCCAGTATCCCGACGCCCAGCCCGGCGACACCTGGGAGCTGCTCTGCTCTATTCCCGGAGAGGGCAGCACTCTGGGCGTTCTGCGCTATACCGCCGAGGCTCATGCCGGCGGACTGGGAAACCTGATACTTGGCGTCCTGGACAACCAGAGCAAGGAACCGGCAGCGCCGGTCACTGTCATCGGCGGAGACCACGGGGACCTCTATACCTGGGAGGATGCCGCCCAGCGGTATCTGCTCTGCAGCAACTTCACCACCTATCAGGGGCGGGAGGAATCCTGCACCGCCGCCCTCTTCACCTTTGACGGCAGCAAGCTGAGCGCCGTGACGGAGCTGCCCGAGGCGGCTTTGGGGGTGGAGAACCTGCCCCGGGGAGCGGAGACCATGTTCCGGGCGGACACCGCCTTCTGGGAGGACCACAAGGGGGTCATCAACGGCGCCGGGCTGGAGCTCTATGAGCGAAACCCCGACTGGGACCCAGCGCGGGACAGTGAGGATGACCAGTGGATCTACCTGTGCTACGTCCCTCTGTACACGGAGGAACAGGCCCCCCTTACCGACGTAACCGGCCCCACCCAGGCGGAGCCCACTGTGGGCTTTGACTGGTACAATCCCCCTGTTCTTCCCCTGATTGCGGACGGGGACAGCTCCGGCCTGAAGGTCTGGCGGAAGCTGACCTTTGACTTTACCGACGATCTCTTCCATGCCCAGGGATTTGATGGCTATACCCCCACTCCCCGTGTGACCGACCGGTACGTGGTGCAGAACACCGGCAGCACAGAGCAGTATTTTCTCCTCTGGTACCCCCAGGCCAACAATCTCACCGCCTCCAAAAGCCTGCCCTCCATTACCATTGACGGCGTGCCCCTGACGCCGGACCCGGGCACCGTGCCCCTGGTGGGCGGCGCGCTCTTCCCCGGCACCAGCGACAGCTGGAGCGGGACTTTCACCGCCTGGGAGGACTACCGGGACGCCATGGACAGCGGCGACGCCATGGCCGGGGCCAAGGCCATGCCCCAGATTACCCTGCGGGATGAGCCCGCGGCGGTGTACGACATCGTGCCTCAGGAGAACTACGAGGCCGTCCGGGACAGTCTGGACGACCCCTGGGCGGCCACCCTGTCCGTTGAGTGCACCCTCTCCGACCCGGATGCCCAGGTCTTTGTCTACGGCATGGAGGGCTATCAGCCGCTCTCCGAGGACGGCCTCAGCCGCCGGTACAGCTTTTCTCTCAACGACAACGCCAGCGGGCTCCACCGCATCATTGTGGTGGGCGGCACGCTGGAGATAGGCCCTGTCGCCGGCTATACCGACGGCTCCTGCACCCAGGCGGTCCCGGAGCTGACCGGCGAAGTGGCATACACCGCCCCAGGCACCCTGGAGGACGGCCTGCTGGGCAACGCCCTCTATGACTGCGTGAAGGACTTCTACTATCAGCCGGACGGCAGCCTGCTCTACACCGAGAGCACACTTCACCGGACCCTGTGCGATCTGATTCTCAATTATGTCAGCGGCAGGGATCTGTCCGCCACGGCCGGCGGCATGTTCCGCGGCCTGTTCGATGGGGAGTACGACAGTGCCTTCACCCGGATTGAGGATCTGCTCTACAACGTGTCCGGTATGCTCCGCTTCTTTTTCTGGCCCTGTGAAGTGACCATCCCGGCGGGAGGGCATGTGGTCATTGAGGCTTCTCAGTACTGCACCCCCAGCGGAACGCTGCAGACGGACGAGGACGGCTACCGGGTCTCCGGCGCGCCCTACGGCTTTGACTTTGCCCCCGCGCTGGCGGACAGCCCGCCGCTGGAGTCTCTGGAGGTGGAGATTATCTACAACGGGGATCTGACCCTTGCCGAGAGCAGCTTTGACCTGGACCTTGACGGCCACGGGGCTGTCTCCTACCCTGACCCTGGGGCGGAGCGTCATTTCTTTTCTGTCGGCAAAAGTTCCTAGTCACAACCTCCGGCTAAGCCGGAGGCTTGATTAAGCCCTATAAGGGCATAATACAGACAATACCCCTAAAGGGG
>NZ_CALXGI010000026.1 GCF_944387805.1 uncultured Pseudoflavonifractor sp. | reverse complement strand
AAATTTCCATGTTCGGAATACCCGGTAATTTACTAGGTTAGGCTTGTAATCTCTGCGTTTTTGTTATATTATGTAATGAACAACCGAAATAACCCACCATGGGATTTTAGGAGTGACCCTATGAGCCTGCGCATCGGTATCGACATCGGCTCCACCACCGTCAAGGTTGTGGTGCTGGATGAACAGAACAAGCTGCTGTTCCGCTCCTATGAGCGGCACTATTCCAAGGCCCGCGAACGGGCCTGCGAGACCCTGCACTCCATTCAGGATATGCTGAAGGGCCAGGCGGTCCGGATGGTTATCACCGGTTCCGCCGGCCTGGGCGTGGCCAAGGCCGCCAATGTGGACTTTGTCCAGGAGGTATACGCCACCGCCGCCGCCGTCCGCGCCTACTACCCGGACACCGACGCCGTTATCGAACTGGGCGGCGAGGACGCCAAGATCATCTTCTTCGGCGGCGCTCTGGAGGAACGGATGAACGGTTCCTGCGCCGGTGGTACCGGCGCCTTCATCGACCAGATGGCCACCCTGATGAACGTCTCGGTCAACGAGCTGGACGAGCTGAGCCTGAAGCACGAGAAGATTTACCCCATCGCCTCCCGCTGCGGCGTATTCGCCAAGAGCGATATCCAGCCCATCCTCAACCAGGGCGGACGGAAGGAGGACGTGGCCGCCTCCATCTTCCAGGCGGTGGTGGACCAGACCGTGGCCGGTCTGACCCAGGGCCGGGAGCTCAAGGGCAAGATTGTGTTCCTGGGCGGTCCCCTCCACTTCCTTATGGGCCTGCGCCAGCGTTTTGTGGAGACCCTCCATCTGGATGAGGAGCATGCCATCTTCCCCGAGGACGGCGACTGCTTTGCCGCCATTGGCGCAGCCCTATGCTCTTCCGATTATCCCGAGCAGTCCTTTGACGACCTGTTTAAACGGCTGGAGGAGAGCGTGGACGCCACCAACACGGTGGACACCATGCCCCCGCTCTTCACCGACCAGGCCGACTATGACGCCTTTGTGACCCGCCACAACGCAAACCACCCCCCTGAGGCGGATATCCATACATATACCGGCGACGCCTTCCTGGGTATTGACGCCGGTTCCACCACCACCAAGCTGGCCCTCATCGCCCCCGACGGCGGCCTGCTCTACACCTACTACCACTCCAATCTGGGCAATCCGGTGGCCGTGGTGCTGGAGCAGCTGAAGGAAATTTACCAGCTCTGCGGGGACCGAATCACCATCAAGGGCTCTGCCGTCACCGGCTATGGCGAGGACCTTATCAAGAACGCCTTCGGCTGCGACCTGGGCCTGGTGGAGACTGTGGCCCACTACAACGCCGCCCGCCACTTCAACCCCGACGTGGACTTTATCATCGACATCGGCGGTCAGGACATGAAGTGCTTCAAGATCCGCAACGGCGCGGTGGACTCCATCATGCTCAACGAGGCCTGCTCCTCCGGCTGCGGCTCCTTCATCGAGACCTTTGCCAAGGCCCTGGGCTACAGCATCGCAGACTTCGCCAAGCTGGGCCTGCTGGCCAAGCACCCGGTGAACCTGGGCTCCCGCTGCACCGTGTTCATGAACTCCAGCGTGAAGCAGGCCCAGAAGGACGGCGCCAGCGTGGAGGACATCTCCGCCGGTCTGTCCATCTCCATCGTCAAGAACGCGGTGTACAAGGTCATCCGCGCCGCCAGCGCCGACGACCTGGGCAAGCACATCGTGGTTCAGGGCGGCACCTTCCACAACGACGCCGTGCTCCGGGCCTTTGAGCAGGAGCTGGGCCGGAACGTGACCCGTCCCACCATCGCCGGCATTATGGGCGCCTTCGGCGCCGCCCTGGCCGCCCGGGACCTGCATCTGAACGCCAGCGGCCTGCTCAGTGAAGAGGCTTTACAATCCTTCACCCACAGCGCAAAGCCCGTGACCTGCGGCCTGTGCACCAACCACTGTTCTCTCACCGTCAACCAGTTTGACGGCGGCCGCAAATTCATCTCGGGCAACCGCTGCTCCCGCCCCCTGGGCAAGGAGAAGGTGGAGCTGCCCGACCTGATGAACTACAAGTACAAGAAGCTCCGCGCCATGGAGGGCAAGGGCGAGGGCACCGGCGTCCGGGGCCGCATCGGCATCCCCTTCGGCCTGAACATGTACGAGAACCTGCCCTTCTGGTTCACCTTTTTCACCAAGCTCAACTTTGAGGTGGTCCTCTCCCCCGAGTCCTCCCGGAAGCTGTACATCAAGGGCCAGCACACCATCCCCTCCGACACGGTGTGCTACCCCGCCAAGCTGCTCCACGGCCACGTGGAGGCCCTGGTGGAGGAAGGTGTGGATGCCATCTGGTACCCCTGCATGTCCTACAACAACGACGAGGGCATCGGCGACAACCACTTCAACTGCCCCGTGGTGGCCTATTACCCCGAGCTGCTGGCCGCCAACGTGCCCGCCCTGAAGCAGACCAAATTTCTCAACCCCTATGTGGGCCTGTGGCGGCACAAGGACTTTGCCAAGCGCATCGCCAAGATGATGGAGGAGGAGTTCTCCATCCCCAAAAAGGAGTCCTTGGCCGCGGCCAAGGGCGCCTATGCCGCCTACGACGCCTACGTCCACGACGTGCGCTCCACCGGCAGGAAGTACATCGAGTACGCCCGGGCCATGAACATGCCCATTATCGTGGTCTGCGGCCGTCCCTACCACATTGACCCGGAGATCAACCACGGCATCAACGACCTCATCACCTCCTTCGGCTTCGTGCTCATCACCGAGGACGCCCTCTCCTACCTGGAGGGCTACGCCCCCCGGAAGGTCCTCAACCAGTGGACCTTCCAGAGCCGGATGTACAACGCCGCCCGCTATGTCTGCACCCAGAGCGACATGCAGGTGGTCCAGCTGGTCTCCTTCGGCTGCGGCACCGACGCCATCACCACCGATGAGCTGCGGTCCATCCTGGAGGAGGGCGGCAAGCTGTACACCCAGCTGAAGATTGACGACATCAGCAACCTGGGCGCGGTGCGCATCCGTATCCGCTCCCTCATCGCCGCCATCGACGCACGCAAGCAGCAGGCCAAAGCTGCCGCCAACGCCTGACAGGGCACCTGTTTTCTACACAATCTCGCGCGCCTGAACGGCGTAACGTATGCGGAAAGGACTTATCTTTCTATGGCAAAACTGGAATACGACAAGACCGGCCGCCTTCTCTTCACCAAGGAGATGAAGGAGGAGTACACCCTTCTGGTGCCCCAGATGCTGCCCATGCACTTCGCCCTGCTGGTGCGTATCATGCAGACCGAGGGCTATAAGGTGGAGATGCTCAACACCTCCGGCAAGAGCATCCTGGACTATGGACAGAAATACGTCCACAACGACGCCTGTTTCCCCGCCATTCTGGTCATCGGCCAGCTCATCGACGCGGTGAAGAGCGGCAGGTACGACCCCCACAAGGTGGCCCTGGTCATCACCCAGACCGGCGGCGGCTGCCGGGCCTCCAACTACATCCACATGCTCCGCAAGGCCCTGGAGAAGGCTGACCTGGCCTATGTGCCCGTCATCTCGGTAAACCTGTCCGGCCTGGAGCACAACCCCGGCTTCAAGCTGTCCCTGGGCTTTATTCGCAAGGCTGTGTTCGCCGTGTTCTACGGCGACCTGCTTATGAACGTGTCCAACCAGGTCCGGCCCTATGAGGTCAATCCCGGCGACACCGACCGGGCTATTGAGGACTGTATGGACTTCCTCCTCTCCGAGATGAACGAGGGCAGGGGCATGAGCCACAAGACCATGATCGCCAATTTTGAGCGCATCATCGACCGGTTCAAGTCCATCCCTGTAGCCGGAGAGCAGAAAGTCCGGGTGGGCGTGGTCGGCGAGATCTACGTCAAGTACTCCCCCCTGGGCAACAACAACCTGGAGCAGTTCCTCCTCTCCGAGGGGGCCGAGCCCGTGGTGCCCGGCCTGGCCGACTTTGTCATCTTCAAGATCTATAACCGGGACGTGGATGTGGACATCTACGGCGGCAAGTGGATCAAACAGGCGGTATGCCGGGTGTTCGCCGGGTACATCAAGAAGAAGCAGCGGGCCATGATCGACACCCTCAAGCGCTCCGGCCGCTTCCGTGCCCCCGGCGACTTTGACGAGCTCCACAGCTACATCAAAGGCTACCTGGGCGACGGCAACAAGATGGGCGAGGGCTGGCTCCTCACCGCCGAAATGCTGGAGCTCATCCACACCGGCGTGCCCAACATCGTGTGCACCCAGCCCTTCGGCTGCCTGCCCAACCATATCGTGGGCAAGGGAATGATCCGCAAGCTGAAGGACGACTACCCCTGGAGCAACATCGTGGCCATTGACTACGACCCCGGCGCCACTAAAATCAACCAGGAGAACCGGATCAAGCTCATGCTGGCCAACGCCCGGGGCCTCCAGAAGCAGCACGAGGAGGAGGCCGCCCGGGAAGGGGAGCCCGCCGGCGTATGAGCGGGATTCGCTTTGTGGACGCCTGCACCGACGAGCACTTTGCCGCCATGTCTCTTATCCATGCCTTAGGATGGCGGGACACTTATGTGGGCTATGTGCCCGACGACTATATGGCCCGGGAAATCACCGACGACCGGTGGGTGAAGTTCTTCCGGGAGGACTATGAAACCGGGCGTTGTCATGGTCTCCTCCTTTACAGCGGGGATATCCCGGTGGCCGCCATCAACTACGGCCCCGCCCGGACCGAAAACTACAACGCCGGCACCAGTGAGGGTTCCGCTTTTCCCAACGAGGCGTATCAGGGCTGGGGGGAAATCATCTCTTTCTATACCCACCCGGACTACCGGGACAGGGGGTACGGCGGCATGCTCTTTGAGGAGGCGCTCCGCCGGCTCAAGGCCGACGGCTTCCAAAACGCCTTTGTGTTCGTCCTGCGGGAGAACGAGGGCGCCCGGCGGTTTTATGCCGCTCACGGCTTTCAGTGGGACGGGACTCACGCGGATATTCCCTTCCCTCCCGACGCAGTATGTGTTGACTTACGGTACACACGGGCATTATAATATTTCTATATTCTACAAATGAATGGCTGTCCGGTGCTCTCCGGCGGCCCGCAGGGATTCAAAACCACTGTACCAACGGGTTTTCCTCAAAAGAGGGAAACCCGTTCTTTTTTAGGAAAGGAAGATGAATTTGGTAGAAACGGAAAACAAAATGGGCACCATGCCCATCCGGCGGCTTATCATTCATATGTCCTGGCCCATGATGCTCTCCATGCTGGTCCAGGCCCTGTACAATATGGTGGACAGCTACTTTGTCTCCATGATTGACAACAGCGCCTTTGTGGCCCTGGGCCTGGCCTATCCGGCTCAGACCATGATGGTCGCCATCTGCGTGGGTACCGGCGTGGGCATCAACGCCATGCTCTCCCGCCGTCTGGGTGAAAAGCGTCCGGAGGACGCCTGCGCTGTGGCCCTGAACGGCTACTTTCTCTACCTGCTCACCTGGGTGGTGTTCCTCCTCTTTGGACTGACCCTTGGCAACCGCTTTGTGGGCTTTTTCAACAGTGACCCGCTGGTCATGGAGTACGGCGGACAGTACCTCACCATTGTGACCGTATTCTCTCTGGGCGTATGCATGCAGTTTGCCGGAGAGCGGGTGCTCCAGGCCACGGGCAACGCGGTGGGTCCCATGCTGATCCAGGGCATCGGCGCGGTTGTCAACCTGATTATGGATCCGGTGCTCATCTTCGGTCTGGGGCCCTTCCCCGCCATGGGCGTGTCGGGCGCCGCCATCGCCACCGTGCTGGGGCAGTTCGTAGGCATGGCTGTGGGTTTTGTTCTGGTGGCCCGCAACGGCGTGGTGCGGCTCACTCTGCGGGGATTTCGGCCGCACGCTGCCACCATCCGAGACATCTACCGCATCGGCGGCCCGGCCATTGTCATGCAGTCTCTCAGCACCGTAATGACCCTGGGTCTGAACAAGATTCTCAGCCTGCCCAAAATTCTGGCGCTGTACGGCGATGTCCCGGTGTTCATCCTCTCCGCCTACTTCAAGCTCCAGTCCTTTGTCTTTATGCCGGTGTACGGCATGAACAACGGCCTTACCCCCATTCTCAGCTACAACTACGGCGCCCGGCGCCGGGAGCGGATCACCCGGGGCATCCACTTTGCCTTGGCGGCTGCCCTGTGTATTATGGGCGTGGGCATGGTGATTTTTCTGCTCTTCCCCGGATCGCTCATGGAGATTTTCAGTGCGCCGGTGCCGGCCATGGCCATGGGTATCCCGGCCCTGCAGACCATCTCCCTCTCCTTCCTGTTCGCCGGCGTGTCCATCATCCTGGGCGCGGCCTTCCAGGCCCTGGGCGCGCCTATGTTCAGCCTGGCGCTCTCGGTGCTGCGCCAGGTGGTTATTGTGCTGCCCGTCTGCCTAATCTTTGTCCTCATCGCTCCGGACCAGGTCTGGTGGTGCCTGCCTGTGGCTGAGATCCTCTCCTGCGCCGTGGCCCTCTTCCTGTACCGCCGGGTCTATGCTGCCAAAATCCTGCCTATGAAGGCAGCGTCCTGAGGAGGCCGCTTATGAAACCCCTGCTCACCATTCTGCTCTCTGTCCTGCTGCTCCTCTCCGCATGTGCCGGAGAGGCGTCCGTCTCCCCTTCCCCGTCCCAGCCCGCCTCTGGCTCCACTGCTCCTCCGCCCGCCGCGTCCCCTTCCGCCAGCCCTGATGCGCCCGCCTGGTGGGAGAATATTCCCACAGGCAATCTTCCGGATACCCTGTCCGCCGCCGAAGACGTGGAGGCGGGCAGCGGCGGTCTCTACCGCCTGGCTGAGCTGGCTGACCAGGACATTGTCCTCTACGGCTATGGCGGCGAAGATGATGGCGCCCCCTTTGGCGTTCTTCTCGCCAATGGGAACACCATTACCCCTTTCGACCAGGTCTATCTCTCTGCTGAACATCCCATGCTTCCCCAGCTGCGTTGGGAGGATCTGGACGGAGACGGCAGTAAGGAGCTGGCCGTGGTCTATCTGGTATCCAACTCCTCTGACGGCAGCGTCTTTGAACTCCACGTCTACCAGCCCCAGCCGGACGGCGGCTGGAACGACTGCGGCCTGCTGCCCGACTACTATGTTCCCCTGCTGGAGGATCTGCTCTCCTTCTCCTACGACCACGAGGAGAACAACGTCACTATCACGGCGGGCACGGAAAAAATCAGCGTATGGTACGACGGACCCTCCGAGCCGGACGGCTTGGCCACAGTGGGCAATCTGGTGTTTTTCCGCTGGGAGGATGGGGCCTACACCGCTGTATTCGGCCTCCAGATTACTGCCGGAGATGCATCCTGCACGGACATTGGCAGCCTCACTGCCCAAGTGATCTATGATGGAGGTGCCCTTACATTAGCCGGCTTTCAACTGAACGCTATTGGCGGCGTTTAAACCACGAAAAAAGAGACTGCGTCTGTTGCAGTCTCTTTTTTCTATTTTATGCCGACGTAACTATTGACTTCTGCCCCATAATTTAGCATAATAATAATGATTTCAAGCGTTCGAGGAGGCTCTTCCCATGGCTAAGACCGCAAAGTCTGAATCTAAGCCCGTACTTAAATCTGCCGCCCGTATGTCAAAGCGGGGGCCTCTTGATCAGGAGCAGCTGCGCAAAATGGACGCCTATTGGCGTGCGGCCAACTATCTGTCTGTGGGTCAGCTCTATCTGCTGGACAATCCGCTGCTCCGCCAGCCCCTGAAACCGGAGCATCTCAAGCGGCACACTGTGGGCCACTGGGGCACCGCGCCAGGGCAAAACTTTATCTATACCCATCTCAACCGTGTCATCACGCGCAATGACCTGGACATGATCTACCTGGCTGGTCCCGGCCACGGCGGCGAGGCCGTGGTGGCTCAGACCTACCTGGAGGGAACATACAGCGAGGTATATCCCAACGTGGGCCAGGACGAGGAGGGCATGAAGCGGCTTTTCCGTCAGTTTGCCTTCCCCGGCGGCATCCCCAGCCATGTAGGGCCAGAGGCCCCCGGCTCCATCAATGAGGGCGGCGAATTGGGCTACTCCCTGTCCCACGCCTTCGGCGCAGTGATGGACAATCCCAACCTGATTGCCGCCTGCGTGGTGGGCGACGGCGAGGCAGAAACCGGTCCCCTGGCCGCCGCCTGGCAGAGCAACAAGCTCATCAATCCCATCACCGACGGAGCCGTGCTGCCCATCTTCCACCTCAACGGCTTCAAGAGCGCCGGCCCCTCCATCTTCGGACGTATCACCCATGAGGAACTGGAGATGTACTTCAAGGGCTGCGGATGGGAGCCCCGGTTTGTAGAGGGGGACGACGTCCCGCAGATGCACCAGACCATGGCTGCCGCCCTGGACTGGGCGGTGCGGGAAATCAGCCGTATTCAGGAGCACGCCCGCACCCAGAACGACCCTACCCGCCCCCGCTGGCCCATGATTGTATTCCGCTCCCCCAAGGGCTGGACCTGCCCCGCATCCCTGGACGGTTTCCCGGTGGAGGGGACCTGCCTGGCCCATCGCATTCCTGTCCCCGCCGACGCCGCCCATCCGGAGCATATCGCCCTGTTGGAGTCCTGGATGCGCAGCTACCACCCGGAGGAGCTCTTCGATGAAAACGGGCGGCTCATTCCCGAATTGCGTGAGCTGGCTCCTGTTGGCAACCGGCGCATGGGCTCCAACCCCCATGCCAACGGCGGCCAGGTCCTCCGCGACCTCCGCCGCCCCGACTTCCGCAGTTATGCGGTGGACGTCCCCTCCCCCGGCGATCACCTGGGTGAGGACATGCACCAGCTGGGCAAGTACATGCGGGATGTGGTGCGGCTTAATATGGAGGCCAAAAACTTCCGCATCTTCGCCCCTGATGAGGCCAAATCCAACGGACTGGAGCCGGTCTTTGAGGTGACCGGACGGCGGTGGAACACTGAGTTCATTCACAACGACCTGAACCTGGACACCGAGGGCCGGGTTATGGACGCCATGCTCTCCGAGCACATGTGCCAGGGCTGGCTGGAAGGCTATCTTCTCACCGGGCGGCATGGCGTCTTTGTCAGCTATGAGGCGTTTATCCGTATTGTGGATTCCATGGTCTCCCAGCATGCCAAGTGGCTTAAGGTGGCCTCTCAGCTGCCCTGGCGCCAGGATATTGCCTCCCTGAACTATGTGCTGGCTTCCAATGTGTGGCAGCAGGACCACAACGGCTTCACCCATCAGGACCCCGGCTTTCTGGACCATGTGGCCAACAAGAAGGCGGACGTAGTGCGGCTTTACCTCCCCCCTGATACCAACTGCCTGCTGTCCACCTTCGACCACTGTATCAAGAGCCGGAATTACGTCAATGTGATCATCGCCTCCAAACACCCCCGGCCCCAGTGGCTCACCATGGACCAGGCGGTGAAGCACTGCACCCAGGGCATCGGCATCTGGCAGTGGGCCTCCAACGACCAGGGCGCTGAGCCCGACGTGGTCATGGCCTGCTGCGGAGACACCCCCACTCTAGAGACTCTGGCTGCGGTGACCATCCTGCGCAAGTACCTGCCTGAACTCCATATCCGGGTCATCAACGTGGTGGATCTGATGAAGCTCCAGCCCCACACCGAGCACCCCCACGGCCTCACCGACGAGGACTACGACGCCTACTTTACCACTGACAAGCCCATCATCTTTGCTTTTCACGGCTACCCCACTCTGGTCCATGAGCTGACCTACCGCCGCCACAACAAGAAGCTCCATGTCCGTGGCTATAAGGAGGAGGGTACCATCACCACTCCCTTTGATATGCGGGTACAGAACGATATTGACCGCTACCATCTGGTGATGGATACGGTCAAGCGTCTGCCTCAGCTGGGCAACCGGGGCGCCTTTCTCATCCAGCTCATGCGGGACAAGCTGGTGGAGCACCGGCAGTACATCACTACCTATGGAGAGGACATGCCGGAGATTAGAAACTGGAAATGGAACAACGGTCAGGGGATTGAGTAATCCCCCGGCCGCAGAATACGCCCCGGAGACAAAGCGTGTCTCCGGGGCGTATTGTTCTCTTCATTGCTTCAGAACATTCATCCGCCGCTGCCGCTCCTCCTCCATCATGCTGTGGAGGCAATCCAGCGCGTCGGAGAGTCCCCCGATGCGGTCGATGAGGCCGATTTTCACCGCCTCCTCACCGTAGATAACGCTGCCTACGTCAGCCGCCAGTTCCCCTGTCTGAAGCATCATTTTGGTAAAGGTCTCCCGATCCACATGGCTGTTTTGGGTGACAAATTGAATAATGCGGTCCTGAATGCGCTCGAAGTAGTAGAAGGTCTGGGGCACGCCGATGACCAGGCCGTTGAGCCGCACCGGGTGAATGGTCATGGCGGCGGAAGGCGCAATAAAGGACATCTTGGCGGACACCGCCAGTGGTACGCCGATAGAGTGCCCGCCCCCCAGTACCAGAGACACGGTGGGCTTGCGCATGCTGGCAATCAGCTCGGCAATGCCCAGCCCTGCCTCAATATCTCCCCCCACAGTGTTGAGCAGAATGAGCACGCCGTCCACCTCACTGCTCTCCTCAATGGCCGCCAGGAGAGGCATCACATGCTCATATTTGGTGGTCTTGGCGGTGGCGGGCAGTATTTGGTGTCCTTCTATCTGTCCCACAATGGTGATAGTATGAACCGTGCCCCGTTCCGTTCTGATGGTTGCAGAGCCCATGTCTACAATCTGTTGCTGCCGGGCGTTGAGTTCTCTGCTCTGTTCCTCACACTCCGATGCACCGGTCTCCTGCGTCTCTTCTGACATAGAAAAACCACCTCCCTGTGTCCTTAGTATGAGCGGACACAGGGCATTTCATCCGTAAAAAAGGACTTGGCGAAGTTCCGCCAAGTCCTTTTTCTCTTCGTCCTGCCAGGCAGTCCGGCCTCACTCCACAGACTCAAAGGCCGCGTATCTGTTTCCGCCCGCCCGCTTTGCCTCATAGAGAGCTCGGTCCGCGTTCTCATACAAAAGCGTAAAGTCCCTGCCATGACGGGGGTAAAACGCTGCGCCGATACAGCACGACAGTGTCTCCTGGGGAATTTCATCCACGCTGATGGCGCGGATGCGGCTGTTGACCGTGGCCATCAGCCGCTGCGCAACCTCCGGATTGCCCACATTCTTCAGGAATACCATGAATTCATCGCCGCCAACCCGGCCCACAATATCTGTCTCCCGGACCACGCCGCGCAGAACCTGCGCTGTCTTTTTCAGTACCTGGTCCCCTGCGGCGTGACCGTAGGTGTCATTGATCTGTTTAAAGCGATCCAGATCCACCATCAGAAGCACCTGGAGCCCCCTGCACCGCTCATCGTTGAGCCAGTCTGTAATGCTTCTGGCTGTACTCTCCTTGTTGAGAAGTCCGGTCAGAGAATCCTCCTCTGCCTTCCGCACCAGCCTGCGCCGGTCCCGGGCATTCATCTGATACAGCGTCAGCAGCAAAACTCCCACACCAGCCAAAAATGCCGCACCCAGCAGCAGTTCATAGTGGGTGATAAACACATAGCTGGACTGGGCGTTTTCTTCGCTTACCACATAGCAGAGCACCCAATCATTGCATTCCAGCGGCTCATAGGCCAGATAACTGCCTACGCCCTCGCTCTCTACAATAATGCTGCCGCCGCTTCTGTTCTGAAAATCCTCCCGTATCTGATCCAGCGATCCCTCGGAGAACTTTACCTTTCCATACGCCTCAAAGAAATTCTGCTCTGTCCAGTCAGCGTCAGCTGTACCGGCACTTATAACTGTGCCGTCTGATGTAATAAGAAAGGACTGACCGTTCCCGTTATAGATATCCGCAAACAGCAGGCTGCTCAGCGCACCCACATCATAAGAGCCGCCCAGGACAGCGATCACTTCATCGTCCTGCCACACCGGAACAGCAAGCACCACTTTATTGTCCCCATCCACGGAACTGAGAAGGGGATCGCTCAGGGCGCGCTCCCCCTTGATAGCCTTTTGGAAATACGCCCGATCCGCTACCTCTGTACGGACGCCATCACTGCTGTATCCGGTCCCGTCTGGCAAAATCAGCATGGTACGGCCAAAGGTATCCGTGGAGGATATGGAGCGGAGGATATTTTCAATCTCCTCCTTCTGAAGGTCCTGAAACTCCATGCCGATATAGCCGGCAGCCGCTTCCAGCGCATCGAACTGAAGCTCAATAACCGCCTCAAAGTGATAGCTCTGCTGTTCCACATTAGAGCGGAGCAGCTTTACGGTATTCTTTCTGACCGCATTATCCACGCTTGCAAAGAACACCATAAATGCCGCTGCAAGGTAGCACAGGAATACGGCCAGCGCAATTGCATATCTTAGTCTGTTCTTGCTTCGGTGCCAGTCCATCCCCTCACCCGCACTTCTGCTGAGATACTAAAATTATAGCAAAGTATTTGTACACTTTCAATTTCAAATAAATTTTTTCTTTTCCCTTTTTTCTCCTAATGTGACTTAAAGTGTTCTTTTTCGGTTTTATCACATTAAATTCGACATTTTTTATTGTTATTCTACTAATTTCGACATATTTTTATTTAGGAATTTTGCCCAGTCAAATTTGACTAAACACGCATACATGCGGCAACGGGCTCCGCATTATGCGGAGCCCGTTGTTTCTGTCTCGTCAGCGCGCTTCGTAAACTGCCTTCATACCCTTGTAGGTCATGTAACAGTCCAGTTTGCTTACGGTCTCATAGGGGGCGTGCATGGAGAGCACGGGTACACCTGCATCCAGGGTATCGATGTCACGCTCGGCCATATAGACGGCCACAGTGCCGCCGCCGCCCTGATCCACCTTGCCCAGCTCAGCCATCTGCCACACCACGCCGGCCTCGTCCAGGATGCGGCGCGTGTAAGCTACCAGCTCGGCGGAGGCATCGGACGCGCCGGACTTGCCCCGGGCGCCGGTGTACTTGCACAGGCCCATGCCCCGGTTGACAAAGGCGCTGTTGCGCTTCTCAAAGGCCTCAGGGAAGTTGGGGTCATAGGCGGCGCATACGTCGGCGGACAGGCAGAAGGAGCGCTCATAGCAGGCCTTCAGAGCCACGCCCTGGGCGTCGCACAGGTCGCTCATAAAGGTGTCAAAGGCCGCGGATTTCATGCCGGACACACCCTCGGAGCCAATCTCCTCCTTGTCGGCCAGCATACACACAGCGGTGCGGGCAGGCGCACCGTCCAGAGAGAAGAGGGCCGCCAGGGCCGCATAGCCGCAGACACGGTCGTCGTGGCCGTAGGAGCCGATGAGGGAGCGGTCAAAGCCGATGTCGCTGGCGCGGAAGGCGGGCACGGCGGTCAGCTCGGCGGAGATGAAGTCCTCCTCCACAATGCCGTACTTCTGGTTCAGCAGATCCAGGATGGCCAGCTTCACCCGCTCAGAGCCCTCATCATCCTTGAAGGGGCGGCTGCCCACCAGCACGTTCAGGCTCTCGCCGGGAATAGCCTCAGCCAGGCTCTTCTTGTTCTGGTCAGCCGCCAGATGGGGCAGCAGGTCGTCCACAGTGAACAGGGGATCGCCTGCGCCGCTGCCCACAGCCACCTTGATGACGCTGCCGTCCTTCATGGCAATGACGCCGTGGAGCTCCAGAGGGATGGTCACCCACTGGTACTTGCGGATGCCGCCGTAGTAGTGAGTCTTGAGGAAGCACATTTCCGTGTCCTCATAGAGGGGGTTCTGCTTGATGTCCAGGCGGGGGGAGTCGATGTGGGCCGCGCCGATGTTGACGCCCTCGCTGAGAGGAGATGTGCCTACTACGGCCAGCATAATGGCCTTGCCCCGGTTAACCCGGTAGAGCTTATCGCCGGGCTTGACCGCCATGCCCCGGACAAAGGGCTTGAAGCCCCGCTCCTCGGCCTGGCGGACGGTCTCGTCCACGCACTCGCGCTCGGTCTTGCCCGCGTCCAGAAACTTCTTGTAGTCCTCACAGTAAGACTTCATGGCGGCCTCGTCCTCCGCCGTCAGGCGGTCATAGCCGTTCTTGGGCTGGTAGAGCAGGGCCTCACGCCGCAGCTCACCCGCTGTCTTCTGTTTCTCTTCCATCTTATTTCCTCCTTACTCGGGACGGATTTCCGCTCCGAGATTCAGTATTTTTTCAAACAGGGCCTTTGCCTGCCGGGCAAACTCCGCCTCTTCTCCGGTGTTTTCCAGTACAGCAGTACAG
Organism: uncultured Pseudoflavonifractor sp.; assembly: GCF_944387805.1. Classification (GTDB taxonomy): domain Bacteria; phylum Bacillota; class Clostridia; order Oscillospirales; family Oscillospiraceae; genus Pseudoflavonifractor. The sequence goes on along the minus strand of NZ_CALXGI010000026.1, from coordinate 18,374 downwards.
TTCTGCCGGAAAAAGGCGTCGCTCTGCTGTGCCTTCACCCGCATGCGTGCGTAGTCCTCCGAAATACCGTCCCGGGCCATAATGCGCCTGACCCGTACTTCCGGCGGGGCCAGGATAGCCACCACCGCGTCGCACAGGTCGCCCAGGCCGCTCTCAATGAGGGCGATGGCGTCCACGGCAGCCAGAGGACGCCCCTCTGCCCGAGCCGCGCGGAGCAGCTCCTCCACCCGCTGACGGACATAACGGTGGGTGATGGTATTCAGGTCGGCCAGCAGGGCCTTGCTCTGAAAAACCAGAGCGCCCAGCTTCTTTCGATCCAGCCGCTGTTCACTGTCTAGGATACCGCGTCCGAAGCGTTCCGTCAACTCGTTTCTCATGGCGGCACTTTCTTCCAGAAGCTGGTGATACACCTGGTCGCAGTCAATGACGCAGCCACCCAGAGCGACCACCGCCCTGAGGGCAGTGGTCTTTCCCGCCCCGGTAGGGCCGGTAATGCCGATAATCTTCATTCTTCTCGCCGCCCGGTCCATTATGGATGTTGGTTCAGGTCTACAATATGGAACCCGGCTGCTTTGTTCAGCCGGTTGGACACAGCCAGGCCGATGCCCTCGTCGTCCGGGCACTGGGACCAGATCTCCTCTACATCGGTGCTGTCAAAATATCGCAGGGCGTCAAAGACCCGGCGGGCCTGCTCTTCCTTGTCGGCGGCAGGGCCCATGGTCTCCACCTGGTGGCCGGGGAACTCCGCCGCAAACTCATCAAAGCAGATAATTCCGCTCTTAGATCCCAAATGATCCCGGATGTAGGCTGCGGTCTTGTCCGCCGGGCCCTTCACCACCGTCACCGGCGCCTTGGGGGCGTAGTGGCGGTACTTCATGCCGGGCGCCCGGGGATGTTCGTCCTTGCCCATGAGGCGGGTAACCGCCTGGTCCACATCCACCTCGCCCAGGGCATCCCTGAGCTGCTCCAGGGTCACGCCGCCGGGCCGCAGCAGACGGGGCGGCGTCAGCGTCAGGTCAATGATGGTGGACTCCACCCCGACCGTGCAGGGTCCCCCGTCCACAATGCCGTCAATCTTCCCGTCCATGTCCTCCAGCATGTCCGCCGCGCTGGTAGGGCTGGGCCGGCCGGAGGTATTCCCCGAGGGCGCCGCCACCGGAACCCCGGCCGCCGCGATAATGGCCCGGGTCACCGGATGGGCGGGACAGCGCATACCCACCGTGTCCAGTCCGGCAGTCACCGCGTCCGGCACAATGGGATTGCGTCTGAGAATCATGGTCAGCGGTCCCGGCCAGAACCGCTCCGCCAGAGCGTAGGCCGCGGCGGGGATGTCCTCACAGTACCGCTCCAGCCAGTCCGCCGAGGGGACGTGGAGAATCAGCGGGTTGTCCTGAGGCCGGCCCTTGGCCGCAAAGATGTGGGCCACCGCCTCCGGGTCCAGGCCGCTGGCCCCCAGGCCGTAAACCGTCTCCGTGGGAATGCCCAGCAGGCCGCCCCGCTTGAGAATCTCCGCTGCCGCACGGATGTCCTGGACTGTCAGTCGTTGTGTTATCACACTTGTTCGCCTCGAAAATCAGATTTCAGTTCCAGCCGTCCGTGTCCCGCTCCGTACAGGCCTGCACCAGGCCCACAATGCCGGCGGCAATCAGCGCCATACCGGAGAGAATGTTCAAAATCGCAGTCACCTTTTTCATACAGGGGCTCCTTTCTTGTCATTCCGTCGGCTGGATGGTTCAGCCGTAGATATTGGACGCCACACCGGCCAGTTCCAGAGAGGTATCCCGGGGAAAGCCGGCTCCGCACAGATATCCCCGCACCGCCACGATGCAGTGCTTGGGATTCACCTTCTCGTCCTCCAGCTCCAGCTCCAGATAGTACCCCTTGTCGTCCTCTCCGGAGCCGGTGAGCCAGCCGTCCTCCTCCAGCAGGTTGGCCACAGCCAGCTTAAACTCCTCCTGCTCCATGCCCTGGGGCAGTCCGGTATAGTGAATCAGCATTTCCATTGTAAAAATCTCCTTTCGCGGGAGGGCCCTTAGTCCGCCTCTCCGCTCTTTTTCAATCGCTCCGCCTGGTCGGCGGTAATCAAACTGTCTATAATCTCATCCAGGTCGCCGTTCATCACATCCTCAAGCTTGTAGAGGGTGAGTCCAATCCGGTGGTCTGTCAGGCGGCCTTGGGGGAAGTTGTAGGTGCGGATGCGCTCGTTGCGCATGCCCGTGCCCACCTGGCTGCGCCGCTCCTCGCTCCACTCCGCGCTCACACGCTGCCGTTCCGCCTCATAGAGCCGGGAGCGGAGAATCTGCATGGCCTTGTCCCGGTTCTGGAACTGGCTGCGCTCCTGCTGGCACTCCACCACCATGCCGGTTGGCTTGTGAATGAGCCGGACGGCAGACGAGGTCTTGTTAATATGCTGTCCGCCGGCGCCTGACGAGCGGAACACCTGCATTTCAATATCAGCCGGGTTGATATCCACGTCCACCTCCTCGGCCTCGGGCAGCACCGCCACCGTAACAGTGGAAGTATGAATCCGCCCGCCCGACTCGGTCTCAGGCACCCGCTGTACCCTGTGGACGCCGCTCTCAAACTTCAGGCGGCTGTATGCTCCCGCCCCCTCCACTGTGAAGGAGATTTCCTTTATTCCTCCCAGCTCAGTCTCGTTCAAGCTCGCCACCTCTACTTTCCAGTGGCGGTTTTCAGCGTACATGGAGTACATCCGGTACAGGGACGCGGCGAACAGTGCCGCCTCCTCCCCGCCCACGCCGGCGCGAATCTCTACGATCACATTCTTGTTGTCATTGGGGTCGGTGGGCAGCAGGAGAATCTTCATCTTCTGCTCCAGTTCCTCCGACTCCGCCTTGGCCTGAGAAAACTCCTCCTGGGCCAGCTCCTTCATGTCCGGGTCGGACATCAGGCTCCTGGCCTCCTCCATGTCCCGCTGGCGCCGCATATAGCGGCGGTACGTCTCTACCAGAGGCTCCAGCTCACTCTGCTCCTTATTCAGCTTTGCTACCAGCGCCGGGTCGGCGTAGGTCTCCGGGGCGTTGAGACGTGCCACCAGATCTTCATAGTGGAGCTCCAGGCTTTTGAGCTTGTCCAGCATGTTAACCTCCGTCAATGATTCGGCTGACCTCAGCCATAGGTGTTGCTGCATGATTCTGGGGAATCTCCCGATCCAGGAGAAAGGACTTTACCAGTGCCAGAGGCTCCCGGAAAAACATGCTGATCCGGGATGGCAGGTGGCTGGAGGGGGCCGCCAGGGTGGACACATTGCCGTATCCAAACCGCTCCGCCAGCATCCGTGCCCGGGTCAGATGGAACCCATTGGACACAATCAGCACCCCGCCCTCCGCAGGGTCCACCCCCAGCCGCTCCAGGTATTCCAGGGAATAACCCAGGTTTTCAGCTGTGTTATGGGAGTTATCCTCCAGATAGATGTATGTGTCAGAATAGCCGGACTGAGTCAGATAGCCGGCCATGCAGGCCGCCTCGCTCTCCGGCTCGTCCCGGCCCTGGCCGCCGCTGACAATAACCGGGATGGGGCTGTCCAGAGCATTGAGATAGTCCAGCGCTGTATCCAGCCTGTCCTGCAGCAGCTCCGACGGTCCGTCCGGCTCTACTTTGCAGCCCAGAATGATCATCACCTCAGGCGTGCCATGAATTTGCGTTCTCTCTCCTGCGTACACAATGGCAGCCAGAACAGCAAAACAGATAAGCCCCAGCCCGATCAGGGCCATCAAAACCCGCAGGAGCGGATGGAGCCTCTTCCCGCCGTAGGGGCGGTATGCGTTCTGTCTCTTCATCCCTGGGCCTCCTCCAGTTCGGCGGCCAGCTGCTCCCATTTGGCATACAGGGCGGCAATCTCATCCTCCAGCGCCTTCTGCTCCTCGTACACCTTTTGGAGCTCCAGATAGTTGGAGGCCACCTCTTCAGCCTTGAGGGACAGCTCATACTGCCGCTCCTCTGCCTTGGCCACCGCCCGCTCCGCCGCCGCCACCTGCTTCTCCAGCTCCTTGGTGCCGCCGGGACGCCTGGGTTTCTCCTTCTTAGGCTTTTCCTCCTGCATCACAGGCGCAGCCTTGGCCTGAGCCTGCTTCCGCTGCCGGGCGGCCTGGAATTCCTGATAGGTGCCCACAAAATCGGTGATATGGCCGTCTTCCAGCATCCAGATACGGGTGGCAAAGCGGTTGATGAAGTAACGGTCATGGGAGACAAAGAGCAGGTTGCCCTCGTAGTCCTCCACCGCCTCTTCAATCCACTCACGGCTGGCCACGTCCAGGTGGTTGGTGGGCTCGTCCAAAATCAGCAGGTTGATCTTCTCGTCCATCAGCATGCACAGCCGCAGGCGGCTCTGCTCGCCGCCCGACAGGGCGGACACCGGCTTGAACACGTCTTCGCCCTGGAAATTAAAGGCGGCCAACCGGTTGCGGGCAGTCTGGGTGGAGCAGTCCAGGTCATAGATCATGGTGTCCACCAGGTTGCGCTCGGGGTGGGAGAAGTGGATGATCTGGGGCAGGTAGCCGATTTTTACCGTAGGGCCCATGCGGATCTTGCCCTCGCTGGGCTGCTCCTCCCCCATGATGATTTTAATCAGGGTGGATTTACCAGTGCCGTTGTCTCCCAGCAGGGCGATGCGCTCGCCCCCCTCCACCAACAGGTTTACATCGGAAAACAGTGTCCGGCCGTCAAAGCGCTTGGCCAGCCCCTTGATGACCATCACTTCGTCGCCCCGGAAATCCCGTTCGCCGAAGCGGATGTCCAGCTTCCGGTCCTTCTTGGGCTTATCGGTGGTGCGCATGCGCTCAATGCGCTTCTCCATGGAGAAAGCCCGCTTGTGCAGCTTGTCATTGCCCATGAAAGCCCACAAATGGAGCTTGTCCGCGGCGCTCTGAAGCTGCTCAATCTTGGCCTGCTCCTTCTCGTACTGCTTGAGCTTTTCCTGGTAGCGGCGTTCCTTCTCCACCACGTAGAAGCTGTAATTGCCCTCGTAGAACTCAGCCTTGCCGTCCACAATTTCAATTACCCGGCGGACCACCTTGTCCAGGAACCACCGGTCGTGGGAGATTGCCAGCACGGTACCCTTAAACTTATCCAGGTACTCCTCCAGCCACTCGGTGGCCCGCAGGTCCAGGTGGTTGGTAGGCTCGTCCAGCAGGAGGATGTCGGTGTCCTCCAGAATCAGACGCCCCAGATTCACCCGGGTCTTTTCTCCGCCGGACAGGGCGGAGAAAAGCTGCTCCCGCATGGCCTGGGGAATCTCCAGACCATTGCATACCTTGTTGAGCTCGGTGGCAGTGTCGTAACCGCCCTTGGCCTCAAAGGCGGCGGAGAGTTCCCCATACCGCCGCAGCAGGGCCGGGTCGCTGTTCTCCCCCATTTGAGCGGTGAGAGCGGTCATCTCTTCCTCTATCTTGTGGAGTTTGGAGAAGGCCGTATTCAGCACGTCTTCTACGGTGTACTCCGGCGGATAGACCGGAATCTGGGAGATAAGGCCCACCGTCTTGCCGGGCGCGGTCATCACCTGGCCGTCGTCGTAGTCCATCTCACCGGTGATAATTTTGAACACCGTGGTCTTGCCCGCGCCGTTTTTGCCCAGCAGGCCCACCCGTTCCCCCTGGTCCACCTGGAAGGTGAGTCCATCCAGTATTTTCTTGCCTACCTCAAACTCTTTGGTCAGGTTTGAGACGGATATATCTATCATTTCTTGTCTCCTGTCAGTCCTTTGTGCTACAATTACTATATCACCGACCGCCCTGCCGGCGGCCGAAGCGCTTAGGAGGCTTCGTTATGGATGCAATTCGCTGGGAAGGAAATACGCTTTACCTTCTCGACCAGACAAGACTTCCCGTCCGGGAGGACTGGATCGCCTATACGGATTTCCGGGCCGTGGCCAAGGCCATCACCGATATGGTGGTGCGGGGCGCCCCCGCCATCGGCGTGACCGCTGCCTATGCCTACTGTCTGGCCGCGCTGGAGCTGCGCAGTGCGCCCGACTTTTCCGCCGCCATGGAGGAGGCGGAGCGGGTGCTGGCCGCCAGCCGGCCCACCGCCGTCAACCTGTTCTGGGCCCTCCGCCGCATGGCCGGCTGCCTGAAGGCCAACGGCGGCATACCGGAGGCCATTGACGCCCTTATCCGGGAGGCCAAAGCCATCCACCAGGAGGATGTGGCTATGAACCACGCCCTGGGCGACTTCGGCGCGGCGGTGGTGCCCCACCACGCCCACATTCTCACCCACTGCAATGCCGGCAGCCTGGCCACCGGCGGATATGGCACGGTGCTGGGCGTGGTGCGCTCTGCTTTCAGTCAGGGTAAAGTGGATATGGTTTACGCTGACGAAACCCGTCCCCTGCTCCAGGGCGCCCGGCTCACCGCCTATGAGCTGGTGCACGACAACATTCCCTGCACCCTCATCACCGACAATATGGCCGGTTTTCTCATGGCTCAGGGCAAGGTGGATCTGGTGATTCTGGGCTGCGACCGAATGGCCGCCAACGGGGACTTTGCCAACAAAATCGGCACCTACTCGGTGGCGGTCAACGCCCGCTACCACGGTATCCCCTTTTACACCGCCCTGCCCTCCTCCACCATCGACCTGTCCATTCCGGACGGCAGCGGCATTCCCATTGAGGAGCGCCCCGGCGTTGAGGTGACCCATCTGGCGGGGGTCCAGACCGCGCCGGAGCAGGTGCGCACCTGGAATCCGGCCTTTGACGTGACCCCCCACCAGCTGCTCACCGGCATCATCACCGAAAAGGGGGTCATCTACCCGCCCTTCAAGGAGAACTTGGCCAAGCTCTTCGGCTGACTCAGGGCTCCTGGGTGATGCTCTTCAGGTACTCTGTCAAATCTTCAAACGCCATGCCCCGGGAGGCCTTGACCAGAATGGTCGCGTGTGGTTTCACCACCTGCGCCAGGATGGGCAGGGCCTCCTGTTTTGTGGCGCAGTAGTGGATTTCCGGCACCTTGGCCTCGGCCGCAGCGTCGTAGATGTTCCTGGCCAGCTCGCCCACGGCCACCAGGCAGTCGATACCGGCCTTGCCCAGGTAGGTGCCGATGCCGGCGTGAAGGGCGGGGGCCAGTGTACCCAGCTCAAACATGTCCCCCAGCACGGCGATTTTCGGAGATCCGTGAGTCTTGGAGAGCACCTCCACCGCCGCCCGCATGGACTGGGGATTGGCATTGTAGGTGTCGTTGAGAATGGTGATATCCTCCCCCCGCTGGATGATGTTCATACGCATCTTGGTGGGGGCGAAGTGGAGCACACCCCGGCGAAATTCCTCCGCCGTGACGCCAAAGTGCTCTGCCACCGCCGCCGCCATCAAGGTGGGGTAAATCATGTGGCTGCCCAGGGCGGGAATCTCTACCTGGCAGCTGCTGTGAGGTGTTTTTACTTCACACCTTACATTGGATGTCCCGTCGCTTACCAGGTTGTCTGCGGTGTAATCCAGCCCGTCCGCGCCGCCGCACCAGAGGATGGGCCCGGGCAGCTTACCCTCCAGGGTGCGCAGCAGCGGGTCGTCCCCGTTGAGCACCGCCAGGCACCCCGGCTTAGCGTGGCTGAAAATCTCACATTTGGCCTTGAGGATGTTCTCCCGGGAGCCCAGGTGCTCGATGTGGGAATCACCGATGTTGGTGATGAGACACACGTCGGGCTGGACAATGGCGGACATGACCTCAATCTCGCCGGGGTGGTTCATGCCCATCTCCAGCACCGCAATTTCATAGCTCTTGTCCAGCCGGAACAGCGTACGGCAGGTGCCGATGTCCGTGTTCAGGTTTCCCTCGGTCTTGAGTACCTTGTAGCGCTCCCCAAGGACGGCGGCCACCATATCCTTTGTGGTGGTTTTGCCCACGCTGCCCGTCACCGCCACCACCGGGATGTCAAACTTCTTCTTGTACCAGACCGCCAGCTCCCGCAGGGCCCGCTGGGTATGGTCCACCCGGATGTAGCACTTGCCGGGCAGATAGCTCTCCCGGTCCCGCTGGGTAAAGCAGGCCGCAGCGCCCCCCTCCAGAGCCGCGGTGATGTAGGCATGGCCGTCAAACTGTTCGCCGATGAGGGGGACGAAAAGAGAGCCTTCGTGGATGGTGCGGCTGTCCGTCTCCACCCGGCTGATCTCCAGATCCAAATTTTCAAAATCGCCCAGGATTCGGCCCTTTACCGCCGTGAGAATGTCCCGTATGGTGATCGGTTCCATATGCTTCTCCTTGTGTCCAGTCTTTTTCTTACCGGCCCTGCTTCCGCGCCGCCAGGGACGCGTCCACAATGCGCTGGCACAGCATGTTGTAGTCAATGCCTACCGCGGCGGCCTCCTGGGGTACCAGGCTGGTGGGAGTCATGCCGGGCAGGGTGTTAATCTCCAGGAACCAGGGCTCTCCGTCAGCGTCCAGAATGAAGTCCGCCCGGGAGTACACGGACAGGCCCAAGGTCTCGTAGACCCGCAGAGCAGCGGCGCGCAGCTTCTGCTCCGCCTCGGAGCTGATGTCTGCCGGGCAGACCTCCTCGGCCGCGCCGGGCTGGTACTTGTTCTCGTAGTCATAAAACCCCTGCTTGGGGATGATCTCAATGGAGGGCAGGGCCTTATCCTCCAGAATGGCCACCTGGAGCTCGCGGCCCTTCACATACTGCTCCAGCACGGTCCGGCCGCCCAGGGCCAGGCCCTCGGTGAGGGCGGTGCGGAGCTCCTCCGGCGTATGGGCGATGGACACGCCGATGGAGGACCCGCTGGCCACCGGCTTCACCACCAGAGGCAGCCGGGCGGTCTCCACCAGCCTGTCGATGTCGGCGGCGGTATAGGACACTGTCTTCCAGCCGGGAGTGCTGACCACGTCGGCCACCATCCGCTTGGTCAGGTCCTTATCCATGGCGATGGCGCTGCCCAGATAGCCGGAGCCGGTGTAGGGGATGCCCATCAGGTCAAAGGCAGCCTGGACCCGGCCGTCCTCGCCGCAGGAGCCGTGGAGGGCCAGGAACACCAGGTCGGCCATGCCGCACAGCTCCAGCACACCGGGGCCGAACATGTTGTCTCCGCCCTCAGTTCGGCTTGCCTTCACCGCCGCCAGATCGGGGGCCTGACGGCTCACCCGCTTGTGCTCCTCGGAGATGGGCGCGCCGAAGAGGCCGGACAGCTCCGCCCCCTTCTCCTTCACGCCGAAGTACATATCCACCATGGCCACCTCATGGCCCAGGCTGGTAAGGGCTTCGGCCACCATGGTGCCTGTGGACAGGGACACATTCCGCTCCGGCGAAAGTCCGCCGGCCAAAACCACGATTTTCATTATGGGAAACTCCTCTCGGAACAGTCTTTTTCATGTTTACGCACTTGGAAAATATTATAGCACTTCCTCTTCCAATACTCAACCGTTTTCTCCCTGCCGCCAGCAGCCTGAGAAAATTTTCTTATAAGTGGCAGCGGCCCTCCGGTTTATTACCGAAGGGCCGCTGCACTTGGTTGTGAATGTGTTACTTGGTGCCGAAAATGCGGTCGCCAGCATCGCCCAGGCCGGGGACAATGTAGCCATGGTCATTGAGCTTCTCGTCCACGGCGGCGCAGTACACATCCACATCGGGATGGTCCTTCTGCACCCGCTCGATGCCCTCGGGGGCGGCAATGATGTTCATCAGCTTGATGTGCTTGACGCCGTAGTTCTTGAGAAACTGGATGGCGGCAGAAGCGGAGCCGCCGGTGGCCAGCATGGGGTCCAGAATGATGACATCCCGCTCGGAGATGTCGTTGGGCATCTTGCAGTAGTACTCCACAGGCTCCAGGGTCTGGGGGTCACGGTACAGGCCGATGTGCCCCACCTTGGCAGAGGGGATCAGGGTGAGAATACCGTCCACCATGCCCAGACCGGCCCGCAGCACGGGCACAATGGCCAGCTTTTTGCCCGAGAGAGCCTTGAACTTGGCTGTGGCGACCGGAGTCTTAATCTCCACCTCTTCCAGAGGCAGGTCCCGGGTGGCCTCGTAGCACATCAGGGTGGCAATTTCGGACACCACCTCGCGAAAATCCTTCACGCCGGTGCGCTCATCCCGCAGAATGCTCAGCTTATGCTGTAGAAGAGGGTGGTCCAGCACATGTACCTTATCCATCTTTTCCATCGTCAATGTCCCCTTTGTATGTTTATTTCGTGGACGCGGCAGTCTCTGTCTGCGCCTGCATACGTTCCCGTTCCAGACGCTCCCGCTCCGCCTGGGAGAGGCGGTGATAGTCGGGCGCAAGGTTCTGAGCCGTGGTCAGCGTGCCCGCCCGGGCCTGCTCCAGGGCGGCCCGGGCCACGCCCCATGCTGTCTGAAGGCGCAGATGGGGCGGCGCCATGCGGAGCTGCGGCCCACACCCGTTCAAATTATTATAGCATAACCCTGCACCGTCTCCAACTATTATTTGCGGCTTTCCGCTGTTTTTTAGCTCCTCCCCCAGCTCGGCCAGGCTGATAGCCCGGTCAGGGGTCAGCCGCACCGGCGCGCCGTCTACGGCGGCAAAGCGGGCGTTGTACACCTGGTTCCGGCGCGCGTCCATAACAGCGCAGATCTCCGCCCCCTCCGCATGGGCCACCGTCCAGGCCATGGCCTCCAGGGTAGACACCCCAGCACAGGGCTTGTCCCCCGGCCAGGCCAGGCCTTTGGCCGCCGCCACACCGATGCGCAGGCCGGTAAATGACCCCGGTCCCGCCGCCACCGCGATGACGTCCACATCCTCCAGCTTCACGCCGCACCCGGCCAGCATGGCCTGGCACATGGGCATCAGGGTCACGCTGTGGGTCAGGCCATTGTTCTGAAAGAACTGGGCCAGCAGCTTCTCATCCTCGCACAGAGCCACCGAGCAGGCCACTGCAGAGGTCTCCAGCGCCAATATCTTCATGCCGCTCCCCCTCCCGCTATGGTAATCAGCCGCTGGTTATCGTGGGCGCCTCGTCGGATGTCCACCCGGATGCAGTCTGCGTCCAGAGCGTCGGAGACGTTCTCGCTCCATTCCACGGCGCACACTCCGCCCCGGACCAGGTAGTCCTCCCAGCCGATGTCGAACAGCTCGTCAGAGCTGTCCAGGCGGTACATGTCGAAGTGGAACAGAGGCAGGCGGCCTCCTTCATACTCATTTACAATGGTAAAGGTTGGGCTAGTCACCCGTTCAGGGATGCCCAGGCCACGGGCCATGCCCCGGACAAAAGCGGTCTTGCCCGCTCCCAGGTCCCCGCTGAAGGCCACCACTGTCCCCGGCTTCAGCCGCTCCGCCAGAGCGGCCCCCAGAGCCTCGGTTTCCTCCGGGGCATTTGAAACATATTCCATATTACACCTCAGATTCCTGCCGAAACAGCCTGCTGGGCCCTCCGGCAGTCTTACTTATGTGGGACATTATAACATATGTGTGAACACTGCGCAAAACTTGTTTACGCTTTTTAAAAAAGATGGTAGAATAATGCGTGCTGAGCAAAGCTGTCCCCGGGGAACACCCTGACCTCCCAGGAAAAACGGCTTTGTTCCGGTGCGGGGAGCCGGGCGGTCTGCGCTCCAAATCCTTGCAACAGGTTGACTCTATCCCCATTTCCTCTGAAAGGAGGCTCTTTCTTGTCCTGGATTACCGACTCCCTGCGGGAGTTCTTCCGAAAGGGAGATCTTCTGCTGCTATCTCTGTGCATCGCCGCCTCCGCCTACGGCCTGGTGCTGGTTTACAGCGCCACCCGCTACATCGGCGGCTATCGGAATATTATCGTCCAGTCCATCGCCGTTGTGCTGGGTATTCTGGTCTACATCTTCATCTCCTCCGTGGACGTGGAGCTCATTACAGAGCGATCCTGGAAATTCCTTCTGGCCTTTAACTTTGTGTTTGTGCTTCTTACCCGCACTCCTCTGGGCGTGAACGTAAACGGCAACCAGAGCTGGATCCATATCCCCGGCTTTCCGGTGAACCTTCAGCCCGCTGAGATTGTCAAACTTTCCTTTGTACTCCTGCTGGCCTGGCAATGTACTAAACTCCAGGAGCGGGGTATCTCCCGGCCTGCGTCTGTCTTGCAGATTGCCGGCCATACACTGATAATGGCAGGCTTTATCGCCATCTCCTCCGGCGACTTCGGCATGGTGCTCACCTATCTGTTCATTTTCGTAGTGGTGGCCTGGGCAGGCGGCGTGAAGAAGCGGTGGTTCCTGCTGGCCATCGTGGTGTGTGTGGCGGCAGTGGTGCTCATCTGGCCCCACGTCAGCGACGACTACCGTTTCCAGCGCTTTACTGTGGTCATCGACCATCTGACCGGGAACCAGGAGACTCTCTACGAGCAGACCCAGGACACCGGCTGGCAGCAGACCCGCAGCATCATGGCCATCGGCAGCGGCGGGCTCACCGGCATGGGATACCTCCAGGGCCCTCAGACCCAGAGCAAATACAAGACCTCTCTCCCCGCCCGGGAGACCGACGAGATTTTCGCTGTCTGCGGCGAGGAGTTCGGCCTGGTGGGCTGCGTGCTCCTGCTGCTGCTGCTGTCCTTTATCATTCTCCGGTGCATCTGGGTGGCCAAGCGGGCCCGCAGTCTCCAGTCCGCCCTCATCGCTATGGGCTTCGCCGGCATGCTGCTGGCCCAGGTAGCGGTCAACGTGGGCATGTGCCTGTATATCTTCCCCGTGGTGGGCCTGACCCTCCCCTTCATCAGCTATGGCGGCTCCTCCGTCGTCACCATGTACGCCGCCATGGGGCTGGTCTCCAGCATCAAAATGCGCTCCCTGCCCAGCTGGCTGTCCGACCGGAGCAATCTGCAATCATAATTGTATGAAAAACGGGCTCCATCCAAATTAGTGGATGGAGCCCGTTTCCTGTTTTCAGGCTCTGTAAAGGCTTATCCCTGTTCAGTGCTGCTGCGGGCTTTGGCTGCATCCAGAATCCGGTCGGCGGCCGCCTCCTTGCTCATCAGGGGCAGCTCCTCCGCACCATCGGCGGTGATGAGGGTGATGACATTGGTATCCCCCCCGAAGCCGGCCCCCGCCACCTTCAGGTTGTTGGCGCAGATCATGTCCACATGCTTTTTCTCCAGCTTGGCCCTGCTGTTTTCCAGCATGTCCCTGGTCTCCATGGAGAAGCCGCAGATGAACTGGCTCGGCCGCCGGTGGCCGCCCAGATACTGTAAAATATCCTTGGTCCGGGTGAGGGGGATGCTCATGTCCCCCTCCTTCTTCTTCACCTTGTCGCCGCTGTACTCCGCCGGAGTGTAGTCGGCCACGGCGGCGGACTTGAAAATCCAGTCGGCATTTGCGCTGTGCTGTGCCACCGCGTCGAACATGTCGGCGGCCGACACCACCGGCACCACCTCCACAAAGGGCGGCGGGTCAATGGCGGTGGGACCGGAGATGAGCGTCACCTCCGCGCCCCGCAGCATGGCCATTCTGGCAATGGCGTAGCCCATCTTGCCGGTGGAGTGGTTGGTGATGTAGCGCACCGGGTCCAGCGCCTCCTGGGTGGGGCCCGCCGTCACCAGCACCCGCTTGCCCTCCAGGTCGTGGGGCAGGGCCAGGCGGCGCAGGATGTGCTGGAGCAGCTGCTCCGGCTCGGGCAGCTTGCCCGCCCCCGTGTCCCCGCAGGCCAGACGGCCGCTGGCGGGCTGGATAACCTCCCAGCCGTACCGGCGCAGGACGTCCAGGTTGTCCTGGGTCACCGGATTTTCAAACATATTGGTGTTCATGGCAGGGGCGATGAGCTTGGGGCACTTGCAGGCCAGCACTGTGGTGGTCAGCATGTCGTCGGCCAGGCCGTGGGCCAGCTTGGCGCACACGTTGGCCGTGGCAGGCGCCACCAGCACCAGGTCGGTGCGGTGGGCCAGGGACACATGCTCCACCTGGTGGACAAAGTTCCGGTCAAAGGTGTCCACCATGGTCCGGTTCCCCGTCAGCTGCTCAAAGGTCAGGGGCGTGATGAACTCGGTAGCGTGGGCGGTCATGATGACCTCCACGCAGCAGTGCTGCTTCACCAGCGCCGAGGCCAGCGCCGCCGCCTTATAGGCGGCAATACCGCCCGTTACCCCCAGAAGAACCGTCTTTCCCTGCAACATGATAAACCCTCATTTTTTCGTGAAATATGGAGGCGTGTACGGCCTCCACTGGCATTATGACACAGAAATCCCACCTTGTAAAGCACCCTTTTCTCCCTCTCCGCAGGTCCCCGCGCCCGTTTTTCCCTTGCAAACCGGCCTCCCATTCGGTATAATAACAGGTCGGAAAGCGCGCCGGCAGCGCGCTTCAAAATTGCGTTGCATCCTCTTCAGAGGAGCGACAGCAGGAGGTAATTGAATATGAAAAACCGCAGGAAAGACGCCAAATGGATGGCCGGCGTGGCCATGATGGCGGCCATCGTCGTGCTGCTGGCCAACACTCCATTGGGCATGATCCCTCTGGTGGTCACCAAGGCCACCACCGTTCACATCCCCGTGATACTGGGCGCCATTCTCTTCGGGCCCCTGGCGGGCGGCATTCTGGGCGGCGTGTTCGGCATCTGCTCCGTCATCATCAACACCTTTACCCCAGCCCTCACCTCCTTCGCCTTTTCCCCCTTCATGAGCACCACCGGCCTGTCCGGTGCGGTCAAGGCCCTGTGGGTGGCGGTGGGCTGCCGGATCCTCATCGGCGTGGCGGCGGGTTGGCTGTGGAAGGCCCTGTCCCGCACCAGAGTGAACAGCTGGACCGCCCTGTCCATCGTGGGCTTTACCGGCTCCATGGTCAACACGGTGACGGTCATGGGCAGTATCTTCCTGCTCTTTACCCAGCAGTACGCCCAGGCCAAGGAGGTGGCCCTGGAGGCGGTCTCCGGCCTGATTCTCACCACCATTCTGGCCAACGGTATCCCCGAGGCTATTGTATCCACTGTCCTGGTGGCGGTCATTGGGAAAAATCTGCTCCGGCTCGCCAAGCCCCGGCTCCAGGCGGCCTGAGCGTCACAACTGTTTTGGGAGGCGAAGCCCATGCTTCTGGCCATTGATATCGGAAACAGCAACATCGTCATCGGCGGCATCGAGCACGACCAGATCCGGTTTGAGGCCCGCATCGCCACCGACCACATCAAGACCTCCGACCAGTACGGCGTGGAGATCAAGAACCTGCTTGACTTTTTCGGCGTGCCCCTCTCCCAGGTGGAGGACTGCATCATCTCCTCGGTGGTGCCTCCGGTGTTCAACTCTGTGCGCACAGGACTTGTCAAGCTGACTGGCCTTACACCTATGGTGGTGGGCCCCGGCATCAAAACCGGGCTGAATATCCGCATGGACGACCCCAGTTCGGTGGGCAGCGACCGCATCGTCATCGCCGTGGCCGCCCTCCAGCAGTATGCCCCGCCTCTCACCCTGGTGGACATGGGCACCGCCACCACCATTGAGGTGGTGGACTGCGGCAACTCCTACCTGGGCGGCTGCATTATCCCCGGCGTCCGGGTCTCCGCCGAGGCCCTGTCCAGCCACGCCGCCCAGCTGCCCGGCATCCAGCTGGACAAGCCCCGCCGGGTCATCGGCAAGAACACTGTGGAATGCATGCGCAGCGGCATTATGTACGGCGCCGCCGCCATGCTGGACGGCATGCTGGACCGCATCGAGGAGGAGCTGGGCAAGCCCACCACCGTGGT
The DNA here is from genome assembly GCF_944387805.1 of uncultured Pseudoflavonifractor sp. Taxonomy (GTDB): domain Bacteria; phylum Bacillota; class Clostridia; order Oscillospirales; family Oscillospiraceae; genus Pseudoflavonifractor. Next base: position 2,785 of record NZ_CALXGI010000026.1, on the reverse strand, counting down.
GGCCACCGGCGGCATCGCCCAGTTTGTGGTGCCCCTGTGCAAGCGGGACATCAGGCTGGAAAAAAATCTGCTTCTCAAGGGGCTGAATATCCTCTACAAGAAAAACAAGAAGAGCTGAGCTTCAATCTCCTAACCCATGCCCAGGCGGCCTGCCGGAAATCCGGCGGGCCGCTTCTTTTGCTATGCAAAAACATAGCAAAAATGGCCCTTTGCCGCTGTAAGCGGCACGGCCATGAAATCACAGCGCACGGGCTGAGACGGCTCACATGCGCGAAAACTTCATGCGCCCCGGCTTTCCCCTGCTTTCGTGGTGCTCCCTGGGCGCATGAAGTTTTTCGCCTGTTTAGCATAATCTCTCTCTATTGGTAAAGAATAAGGCTGCATTCAGTCCCCATCCATTTACCAAGGAGGTCTTTTTCCGTGAAGCATCGTGCATTTCTGCGCCGCTCTCTTCCCCTGCTCTCTCTGACCGCACTGTTCCTCACCTTCGCGCTCCCCGCCGCGGCCCTGTTCGGCTTTGGCGAGGAGGCGGACCCCCCCTCGGTGGCCATTTTCTCCAAGAACGGCCCCGTAGGCAGCGCCATTTCCTTCTCCGCCGACGATTTTGTGGTTCAGAGCGGCGGTACCCTGGACGCCATTGTCATCTCCACATTGCCTGACCAGGCCGCCGGCATCCTGACACTGGGCGGTCAGCCCCTGAACGCCGGCGATGTGGTAACCATGAATGCGGTGTCCGGCCTGTCCTTTCAGCCCCTGACTGGTTCCGCTGTTACCGCCGCTAGCTTTTCCTTTACCCCTGTGTTCTCCTCCGGCGTCTCCGGCAGCCCGGTGGAGGTAAACCTCCACCTGCTCAGCGAGGCCAACAGCGCCCCCATTGCAGAAAACCTGGAGCTGTGCACTTACAAGAATGTAGCCATTACCGCCCGCTTTGCCGCCACCGACCCAGAGGGCGATCTTCTCACCTTCCAGCTGGTGGACAAGCCCGCGAGAGGTTCCGTCACCATGCCGGAGGACGGCTCCAACGAGTTTGTCTACACCCCCTATGAGAACAAGACCGGCAAGGACTCCTTCACCTATGTGGCGGTAGATGCAGTTGGCAACACCTCCGCCCCGGCAACGGTGAAGATTAAGATTGAGAAGGCCTCCACCAAGGTGACCTATGCAGACATGGACGGCATGCCCGCCTGCAAGGCGGCCATTCGCCTGGCCGAGGAGGGCATCTTTGTAGGCGAGTGCATGGGCGGGGAATACTTCTTTAACCCTGACACGCCTGTCTCCCGCAGCGAGTTTCTCACCATGACCATGAAAGCCGCCGGGCTGGACGCCCTGGAGGACGTGACCACCACCGGCTTTGCCGACGATGACGCCATCCCCACTTGGGCCAAGGGCTACGCCGCCTCCGCCCTGAAGGCCGGAGTGGTTCAGGGTGCTGCCGACGAGGCGGGCCGCATTGTATTCAACGCAGAAAACACCATCACCCGGGCTGAGGCGACCGTCCTGCTGGACCGTGCCCTCCAGGTGTCCGATGTGTCTGAGGCTATGGCCGCAGTGGATGAACTGGCCCCCGCCTGGGCGGTTCAGTCTGCCGCCAATCTGGAGAGCTGCGGCGTGCTCACAACCAGCAGCACCGGCACCTTGGGGCTCAACGACCAGCTCACCCGGGCTGAAGCGGCCGAGATGATTCTGGGTGCCCTGGAGGTTCTGGACGCCAGAGACAGCGGCGGCTGGTTCAACTGGTAAGCATACAAAAGCAGAGGCCGCGCCTGGGCTATAGCCAGGCGCGGTCTCCCTGTATGGCCGGTTTTTACTGTCCGGCAGGGCGGATAAAGTTGGTGAACACACCCTTCTCCTGCTGCGGCATGGGCGCCTTCTTCAGCTGCTCAATCATCCACACCATGTTCCGGCCAATGTTGCGCATGGTCTGAAGGCCCTCCAGATCCCGGCGCACCTCCTCCGGCGAACGGCCGTGGACCATATTCCAGTAGGTGCCGGACACCACGGGCATGGAGGTAATGCCAAAGTACTTGTTTATCACATCCAGCGAGGCGGTGGTTCCGGCCCGCCGGGCGGACGCTATCGCCGCGCCGGGTTTGCCCGCAAAGGGGGACTTTCCGCCGCCTGATGCGGCATAAAACGCCCGGTCCAGAAAACTCAGAAGGCGGCCGCTGGGGTGTGCGTAGTAGACCGGCGTTCCAAACACAAAGCCGTCAGCCTCCATCGCCTTCTCCAGGAACTCATTTACACCGCCGTCGGCAAAGACACATTTTCCCTTTCCACCGCACTGGTTGCAGCCGATGCAGTCCCTCATGGGCTGACCGCCCAGCTGGACGATCTCCCACTCCGCTCCCAGCTCCTGAGCCGCCGCGCCAATCTCGCTGAGGGCGGTGTAGGTGCAGCCATGCTGGTTTGCGCTTCCGTTTACCATTAGAATCTTCATATTCTCGTCCTCCTTGCAGGGATTCTCCTCTATACTTTTATACTTTATAACATTTCCATTCCTGCTTGCAAGTACGTACTGTTCCGATAGTTACTATCCAGAACGTAAGCACCCATGATAGACAGCAGGGCAGAGCCGCAGCTGCGGCTCTGCCCTGTTATGTATTTTCTCTTACTTGGAGAGGTATGCGTTGATCTGCTCGGCGCCCTTCTTGCCCGCGCCCATGGCCAGGATGACGGTGGCCGCGCCGGTCACCGCGTCGCCGCCGGCGAACACGCCCTCCCGGGTTGTGGTCACGCCGTCGTCCGCCACGATGAGGCAGCCCTTCTTGTTGGTGTCCAGGCCGGG
>NZ_CALXGI010000025.1 GCF_944387805.1 uncultured Pseudoflavonifractor sp. | reverse complement strand
AGACTATCAAAGGAGGATGAGAGCGAGGGACCATCCCAGAGCGTCCAGAACCAGGAATCCCTGCTGCGGGAGTTTGTGCAGCAGCACCGGCTGAGCGTCTACGATACCTATGTAGACGACGGCTGGAGCGGCACAAATTTTGACCGCCCAAGCTTTCAGCGGATGATTGCTGACATCGAGGCCAAGAAGGTAAACATGGTCATTACAAAAGATCTCTCCCGTCTGGGGCGCGACTACATCATGACCGGCCACTACATGGAGAGGTACTTCCCGGAGCACCGGGTGCGGTACATCTCCCTGTTGGACGGTATCGACACCGGTGTGGACTCCACCGCCAACGACATCACGCCGTTCCGGGCTATCATGAACGACATGTACGCCAAGGACATCTCCAAAAAGATCAAGAGCGTCAAGCGGGATAAGCAGCGGAAAGGGCAGTTTATTGGCGGCAAGCCAGTATACGGCTACAAGATGCACCCCGCGGAGAAAAACAAGATCGTCATTGACGAGGAAGTGGCGCCTGTTGTCCGACGGATCTTCGCCTTGGCTCTCTCCGGCATGAGCTGCCGGAACATTGCAACCCTCCTCAACCAGGAGGGAGTGCCCACCCCGGCCACCTACGCAAACCTCACAGTGGCACGGCCTGGTCCCTATACCGGCCTGTGGAGCAGCGAGCGGATCTCCGATATGCTGCAAAACGAGACTTACATCGGCAACATGGTTCAGGGGCGCAGTGTGAAGATCAGTTACAAGTCAAAAAAGTGCCTGAGGCAGAACCCGGCCAACTGGGTAGTGGTGGAGGGCACGCACGAGCCTCTGGTGGACGCGGAGACTTTCCGCAAGGTGAGGATGCTGGTCAACAGCCGAAAGCACACCCGGAGCCGAACCTATGACTTTCTGCTGAAAGGGCTGATCTTCTGCCACGAGTGCGGATACCCTCTGGCGGTGCTCAACCGAAAAAACGCCAGGGGAGAGGATGTGCTGTACTTTGTCTGCCGTACCTACCAGCGTTTTACCAAAGCGGGCGTCTGCACCTGCCACTCCATCAAGGAAAAAACGGTGACTGACGCGGTGGTCGCCAAGGTACGGGAGGTCTGCCAGGCCTACCTAAACCCGGACGAACTGCTGCCTGTGGCTCGGGAGGCCGTAGAGAACGCCGGGAAACAGAGCGGCTTGGAGACAGAACTCCATACACTCCAGTCCAAGATCGACAGCCTCACCGCCAACCTGGACCGCATGTACACGGACCGGCTCAGCGGGTTGCTGCCGGAGGCGGACTTCCAGCGCATCTTCGGCCGGATCAAACTGGAGCGAGAGCAGCTGGAGGAAAAACGACAGGCCCTGGAGTTTCAGAAAAAAAGCCCCGTCCGCAGTGAGGACAGGGCCAGGGAACTGGTGCAGAGGTTCATCGATACAGCGGGGGAGAGCCGGGAACTGCTGGTCAGCCTCATCGAAAGAGTGGAGCTGACCGAGGGCAAGGAAGTCATCATCAAATTCCGTTTCGCCCAGCTGGATGAAACGGCAGAAAGCCAGACACTGCAAGGGATTGCGCCGTTTGAGACGGCGTGATTTTCCGGAGCCAATCGTTTACAATAGCCGAGTCGCTATGTATCCCGCATTGAGAAGAAGGCGCTGCAAAAACTGGAACAGGCCATGGAGGAGGCGCCGGTCAAGGAAAAAAGAAGCAAGAAAAGCAGATGAAAATATAAAAGGAAAAAATCAAGGTCCGTTCTGCACAGGCAGAGCGGACCTTGATGGCATCTTAAAATTTTTCTTGACTTGAAAGCGCTCACGGGCACCTGGTGCAGAAACAGATTAGCACTGGGCCTCGGGGGCGGGGAGGGGAATTTCCGGCATCAGCTCGTCACTGACAATGGCCAGCATCTCCTCCAGTTTGGCGCAGTCGGCGGGGGAGAAGCGCTCCGCAATACGGTCCATTACCTTGTGCACGTAGGTATTGCTGATATTATAGTAGTCGATATACTTCTGAGTGGGGCGCAGATGGTATTCCCGCTTATCGTGCTCAGACTGGATTTTCTCCACATAGCCTTTTTTAATCAGACTGTTGACCTTGTAGGCAGCGTTTGGAGGGGAGATCTTCATAAATGAGGCAAACTCATTGATGGTAGGCAGGCGCAAAGCCTGAATGGCCTCCATGCAGAAGGTCTCCACCGTGGTGAGGCTGGCCTCCCGGCTCTGAAAGCGCTCAAAAATTTCGCGATAGAAATGCAGCTTAAATTTTGTATACACGTCCTGAAACCGTTGTTCCAGCATCATTTCCGCCTCCATCGGACAGAACCCGGCCGCAGCCGGACAAAACTTCACTTCTGTGTCAGGAAAAGACCGTATAGGGGGCATATCCGGACATTATTGTATCAAAACGGGGCGGAAAGAGCAAATTTACTTCTCAGCATCAGCAATGGCGAAGATGAGTTCCGCCGTAGCGGCGATCTCGCCGTTGACAGTAGCCACGGCCTCGCCGATGCCTACGGGGCCCTTCCGCTTGGTCAGAGTGCACTTGAGCTCCAGCACGTCCCCGGGCACCACCTGGCGCTTGAAGCGGGCGTTCTTAATGCCGCCGAACAGGGCCAGCTTGCCCCGATTCTCCGGTACGGACAGAAGAGCTACCGCTCCCACCTGGGCCATGGCCTCGATGATAAGCACACCGGGCATGATGTGCTTCTGGGGAAAATGGCCGCAGAAGAACTGCTCGTTGGCGGACACGCACTTGATGCCCTGAACCCACTTGCCTTCCTCGCCGTCGGTGATGCGGTCCACCAGGGCGAAGGGGTAGCGGTGGGGCAGAATCTCAGCGATCTGATTGGAATTGAGCTGCATTATGCTTCCTCCCATCTTTTCAGCAGGATGCTGGCGTTGTGGCCGCCGAAACCCAGAGAGTTGGACATGGCGTACCGCAGGGCGGCTTCCCGGCCTTCGTTGGGCACCACGTCCAAATCGCACTCCGGGTCGGGAACCTGGTAGTTGATTGTGGCGGGGACAAAGCCCTCCTTCAGGGCCAGGGCGGTGAAGATAGCCTCCACGCCTCCTGCCGCACCCAGCATGTGGCCGGTCATGGACTTGGTGGAGCTCATCATCAGCTCCTTGGCATGGGCGCCGAACACAGTCTTGACGGCGGCGGTTTCGCCGCTGTCGTTCAGGTGAGTGGAGGTGCCGTGGGCGTTGATGTAGTTCACCTCGTCAGGGGATACGCCGCCGTCAGCCAGGGCGATGGCCATGGCCCGGGCGCCGCCCTCGCCGCCCTCGGCAGGGGCGGTCATGTGGTAGGCGTCGCAGGTGGCGCCGTAGCCCACCAGCTCGGCGTAGATCTTGGCGCCCCGGGCGGCGGCGTGGGAGTACTCCTCCAGTACCAGAATACCGGCTCCCTCGCCCATGACAAAGCCGCTGCGCTCCGCGTCAAAGGGAATGGAGGCACGGGACGGGTCGGTGACGGTGGAGAGGGCCTTCATGGACGTAAAGCCGCCGATGGCCAGGGGAGTGACGGCAGCCTCGGTGCCGCCGCAGATCATCACGTCGGTATAGCCGTCCCGGATGTAGTGAAAGGCGTCGCCCACGGCATTGGTGCCGCCGGCGCAGGCGGTGACGGGGCAGGTGCACATGCCCTTGCAGTTGTGGGCAATGGCGATGAGACCGGCAGCCATATTGGAGATGGCCATGGGAATATAGAAGGGGGAGACCCGGTCAAAGCCCTTCTCCAGACCCTTGGTGTGCTCGGACTCGTGGACGTCCAGTCCTCCGATGCCGCTGGAGACGATGACGCCACGGCGGCAGGGATCGTCAGAGGCCAGGTCCAGGCCGCTGTCGGCTACGGCCTCCTTGGCGGCGGCCATGGCCAGCTGAGTGTACCGGGCCATCCGCTTGGCCTCCTTCTTATCCAGAACGGACTCAGGATTCCAATCCTTGACCTCGGCCGCCAGCTTTACCTTCTGATTCTCGGGGTTGTAACGGGTGATAGGGGCTACGCCGCACTTGCCCGCGCGGACGGCAGCCCAGCTCTCGGGCACGGTGTGCCCGATGGGGGTGACGGCCCCCAGGCCGGTGATGACCACTCGGCGTTTTTCCATAATAACCTCCATTTTCAACACAGCACAGCACTCGTCGGTGTCACATGGACATGCCGCCGTCCACCGCCAGTACCTGGCCGGTGATGTAACCGGCCTCATCCGAAGCCAGGAAGGCCACGGCGTTGGCCACGTCCTCCGCTGCGCCCAGTCGGGCCATGGGGATGGAGGAGAGAATGGCCTCCTTGGCCTTGTCAGGGAGCACGGCGGTCATATCGGTGTCGATAAAGCCGGGGGCCACGGCGTTGACCGTGATGTTCCGTCCAGCCAGCTCTTTGGCAAGGGACTTGGTCATGCCAATGACGCCCGCCTTACTGGCGGCGTAGTTCACCTGACCGGCGTTGCCGTGCAGGCCCACCACAGAACTCAGGGAGATGATGCGGCCATGGCGCTGCTTCATCATGGGGCGGACGGCGGCCTTCATACAGAGAAAGGTGCCCTTCAGATTGGTGTCCACCACAGCGTCGAAGTCCTCCTCCTTGAGGAGCATGAGCAGGTTGTCCCGGGCGATCCCGGCGTTGTTGACCAGAATATCAATGGCGCCGAACTGCTTCAGGGCGGCGTCAAACAGGGCCTTGACGGCACTGGCGTCGGCCACATTGCTCTGGACAGCCAAGGCCTGGACGCCCAGAGCCTGGCACTCAGCCGCAGTCTGGTCGGCGGCGGCGGTGTTGCCGGCAAAGGACAGGACGATATTGCAGCCACGGCGGGCCAGCTCCAGGCATACGGCTTTGCCGATGCCCCGGCTGCCGCCGGTGACGATGGCGGTTTTTCCGGTGAGGCTCATCAGGATTCTCCTTTCAGGGCCGCAGTGAGAGCGTCCAGGTCGGCGCAGGTCTCCACGGCAAAGGTGCGGATGGCGGGGCAGGTCTTGCGGACAAAGCCGGAGAGCACCTTGCCGGGGCCAATCTCCACAATGGTATCCACACCCAGGGCCTCCATGCGGCGGATGGTGTCCTCCATGCGGACGGAGGACTGGACCTGCCGCTCCAGCAGGGCGGGAATGGTGTCGCCCTCGCCCATCTCATGGCCCAGGCAGTTGAAAAGCACGGGGAAGGCCATGGGGGCGAATTCCACAGTGCGGAACCGCTCGGCCAGGGCGTCCCCGGCGGGCTTGAGGAGAGAGGTGTGGAAGGGACCGCTGACCTTCAGAGGAAGGGCCCGCTTGGCGCCCAGCTCCTTGGCCAGGGCGGCGGCCTTCTCCACGGCGGCCTTTTCGCCGCCGATGACCAGCTGGCCGGGGCAGTTGTAGTTGGCAATCTCCACCACGCCAAGGCCGGAGGCCTGGTCGCAGGCGGACTGGAGGGCGGCCACATCCAGGCCCAGCACGGCCATCATGGCGCAGTCCATGCCCTGGGCGGCCTGGGTCATGGCCTTGCCCCGGAAGGCCACCAGAGACACCGCCTCAGGAGCGGAGAACACACCGGCGGCGTGGAGAGCGGAGTACTCGCCCAGACTCAGGCCGGCGGCGTAGTCAGGCTCGATGCCCCGCTCATAGAGCAGGGCGGTAACGCCGGCGGCAAAGGCCACCATGGCGGGCTGGGTGTAGGCGGTCTGGTTGAGGACGCCGCCCGCGTCAGTGAAGGAGACCTCCTTCAGGTCAAAGTCCACCTGCTCCGCCGCGCTGTCCAGCACGGCGCGGAAGGCGGGATAGGCTTCATACAGGTCAGCGCCCATGCCGGGGTGCTGGCTGCCCTGTCCGGCATACAGAAAGGCCAGGCTCACAGGTCGTTCACCAGACCTTTCACGCACTTCTGGTAGTCAGCGTACAGCTCCTCCAGAATGGCCCGCACGGGACGGATCTCGTGGAGCTGGCCGGCCACCTGGCCCGCCATCAGGCTGCCCATCTCGGTGTCGCCATCAAAGACGGCCCGGCGCAGGGAGCCCAGAGTCAGCTTTTCCCGCTCAGCCAGAGGGATGTTTTCCTTCTCCATGCGGATGTACTCCTTAGCCATCTTGTTCTTGAGCACCCGCACGGGAGCGCCGGTGGTGCGGCCGGTGACAATGGTGTCGGTGTCGCTGGCCTTGAGCAGGGCCTGCTTGTAGTTGGGGTGGATGGGGCACTCCTCGCTGACCAGCAGGCAGGTGCCGATCTGGACGCCGCAGGCGCCCAGGGCGTAGGCGGCGGCCAGCTGGCGGCCGCTGGCGATGCCGCCGGCGGCGATGACGGGCACGTCCACCGCGTCCACCACCTGGGGCACCAGGGCCATCGTGGTCATCTCGCCCACATGGCCGCCGCTCTCGGTGCCCTCGGCGATGACGCCGTCAATGCCGTACCGGGTGAGGCGCTTGGCCAGCACGGCGGCAGCCACCACGGGGAAAACCTTGATGCCGGCCTCTTTCCAGGCGGGGATATACTTGCCCGGGTTGCCTGCGCCGGTGGTGACGACCTTCACGCCCTCCTCGATGACCACCTTGGCCATCTCGTCCACGGCGGGGTTCATCAGCATCAGGTTGACGCCAAAGGGTTTATCGGTGAGGGACCTGCAGCGGCGGATGTTCTCCCGCAGGCTGTCGGCATTCATACCGCCGGAGCCGATAAGGCCAAGGGCGCCGGCGTTGGATACAGCGGCGGCAAACTCGCCGGTGGCGATGTTGGCCATGCCGCCCTGAATAAAGGGGAACTCTGTTCCCAGCAGCTCGTTGAGTTTCATAGAGACCTCCATGCGCCTGCCGGCGCGTTCAGATTTTTTAGTGTGCTTCCCCGTCCAGCTCCAGAATGGCGCCGCCCCAGGTCAGGCCGCCGCCGAAACCGGAGAGAAGAGCCCGCATGCCGGGCTTGAGGGCGCCCGAGGCGCACAGCTCATGGAGCAGCAGCGGGATGCTGGCGGCGGAGGTGTTGCCGTATTTGGCGATGTTCTTGGGGCACTTCTCCGGGGGAAGGTGCAGGTTCTTTACCACCCGGTCGATGATGCGTTCATTGGCCTGGTGGAGCACAAACAGGTCGATGTCCTCGGCGGTCATGTGGGCCTGTTCCAGCACCTGGGTAATGCACTTGGGCACGGTCTCCACCGCGAATTTGAACACGGCGGTGCCTTCCATATGGATATACGGAGGAACGCCGGTGCCCGCGCCGGGGATGTAGAGGACCTTCTCGTCCCCCCGGGCTCCCACCACGGTGTGGAGCACAGGACAGTCAGGCCCGGACCGGACCACAGCGGCGCCTGCGCCGTCGCCAAAGAGGATGCAGGTGGTGCGGTCGGTGAAGTCCACCAGGCGGGTAAAGGCCTCGCCGCCCACCACCAGGCCATACTTTCTGGGACAGGTATCCAGCAGGCACTGGGCGGTATGCAGCCCATAGAGGAAGCCGGAGCAGGCCGCGTTCAGGTCCATGCACAGACAGTCCTCGGGCAGGCCCAGCTCATGCTGGAGCAGGCAGGAGACGGAAGGGGTAATAAAGTCGGGGGAGATGGTGGCCACCAGGCACACCCCCAGGTCGGCGGGAGAGATGCCGGCCCGGTCTATGGCCTGGCGGGCGGCGTCCATGCAGAGAGAGAGCTGGGTCTCATCGGTGCAGTAGTGCCGCTCCTTGATGCCGGTGCGGGTGGTAATCCACTCGTCGCTGGTCTCCACCATGGCGGCCATGTCGTCGTTGGTAACAATCTTGGCCGGGGCTGCGGCGCCGGTGCCGCAGAGCTTGATACCGTTCATCCCCGATCCCTCCTTATGGCCTGATTTCCCATGGCACGGAATTTTTTGTAGCGCTGCCGGGCCAGAGCGGAGCCGCTCAGCTTGAGCAGGGGCGCCAGACTCCGGCTGATGGCGTCGTCCACGGCGGTGAACACGGCGCCGGGGGCGGTGTGGGCTCCGCCCTCGGGCTCAGGAATAATCTCATCAATAACGCCCAGCTCCAGCAGGTCGGCGGCGGTGAGCTTCATCACGTCGCAGGCCTCATTGCTGCGGGAGGCGTCCTTCCACAAAATAGCGGCGAACCCCTCGGGTGAGAGGACGGAATACACCGCGTTCTCCAGCATGAGCACGCTGTTGCCCACGCCCAGCGCCAGGGCGCCGCCGCTGCCGCCTTCGCCGGTGACCACCGAGATGACGGGCACCGTCAGGGCGGAGAGAATGGACAGACATCTGGCAATGGCCTCGCCCTGGCCTCTGGCCTCGGCCTCCAGGCCGGGGTAGGCGCCGGGAGTGTCGATAAAGGTGATGACGGGGCGGCGGAACTTCTCCGCCTGCTCCATCAGCCGCTGGGCCTTCCGGTACCCCTCGGGGCTGGGCATGCCGAAGTTGAACTTCAGGTTCTCCTCCAGAGTGCGGCCCTTCCGGTGGCCGATGACGGTAACGGGCTGGCCGTGGTAGAGAGCTACGCCGCCCAGAATGCTGGGGTCTTCGCCGAAGTGGCGGTCGCCCCGCAGCTCAAAGAAGTCGGTAAAGAGGGCGGAGATAAAGTCCGCCGTGCCCGGCCGCTGGGGGTTCCGGGCCAGGGCCACCCGCTGGACGGGGGTAAGGGTCTGATTCATCGGTCGCGGCCTCCCTTCGGATCATGGAGCCGCAGCAGGCGGCTCAGCGTGGCGCGCAGCTCCCTGCGGGGCACCACCGCGTCCAGGAAGCCGTGGTCAAGCTGGTACTCGGCGCTCTGGAAGCCCTCGGGCACCGGCTGGCCGATGGTCTGCTCCACCACCCGGGGGCCGGCAAAGCCCACCAGAGCCTCCGGCTCGGCCAGCATATAGTCGCCCAGGCTGGCAAAGCTGGCGGTGACGCCGCCGGTGGTGGGGTGGGTAAAGACCGAGATGTACAGCCCGCCGGCGGCGGAGAAGTGCTCCAGGGCGGCGGCGGTCTTGGCCATCTGCATCAGGGAGAGGATGCCCTCCTGCATCCGGGCTCCGCCGCTGGCGGAGAACAGGATGAGGGGCAGGCGGTTCTTCTCGGCGTACTCCACCAGGCGGGTGATCTTCTCCCCCACGGCGGCGCTCATGCTGCCCATGAAAAAGCGGCTGTCCAGCACGCCGACAGCCGTCCTGCGGCCCTCGATGCGGCCCGTGGCGGTGACCACGGCCTCACTCAGGCCGGTGCGCCGCCCCGCGTCGGCCAGCTTCCCGGCATAGCCGGGGAAGGCCAGGGGGTCGGCGGAGGCCAGCCGCTCGTCCAGTTCCCGGAAGGTGCCCGGGTCCAGGACGAGGCTGAGCCGGTAGTAGGCGCTGACGGCGTGGTGATGGCCGCAGCGGGGGCAGACATAGAGGTTCTTGTGCAGCTCGCCCCTGGGCACCTCGGCCCCGCAGGCGGGGCAGGCCGGGGCGGGGGCGGAGCGGGGGCCGCCGCTGCGCAGGCTCTTGAGCGCCAGCAGCTTTTCGCGGCGGCGGGTAAATACGTTGCTCATTGCTTCTCCTCGCTTCCGCAGCGGCTCCAGGACAGGAGCGCTTTCAGCTCACGGTCCAGGAAACCGGTGGTGCAGCTTCCGCGGACAAAGTCCGGGTGGTACAGAATCTGGTGGAGCAGCTCGGCGTTGGTGGCGTACCCCTCCACAATCAGTTCCTCCAGGGCCCGGCGCATCCGGCGGATGGCTTCCAGCCGGGTGGGGGCGTGGACGATGATTTTGGCGGCCAGGGAGTCGTAGAAGGGGGAGAGCTCATAGCCAGTGTACAGGGCGGAGTCTACCCGCACGCCGCAGCCGCCGGGGAGGTGAAGAAACTCCGTCTTGCCCGGACAGGGGCGGAAGCCGTTGGCCGGGTCCTCAGCGTTGATGCGGCACTCAATGGCGTGGCCCTGGAGCTTTACGTCCTCCTGAGTCAGGGACAAAGGCAGGCCCGCGGCGATGCGGATCTGCTCCCGCACCAGGTCGGTGCCGGTGACCATCTCAGTGATGGGGTGTTCCACCTGAATCCGGGTGTTCATCTCAATGAAGTAGAAGTGACCCTCGCTGTCCAGCACGAACTCGATGGTGCCGGCGTTCTCATAGCCCGCCGCTTTGGCGGCGGCCACGGCGGCGGCGCCCATCTGCTCCCGCAGTTCGGGGGTGAGGGCCTTGGAGGGAGCCTCCTCCAGCATCTTCTGATTGCGGCGCTGGATGGAGCAGTCCCGATCCCCCAGGTGAATGACGTTGCCGTGGCGGTCGGCCAGAATCTGGAACTCAATGTGCCGGGGATCCAGAATCAGCTTCTCCAGGTACATTTCGCCGCTGCCGAAGCAGGCCATCGACTCGGCCCGGGCCTCCTCAAAGAGGGAGATAAAGCTCTCCGGGTCGTACACCCGGCGCATGCCCCGGCCGCCGCCGCCGGCGGAGGCCTTGATGAGCACCGGATAGCCGATGGAATCGGCCACAGCCTTGGCGGTCTGGGCGTCGGGCACCGGGCCGTCGGAGCCAGGCACCACGGGCACACCCGCCTTCTGCATCAGCGCCCGGGCGGAGGCCTTGTTGCCCATGGCCCGGATCACGTCGCCGGAGGGGCCGATAAAGGTGATGCCCTCCTCCTGGCAGGCGTCGGCAAAGGCGTCGTTCTCCGACAGGAAGCCGTAGCCCGGATGGATGGCGTCGCAGCCCGCGGCTTTGGCCACGGTGAGAATGGCACCCATGTTCAGATAGCTGTCGGCCGCCTTGGCCGGGCCGACACAGTAGGCGCTGCCGGCAAACTGGACGTGGAGGGCGTCCGCGTCGGCCTGAGAGTAGACCGCCACGGTATCGATGTCCATTTCCCGGCAGGCCCGCAGGACCCGGAGGGCAATCTCCCCCCGGTTGGCAATCAAAATCCGCTTGAACATGGCTCAGACCGCCTTATAGCGCAGCAGGGGGGCGCCGAAGGAGACCAGAGCGCCGTCCTCCTGGAGCAGCGCCTCAATGACGCAGTCGCAGGGAGCGGTGACCTCATTCATCATCTTCATGGCCTCCATCAGGCAGACCGTCTGCCCCTTCTTCACCTGATCGCCCACAGAGACAAAGGGGGCGGCGCCGGGAGAGGGGGAGGCATAGTAAGTACCCACCAGGGGAGCGGTGATGACGCTGCCCTCATCCTCCGCAGGCGCGGCAGGAGCGGCGGAGACTGCGGGGGCCGCCGCCACAGGCGCGGCGGCGGGGGCAGAGCCTGCCGCCTTGCTCAGCTCCAGGGAGAAGTCCTTGCAGGTGAACTTCATGCTGACGGCCGTGCTGCCCTCGAAGCGGGCCATCAGCTCAAACACGTCCTGATTGCTCATGGGCAGTGCCTCAGGCCTTGTGGGACTCGATGTAGGCCATCAGATCGCCCACGGTCTTCATGTTGGGCAGGTCCTCGTCTTCGATGGTCACGCCGGAGGCCTCCTCCAGAGCCATGGACAGCTCCACAGCGGCCAGAGAGTCGGCGCCCAGGTCCTCAGCCAGAGAAGCCTCCATGGTCACGTCCTCAGCATCACAGCTCAGGGTCTCCACAATGATGTCGCGCATTTCTTCGAAAGTCATGATAGCGTACTCCTTATTATTTTATTCAATTATTTTAATTAAAAATTTTTAAGTAAAATAATTTAAGCGTTATTTTATCCACAAGCCCTCTGTCTGTCAAGTATTTTTTTACCAAAAAATAGGGCGCCTTGCGCCCCGGGGCGGAGTATGTTAGGATAGAGAGCATAAGCCAAACGTACAAAAAGCCGGGCAAAACCCGGATATCGCAGCATAAAGTGAGGAAAAGACCATGACTTGTGGAAATTGCTATATTGTCGGTGCGGGCGAACGGATCAAGATTCTGCCTGTGCCGGAGCAGGGAGATCTGCTCATTGCCGCCGACGGCGGCTACGCCTGGCTGAAGGACAAGGGACTGGAACCCGATCTGGTGGTAGGGGACTTTGACTCCATGGCGGAGCCCGCCGGCGTGGCTCCGCTGGTGCGCCTGCCCAGGATGAAGGATGACACCGACACTATGGCCGCCGTCCGGCTGGGACAGGACCGGGGCTACCGCCAATTCCACATCTTCGGCGGAACAGGCGGGCGGTTTGACCACACCCTGGCCAATCTCCAACTGCTGGCCTGGCTCTCCCGACGGGGGGAGCAGGGGTGGCTGTACGGCCCGGACTGGACCGCCACAGCCATCACCGCCGGGGCGCTGGAATTCGGCCCGGAGAATCGGGGGATGATCTCGGTGTTTGCCCACTCAGACAGGGCGAGAGGCGTGACCATTGAGGGCCTGAAATATTCTCTCGCCGGCGCGGAGCTGGACAACGGTTTTTCCCTGGGCGTGAGCAACGAGTTCACCGGCGTCCCTTCCCGGGTGTCAGTGGAAGAGGGGACGTTATTGGTTGTATGGGAGCGGCGGGAGATATGTCTCTGAAATACTTGACATATGTCAGAAACAGAGTATAATAACTGACATAAGTCAGAAACGGAGGGGGAACAGATGCCCAGACCTCAGAAGTGCAGAAGGGTGTGCCAGCTGCCCGGCTGGGCGGGCTTTGCCCCGGTGGGAGAGCGGCCCGGGCCGGAGGAGCCGGTGGTGCTGACGGTGGACGAGTTTGAAGTCATCCGCCTGCTGGATCTGGAGGGGCTGACTCAGGAGGCCTGTGCGGAGCAGATGGAGATTGCCCGCACCACGGTCACCGGCATCTGCGACAGCGCCCGCCGCAAGCTGGCCGACGCTCTGGTCAATGGAAAGCGGCTGGTCATCGCCGGGGGGAATTACCGCCTGTGTGACGGGCCGGGCTGCTGCCACCGCCGGGGCGGCTGCCGGAAAAAACAGTGTTTTGGAGGAGAAGACAGATGAAGATTGCAGTCACTTACGAGAATGGACAGATTTTTCAGCACTTCGGACACACCGAGCAGTTTAAGGTGTACAGCGTGGACAATGGCGCAGTGATCTCTTCCGCCGTGGAGCCCACCAACGGCAGCGGCCACGGAGCTCTGGCCGGGTTCCTGAAGGGCCTGGGCGTGGACACCCTGATCTGCGGCGGTATCGGCGGCGGCGCCATTGCCGCCCTGAATGAGGCGGGCATCACCCTTTATGCCGGTGTGACCGGCGATGCTGATGCGGCTGTGGAGGCCCTGCTGGGCGGCAATCTGGCCCGCAATGTGGAGCCCACCTGCCACCACCACGACCATGGCCACCATGAGTGCCGCGGTCACGACCACAGCCACGCCTGCGGCAGCCACTGCGGCGGCTGAGCAGGACCGGAAGAAGAGACCGGGGACTGCTTTTAGGCGGGCTTGGAAAAAGCGGTTCAGAATATCAAATAGGCAACAGCATGGCGCTTTTCGCGTCATGCTGTTGCTTTTTCTTTTACAAAAAAGGCCAGCGTTTGTGTAACGCTGGCCTACTCCCCATGAAAGAGAACCCCGGCGGGTTTTGATATCAGGTGATAATTTATTCCGATTTATAAGGCTGCGGCCTTTTTCCGGCGAGCTCGATGGCCTCTTTTCCCGTGAGATGCTCTACTGTCATCTCCAGCATACAGAGAGGCAGCCATTCCCGGTCAATGGCCTGGGCGCGGGCGTCAACAGGCTGGTCCGGCGCGTACTTGGCCGCCAGCTTCTCAATGGCGGCCCGCTTTTCTCCCTCGTCCTCCAGGACGCGGAGCCTGCCGAAAGCAATGACGCTGCGAAAATAGGTAGTGTACTCCGCCGGGACGATTTGATCCTGATCAATCACGCAGAAGGAGGCCTTCGGTTCCCGCCGGATGGCGTCCAGCTTGTGGCCTGCCCTGGCGCAGTGAAAATAGAACTTCTCCCCGTCGTACACATAGCTGATAGGCACCGCGTAGGGGTACCCGTCCTCACCGGCCAGGGCCAGCACGCCGGAGGTCCCCCGCTCTAACACGGCAGAAACTTCCTCTTGGGGCAGGGCTTGGCGCTTTCTTCTCATCTCCCGAAACATACCGTCTCCTCCTTGTACAATAAAAAACGCCTTTCATCCGTTCTTTCAAAGGCCCAACAGAACGGACCAAGGCGTTTACCCGGCGGCAATTCAAATCGCCCCCTTACTATAGCAAATAGGGACAAAAAAGTCAAGCGTTCTATAAAAGCTTTGCCTCACAGGAGATTGCCGGCATCAATACAGGCATAAGAATTTGATGCCGGCAGATTTTTCGTATGGGAAAAGATTGCCGGTGTACTTGTGCAAAAGACAAAAGGGGGATATAATCTATCGGTGTCGTTTTTATTGTGAGGAGGGAGCCTGTGGCAAAGACCATGGAGCCAATGACCAGCGGCGCGATCTGGAAGAGAATGATCCTCTTTGCGCTGCCGCTCATGCTTGGCAATCTATTTCAACAGATGTACAATACCGTAGACTCGCTGATTGTGGGGAGATTCGTAGGCAGCAGTGCCTTGGCGGCGGTCAGCTCGTCGGGCAGCCTGATCGGCATGCTCATCGGCCTGCTGAGCGGCATCTCCTCCGGCGCGGGCGTCATTGTGGCAAGAAATTTCGGCGCTGGAGATAAGGAAGGCGTGCACCGTACCGTCCATACCATCGTGGCTTTCGGCCTGGTGGCGGGTACGGTCCTGACCGCTGTGGGCGTGCTGCTCTCGCCTCAGATTCTGGTGTGGATGGGCACGCCGGAGAGCGTGATGGCGGATGCAGTGGCATACCTGCGGATCTATTTCTGCGGCTCTCTGGCTGTTATGATGTACAATGTGTTTGTGGGCATTTTACAGGCGGTGGGGGACGGCCGTCACCCGCTGTACTACCTGATCGCCTCCTCCATTGTCAATCTGGGGCTGGATCTGCTGTTTATCCAGGCCTTTGACGCCGGCGTGGGCGGCGCGGCGCTGGCCACGGTGATCTCCCAGGTGGTGAGCGCCCTGCTGTGCCTTATCCAGCTGATGCGGACAAAGGAGAGCTACCGGGTGGAGCTGAAGGCCATCCGTTTTCAGCGGGATATTCTGTGGCAGGTTGTCCGGGTGGGCCTGCCCTCCGGCGTGCAGAACTCCATCATCGCCTTCGCCAATGTGATTGTCCAGTCACATGTCAACTCTTTTGGTGAGATGGCTATGGCGGGCTATGGCGCGTATGCCAAAATCGAGGGCTTCGGATTCCTGCCCATCAACAGCTTTACCCTGGCGCTGACTACCTTTGTGGGCCAGAACCTGGGGGCTATGCAGTACGAGCGGACGAGAAAGGGAGCACGCTTTGGAATCCTGATGAGCGTCACCCTGGCGGAGGCCATCGGCGTGCTGGTGTTCCTCTTTGCTCCCCAGCTCATCGCTCTCTTTGACCCCACGCCGGAGGTTGTGGCCTTTGGCATTGACAAGGCCCGGACGGCCGCGCTGTTCTACTGCCTGCTGGCCTATGCCCACTCTGTGGCCGCCGTGCTGCGGGGCGCAGGAAGGGCCGTCATCCCAATGGCCATCATGATCGCCATCTGGTGCGGCGTGCGGGTGGCCTTCCTGTCCATTGCCATCCCTCTGACCCACAGCATCCAGATGGTCTACTGGGTCTATCCCCTCACCTGGGGCATCAGCTGCATCCTGTTTTTCCTGTACTACAAAAAGGTGGACTGGATGCGCACGCGGATATAATAATCCTGACGGAACAGAAAGGGCTGGAGCGCAGCGCGCTCCAGCCCTTTCTGTTGGAAACTGTCAGCCCTCGCCGGAGCCGGATAGCTGGTCTCCGCACCAGGGGCAGAAGTGATGGCTGCCGGCGGAGAGAAAGCCGAGAAAATGGTGGCAGAAGGGGCAGCGGAGCTTGACCAGCCCCAGAATGATGCTGCCGATACACAAAAGCAGGCCCAGAGCGGACAGCACAATAAAGGTGCTGCCCTGGTATGCGGACAGGCCGAAGAGGATGGCGCCGGCCAGGAAGACGCAGCTTAACGCCAGATCCCAACGCTTCAGCGGGGAGTGAAACATGGCGGATACCTCCCTGATTGATAGAGATAATAAAGACAGTTTAGCAGGGAAACGTAACAGAGACGGGGTGGAGAGGTAAAATTCGTGTAAAAATTCGGAAAAGCGGCGATGATTGAAGCGGCAGGGAGAACATGGTATAATAGCCGCAAAGCGGTTATGATACGCTTTATTCAGGGAACGAAGGCCCGCAAATCAAAAACAGCCGAAACAGGCTGTTTGACTGGAATTTTGCTGCGGACGGAGAAAAAATTTTGATTTGGATGCAATAAAAATCCCGTCCGTTCCGTTATTCCTATGAGAGGGGAAGAATTATGCTGCTGTTTGGCCTGTCTGCACTGGAGCAGGAGCTCCTTCCGGCCAGGGCGCCCGCACTGGAGGACAGTCTGATTCTGCGCGTAGCCCAGGGGGATACGCAGGCGTTTTCCGAGCTGTATCTCCGCGCCCATAAGGCGGTGTACGGCTTTGCGCTGTCCATCGTAAAGAACCAGCACGATGCGGAGGACGTCATGCAGGACACCTTTCTGAAGGTGGACGCTGCCGCCGGAAGCTACCAGCCCAAGGGGAAGCCCATGGCATGGGTGCTCACCATTGCCCGGAACCTGGCGCTGGAGAAGCTGCGTGAGCGGCGGGATGTGCCGCTGGAGCAGGAGGAGGACTGGCACCTGTGGGCCAGCGTGGACCCCACCCGGGCCCAGGAGGACAAGCTGGCCCTGGAGGCGGCCATGAAGTGCCTGGGCAACGAGGAGCGGCAGGTGGTCACCCTCCACGCCCTGAGCGGCCTGAAGCACCGGGAGATTGCGGCCCTGCTGGATATGCCCCTGGCCACGGTGCTCTCCAAGTACCGCAGGGCACTGCTGAAACTGAAAGATTATCTGGAGGAGCGTGAGGCGACATGAAGGAACATGATGCGGAAGCCCGTTTAGCCCGCGCCATGGAGGACGCTGCCCCCAACCGCCTGGACGAGCTTCTGGAGGTGCGGGAGGAGGCACGTCGGCAGGAAAAAATTGTGGATATCAGCGCTCCGCCCAGGAAGAAGCGGCGGAGATGGCAGAATTTTGCGGCGGCGATGGCGGCGGCCCTGGTGCTGGTCATTGGCGGCGGCAGCTTTTTCGGCTGGCGGTACGCCAACGCCCCCGACTCCCTGGTGGATATCGACGTCAACCCCAGCGTACAGCTGACGGTGAGCCGGAACGAAAAGGTTCTGAGCTGCGAGGCCCTCAACGCCGACGGCACGGAGATCATCGACGACATGGACCTGCGGGGCTCCCCGCTCAACGTGGCGGTCAACGCGCTGATTGGCTCCATGGTGCAGCACGGATACATTGACGAGCTGAAAAACTCCGTCCTGATCACCGTGGCCAACGAGGACGCCGCCAAGGCCAAGGCCCTTCAGGAGAGCCTGATGGCGGACATCAGCGGCCTGCTGGCCGGAGAATCACTGGACGCCGCGGTGATGGGACAGACCATCACCACCAGGGACCAGACCCTGGCCAGCCAGGCGGAGACCTACGGCATCTCGGCGGGCAAGGCGACGCTGATTCAGCGGATTCTGGACACTGACCCCACCCTGACCTTTGAGTCCCTGGCGGGGCTGTCGGTCAACGACCTGAACCTGCTGCTCCAGTCCAAGCAGGCGGACACCAGCGGCATGACCGTCACAGGCCAGGCCAGCGACAAGGCCTATATCGGCCTGGAGAAGGCCAGGGAGATCGCTCTGGCCCAGATCCCCGGCGCTACGCTGAAGGAAATTGACTTTGATTACGACGACGGTATGGTCTATGAGGCGGAGCTGTTGAAGGACGGCTATGAGTACGACCTTGAGATTGACGCCCTCACCGGAGCGGTGGTCAAGTGGGAGTACGAGGAGGACGACCACTGGAGCGGAACCCATGAGAGAGGCCCCGCCACCGGGCCTGAGTCCAGCGGCTCCGGCACCCAGACCACCCCCAGTCCCCAGCCCTCCCAGAGCCAGCAGCAGACAACCCTGATCACCGAGCAGGAGGCCAAGAATCTGGTCCTGGCCCAGGTCCCCGGAGCGACCATTGTGGAGTTCGAGCGGGATACCGACGACGGCCGCGCGATCTACAAGGGCGAGGCGGTGCTGGACGGCCGGGAGTATGAGTTTGAGATTGACGCCTCCACCAGTGCCTTCCTGAAGTGGGACGCGGACGACGTGGATGACGGCTGGCAGGGGGGAAGCAGTACCTCTGCCGGACAGACGGCGCTGGACGAGGAGGGAGCCCGGGCTCTGGTCCTGGCCCGTATCCCCGGAGCCACCATTGTGGAGTTCGAGCGGGACAGCGACGACGGCCGGACGATCTACAAGGGCGAGGCAGTACTGGACGGCTGGGAGTATGATTTTGAAATTGACGCCGCTTCCGGCGAGTTCATCAAATGGGAGGCGGACAACCGCTGATATCCCGTTGAGAAAAAGAGAGGCAGACCGCTGTTATCGGCGGTCTGCCTCTTTTTTGCGCCTGTCTGTAAGTGTCAACGGTGGAATACCTTCAAATCCGGCCCGCTGGTCCCCGGAATGATGGGCTTTGCCCGCTCCTTGCCGTGCTTCTCCTTCCCCTGAAGCTGGGGGACGGGCGGCTGGTCATTGCGGGGCTGGGTGTGGGTCCGCTCCGGGCGGGACATTCCCTGTTTGGCCATAAAAGCACCTCCTCTGTGCCGCTCTAGTATTTGCCCGGCGGAAGGAAAACATGCTGCCCGCAGCGAAAGAACGCCTCTGACAGGAAAGATTGCGTCAGAAATGTTCCTGTGTGAAATAATGTTTCAGAACATGAAGGATTTTGTATCGAAATATTTTACAGAAATAATACGGAGACTTGATGGAGCGGTTCCACCCCTTCTGCTAACATGTGTCCTGTCAAATGCGCACCCGGAATATCCGGTGTAACTGAAGGAGTGGTAATTGACATGAGAGGGAAAGAAGCGAACCGCTGGGGCAGCAGATGTGCCGCCGCGGCGCTGGCCGGAGCCATGCTGCTGGGACTGCTGCCCGGCGCGCAGGCTTCGGAAAATACACAGGACACCCAGACCCCCGGTCTGGGGCAGGTGTCCATGGACTGGAGCCGGGATATCTACAACGGCGTCACGCTGGAGCACATCATCAGCGAGAATGAGAACGGCCTCCAGAAGAGCTACACCGTTACATACAATCCCGAGACCACGCAGGTGAAGCCGCTGCTCAGCTATGGCCCCTACGTGATGGGCGGCGACATCATGTCCGACCTGGTCTCCCAGGCGGAGGAGGACGGCTCCAAGGTGGTGTTCGCCATCAACGGCGATGCCTACGACACCAGCAACGGCGTCTCCAACGGCCTGATGATCAGAGACGGTATTCTGATTTCCACCTCCCACAACAACAGCGCCGAGGCGGTGGGCTTTACCGCCGAGGGCAAGGCCATCTACGGCCACACTAACCTGACCATCACCGCCACCCCCGAGGACGGCGAGGCCATCACGGTCAATCACGTCAACAAGGAGCGCAAGCTGAACACGGAGAATGTCTACCTCCTCACCGAGCAGTTTGCCTCCGCCACCAACTCCACCCAGCCCGGCGTGGAAGTGGTGCTGAACGTGACCACCCCCGGCTATGAGGGCCTGGTGGTGGGCGGCGAGATTACCGCCACCGTGGCCAGCGTCAACCGGGTAGAGGCCAATGTGGACAAGAACCAGACCCCCATTGGGGAGAACCAGATTGTCCTGAGCACCAGCAGCGCCGGCAGCCGGTACGACGACCTGAGCGCCCTGACCGAGGGCGAGCAGGTGACGGTTTCCGTGGCCAACAACAACAGCGATGTGGACTGGAGCCAGGCCACCCAGGCTCTTGGCATCTTCCACGTCCTCATGTGGAACGGCCAGGTCAATGAGAGCGCATACAACGGGGATACCGACATCCATCCCCGCACGGTTATGGGCGTGAAGGAGGACGGCACCCTGGTGTTCTTCCAGTGCGACGGCCGTCAGGCCGGCTGGGCCATGGGCATCAGCTTCCGGAATATTGTGGACTATATGAAGGCGCAGGGCTGCGTGTCCGTCTTCAACTTTGACGGCGGCGGCAGCTCCACCATCACCGCCACTCTGCCCGGCGATGAGCAGTCCACCATCCTCAACCGGCCCTCCGACGGCAGCGAGCGGGCCAACTGCAACGCCCTGCTCTTTGTGGCCCAGAGCGAGCCGGACCCCGATACCACCCTGCTCCATGTTTACCCCGATATTGACGAGGGCTACGGCAACAAGGTCATGGTGCTGGAGAACGGCAAGCTGGGCCTGAAGGTGGGCACCACCGACGGCAATTACCACTATAAGACCCTGGACAGCGCCCTGACCTACGCTGTCGACGGGGAGATTGGCACGGTGTCCGAGGAGGGCGTCTTTACCGCCGCCGCCGGTACCCACGAGGGCACCATCACCGTGTCCACAGAGGACGGCTCCGCCTCCGGCGTACTGGAGGTCCAGGTGGTGGACTCCATCACCAAGCTCACCGCCGACCGGTCCATTCTCTCCGTGGCCCCCGGAGCCACCACGAAGATGAGCTTTACCGCTGAGTACAACGGCACGCCCGTGGTGCTCACCAGCGAGGCCCTGACCTTTGACCTCTCTGACGATTCGCTGGGCTCCATCGCCCCCGACGGCACCTTTACCGCCGCCGAGACCCAGGGCACCGGCGAGCTGAAAATCTCCTACAAGGACTATACCCTCAATCTCCCCGTGGAGATCGGCAAGCTGCCCGTTCCCCTCAACGACTTTGAGGAGGACTTTGAGGAAGCCGGCTGGGAGTGGCGCTATTTCAACGGCGCGGACGGCGGTCTGGGCGACCGCGGCGGCGACGCCAAGATGTCCATCAACTACGATGAGCGCTATGTGAAGAGCGGCGATGGTTCCCTGCGGGTGGACTACGACTTTGCCACCAAGCCCCTGACCGGCACCGTCACCTGTGAGACCGGCCCTGTGGAGGACCTGTACCTGGAGGGCCAGCCCAAGGCCATCGGCTGCTGGGTCTACGGCGACGGAAACGGCGTCTGGCTGCGCATCCAGCTGGAAACCTCCGCCTATGCCGGCGACGTGTACGTGGACTGGGTGGGATGGCGCTACGTAGAGAACGCCATCCCCGCTACCGCCTCCTTCCCCTATAAGCTGGTGTGGGGCGTCCGTGTTCTGGGCACCGCCAGCATTGCCAACGGCAAAAAGGGCACCATCTATGTGGACGGCCTGCGGGCGGTCTACGACTTCAAGAACGACGACACCCTGGCTCCTGAGCTGGTGCCCGGCACCGAGGTGACCCCTGCCGACGGCGCTGTGGACGTGTCCAACGAGCCCGACATCTCCATCACCGTCCGTGACCCCCAGGTGGAGGGCCAGCCCTACACCGGCATCAACACCGAGCGGACCAAGCTGTGGATCAACGGCAAGGTGATGGACCTCTCCGCCATCCAGCAGGAGGTGGCCGCTGACGGCTCCGTGAAGATCACCTTCCACCCCGGCGCCCTCACCGCCCTCCGTCCCGGTCTGAACAAGGTGAAATACCGCGTGGAGGACAACAGCGGCAACAAGTTCTTCCACGAGTGGTCCTTTACCGTGGAGGGCTACGCCGTCAACCTGGAGGAGACCGTTCCCGCCGGCGAGAAGGCCGCCGCGGGCAGCACCTTCCACTACATCGTCAACGCCACCGACTATCGCAACTTTGAGGAGTTCCAGTTCGACCTGAGCTTTGACCCCAAGTACGTCACCCTGGTGGACGCCGCCTATGACAGCCGCCTGACCGCTGATGTCAATGAGGTGGACGCGGAGGCAGGCACGGTCCGCTACACCCTCACCGGCATGGACAAGCTGGAGAAGGACGGGGAAAATCCCTTGGTGGACCTGACCTTCAAGGTGGGCAACAGCGCCGGCGGCCAGACCGGCATCAAGGTGAACAAGGCCTCCGTCCGCCAGACCGGCGAGGTGGCGGGTACCGACCTGATTCTGGACGGCTACGACCGGGAGGTGGCCCTGAAATACACCCTGTCCTGGAGCGGATCCACCGTGGGCCGTGAGACCCAGCTGAAGCTGGTGGACGACCAGGGCACGCCCGTGTCCGGCATGAGCTTCCATGTGACCCAGAACGGTGAGCCTGTGGCGCTGGACGGCGTGACCGGCGAGGACGGCACCCTCAGCACCGGCCTGTTCGGCACCTATCCCGCGGGCACCGAGTTCCAGGTCTGGGTGGAGGACGCCGACGGCGCCCTGAGCAACACCCAGAAGATCACGGTCTACGACAGCCTGGGCACCGCCGACCCCGCCAAGGTGACCGTCACCACCGGCCAGGACCCCGCCACCTCCGTGGGCATCAGCTGGGAGACCAGCCTGGATGTGGAGAGCGGAGAACTGGTCATCGGCAAGACCGCCGACCTGACCGGCGAGGATACCCGCACCATCTCCGCCCAGGGCAAGGACATTGAGACCATGGTCAGCGGCAACGTCCGTCTGTATCAGTCCTGGGGCGTCCGGGCCGGCGGCCTGGAGCCCGACACCACTTATTACTATAAGGTGGGCTCCGGCGAGCATTACAGCGCCATCCAGTCCTTTACCACCGCCCCCGCCGACGGGGACATGACCATCGCCTTCTACGGCGACATCCAGGGCGCCTATGCCCAGTTCCCCCAGGCCATTGAGGCCCTGAAGGCTCTCTACCCCGATGTGGATCTGAACCTGCAGGCCGGCGACGTGTCCGACGACGGCCAGTCCTACAGCGACTGGAACGCGGCCTACGAGGGCTTCGGCAGCTATCTGAGCAACGGCATCTGGGCCTCCACCATCGGCAACCACGATTCCAGCAACGACGCCCAGGCCTTTGCCTCCTACTTCTACGGCCCGGATAACGGCACCTATGACACCCCTCGCAACTACTGGTTCCAGATGGGCGACATCATCTTCTACAACCTGGATACCGAGGCCACCTATACCTACGACCCCGGCTTCAAGACCCAGATTGCCCACATGAAGGAGGTCTTTGCCGCCTCCGATGCCGAATACAAGGTGGTGCTGATGCACCGCTCCGCCTACCCCATGAGCTACGACGAGGCGGACGTGCGGGCGCTGCACACGGAGTTTGAGAAGATGGGCGTGTGCCTGGTGCTCTCCGGCCACGACCACATCTACAACCGCACTGAGATGTACCAGGGCGAGAAGGCGCCCGGCACCGGCATCCCCTACGTGGTGGGCGGCTGCTCCTCCGGCTCCAAGTACTACGATGCCGACAGCGAGGGCCGTCCCTGGCAGGACGTGGTGTACGACGACAACAACCCGGTCTTCTCCGTGCTCAAAATGAAGGACGGCGTGCTCACCTTCGAGGCCTACGCCATGGAGGAAGAGGGCACCCGCATGGTGGACTCCTTCACCGTCAAGAGCCGCCAGGCCGAGTCTGAGGACTCCGGCAGCACCGGCGTGGTGCCCAGCGGCCCCGACGTGAATGAGCCTGTCACCTCCGGCGGCACCACCGCCGTGACGGTGGAAGTGAAGCCCGCTGTCACCGGCGGCGTAGCCAAGACGGAGATCTCCGCCTCCACCATGGACAAGGCCGTGACCTCCGTCATTGAGGCCGCCCGCAAGGCGGGTACCACCCCCCTGGTGGAGCTGGTTCTGGACACCGGCAAGGCCGACAGCCTGTCCGTCACCCTGCCCGTGGATGAGCTGAAGACCCTGAGCAGCGAGCAGGGCAGCCTTGCCATCACCTCCGACGCGGCCGATGTGACCCTGGATGCCGCCGCTCTGGCGGCCATCGGGGAGCAGGCGGGCGGCAAGGTGACCCTGGCTGTGTCCGCCGTGGACAGCGATGACCTCACCGAGGAGCAGAAGGCCGCTGCGGGCGACGGCGTGGTGTACGCTCTGTCTCTCACCAGCGGCGGCAAGGCGATTGCCGACCTGAAGACCGGCAAGGCCACCGTTACCCTCCCCTATGCGCTGAAAGAGGGCCAGAAGGCCGGCGGCGTGGTGGTGTACTGCATGGACGACGAGGCCGGCCTGACCGCCTGCCAGACCAGCTGTGACGCTGCCGAGGATACGGTTACCTTCACCGCCAGCCGCTTCGGCAAGTATGTGGTGGCCTACGACGCCGCTCTGGCCTGGACCAACCCCTACACCGATGTGGACGAGAACGACTGGTTCTATGAGGCCGTCCGGTATACCGGCGTCAACGGCCTGATGAACGGCACTTCCGCCACCACCTTCAGCCCTGCGCTCCAGGTGAGCCGTGCCATGCTCATGACCATGCTGGCCCGTATGGACGGCGCGGAGACCGACGGCGGCAGCACCTGGTATGAGAAGGGCATGGCCTGGGCGATGGCCGAGGGCGTGTCCGACGGCACCAACCCCGAGGGGAACATCACCCGGGAGCAGATTGCCGCCATGCTGTACCGCACCGCAGGCAGCCCGGCTGTGACCGGCAGCCTGACGGAGTTCCCCGACGGCGCCGCTGTCTCCTCCTGGGCGGCGGACGCCATGACCTGGGCCGTGTCTCTGGGCCTGTTCCAGGGCGACAGCGCCGGACAGCTCAACCCCACCGGCGAGGCCACCCGTATGGAAGTGGCGGTCATCCTCATGCGCTTCTGCCAGCGGCAGAACGCCTGAGATTCCAACCGGATAAGCGAAAAAAACCTCCCCCATCCGCCGAACAGACGGATGGGGGAGGTTTTTTGACAGGATTGATTACTGGCCAAACAGGGCCGCGGCCTTGGCCATGCGGTCAGCCACAGGCACGTGGAAGGGACAGCGGCTCTCGCAGGCGCCGCAGGCGAGGCACTCGGCGGCGTGGTGGTCCAGAGCGGCGTAGTGGGCCCGGACAGTGGGGGGCACTTCCTCTCCGGCCAGGGCCAGGTCCAGCAGCTTGCTCACCTGGGCCACATCCAGATGGACCGGGCAGGGCAGGCAGTGGTTGCAGTACATGCACCGGCCCTGGGCACCCGCATAGAGGGAGGCGGAGGAGAGGACGGAGGCGTAGTCCTTGGCGGCCTCGTCGGCAGTCTCGTAGGCCACGGCCTGGTGCACCTGCTCCACCGAGCGGCAGCCGATGAGGGTGGAGGCCACTGCGGGGCGGGTGAGGGCGTAGTGGATGCACTGGACCGGGGTGAGGGCGGCGCCGAAGGGGGAGGACTCCGCACGCAGCAGGGTGCCGGCGGCGTAGGTCTTCATGGTGGTGATGCCCACGCCCCTGGCCTCGCACAGCCGGTACAGGGCCTCACGGGCCGGGTCGATGCTGGAGAGCGCCACCCCCTTGGGGCCGTCGGGACCCAGCAGGCTGGTCAGCTCAGTGCCCTCGGGTGCCAGGTCAAAGACCGGGTTGACGCTGAACATGAGTACCTCCACCCAGCCGTCCTCCACAGCTCTGCGGGCGGCGGCGGGCTCGTGGGAGCTCAGACCGATGTGCTTGATGACCCCCTGGGCCTTCAGGTCCTGGGCGTACTCCAGCTGTCCGCTGCGCAGCAGGTCCTCATAGCCGGACTGGGTGTCCACAAAGTGGATCATGCCGATGTCCACATAGTCGGTGTCCAGCCGGGTGAGGAAGTCCTCAAAGAACCGCTTGCCGTCGTCCAGATCCCGGGTGCGGCAGTACTGGCCATCCTTCCAGGCCGAGCCGATGTGCCCCTGGAGAATCATCTTCTCCCGGCGGCCCTTGAGGGCCGCGCCCAGATTGGTGCGCACGTTGGGCTCGGACATGAAGATGTCCAGAATATTGATGCCCTGCTTCATGGCCTCGTCCACCACGGCGTAGACGGTCTCGGCATTCTCACGCTCCAGATACTCGCCGCCCAGGCCAACCTCGCTGACCTGAAGGCCGGTGCTTCCCAGAGAACGGTATTTCATAGGGGACCCCTCCTGACAGGGGCGGCTGACAAAAACCGCCCGGATTTTCTACCATTATAATACCGGCTGGAAAAAGCCGCAAGACGGTTTGTCCGGAGGGCTCAGAGGAGGATTAGGAACAGCTTGGCGGCGGCAAAGCCCAGAAGGGTGCAGCCGGGGAAGGTGAGCAGCCAGGCCAGGACCATGGCCAGCACAGGTCTGGGGTCGCCGCCCCGGCCAGCCCCCAGAATGGCGGCGGTTTTGACGTGGGTGGTGGACACGGGCAGGCCCAGCAGGGTGCACAGCAGCAGGCAAAGCCCACCGCCCAGGTCGGCGGCCAGGCCGCTTTTGGGCGTGAGGGGAGCGGCACGGCCCAGAGACGCCACAATCCGTTTTCCACCAAGAGCGGTGCCCAGAGCCATGACGCACCCGCAGAGCAGAGCCAGCCACAGGGGCCGGGGAAAGGTCTCCCAGTCCTGCCGCCCCTGAGCCAAGGCCGCCCCCAAAAGAAAGACGCCCATAAACTTCTGCCCGTCCTGAGCGCCGTGGAGAAAGGCCATGGCTCCGGCGGCACAGACCTGCCCTCCGGCCAGCCGGGAGGAAGAGAATTGACTTTTCTCCATCCGCCCGGATATTGTCCGCCCCAAAACGGCCCCCAGGGCCACCGACAGGACCAGACCCGCCGTCACCCGCAGCCATGGGCCGGTTCCCAGATTGGACAGTCCGCCGGGCAGCGCCGCCGCCGCTCCCGACAGTCCGGCCACCAGGGCGTGGCTCTCGCTGGTGGGGATGCCAAACCGCCAGGCCAGCACCGCCCAGCACACAATGGCCGCCATGGCGGCGCACAGGGCGGCCAGCGCGGCTGAGGTACTCCGGCCGAAATCGGCAATGGAAAAGATGGTCTCGGACACCGCTCCTCCTGCCGCAGCCGCCCACAGGCAGCCCAGCAGATTGCAGGCCGCCGCCAGCCAGGCGGCCTGCCGGAAGGGCAGGGCGCCGGAAACCACCGCCGAGGCGATGGCGTTGGGGGCATCGGTCCAGCCGTTGACCAGGATGACGGCCAGCAGCAGGAGCACGGTGCCTGCCAGGGCGGGGCTGGCAGCGGCGCGACAGAAAAAGTTGAACAAGGACAGGGGCATGGTCCCACCTCCCGTATGCTATGGAAAAGTGTACGGCCCCAGGAGAGAAAATAGCACCTGTCTGCCGGAGGGAGAAGGGGAAATTCTCCAAAGCGGCGCCGTGCAGAGACGGCGGCGCTTGTCCATTCCTACGAAATAAAAATAGTGCTTACGAGGGAAGAAAAAACACGCTATAATCAAAGCAATGAATGGTAGTCGCAGTGAGCGGAAGCAGCGAGACGAAAGTTTTGCTGCTTCTTTTTTTGCGCTGCCGGTCAAAACAAGCCTGTGTGTCACATGAGGAGGAGCAATTCATGCCCAAAACCAAGTTTCAAAATGTAATCTTTACCATTATCATGGCCGTCATCATGGTCTACGGGATGATCGTCTACAACGTGGCCCTGAACACCGGCGGCGTCACCAACGCCACCTTTGTCATGGCCCTCCACGAGCTGCCCATCATGGCGCCCATCGCCTTTGTGCTGGAGTTCTTCGTGGTGGAGAAGCTGGCCACCCGGCTGGCCTTCAGCTTTATGCGCCCCACCGACCGTCCTCAGTTCATTACTTACGCCATCTCCGTCATGATCGTGTGCATCATGTGCCCCGTTATGAGCCTCATCGCCACCCTGCTCTTCAAGGAGCCCAGCTTCGGCACCTGGATTCACACCTTCGGCTGCAACATGCCCATGGCCATTCTGTGGCAGATGCTCTACTGCGGCCCTCTGGCCCGGCTGATTTTCCGCCCGGAGAAGGATAAGGCCCCGGCCTGAGCAGATGACGGAATAAAAAACGGTCTGGACATACCGTATGTCCAGACCGTTTTTTTGTTAGGCGATATACTGCGCCACAAAGCGCTCCACTGTGCCCCAGTAGAGCTCAGGGTCCACGGAGGAGGCCTCCGCGTGTGCCGCACCGGGAATCACCAGCTTTTCCTTTTCGCAGGCGGCGGCATTATAGACCACGTCCAGCATCCAGAAGGGGACAAAGGTGTCTGCGTCGCCGTGGATAAAGAGAGTGGGTGTGACGGACTTGGCCACCTGATCCACCGCGCTGGCCTCCCGGAAGGTGTAACCCGCCCGGATCTGAGTCACCAGACTGGTGACGTCCAGAATGGGGAAGGTAGGCAGGCCGAAGAGCTGATGCAGCTGCTCGGCAAACTCATCCCACACGGAGGTGTAGCCGCAGTCCTCCACGATGCACTTGACGTTGGCGGGCAGGTCGGCCTCGCCGGAGGTCATCATCACTGTGGCGCCGCCCATGGAGATACCAAAGAGCAGAATCTCCGCCTGGGGGTCCTCATCTACAATCTGGCGGCACCAGTCCACAATGTCGTGCCGCTCTGGCCAGCCCATGCCGATATAGTCGCCCTCGGAGAGGCCATGGCCCCGGGCGTCGGGCACCAGAACAGTGAAGCCCATGTCGTAAAAATGCCGGGCAAAGCCGCCGGTCAGAGAGGCATTGGACTGGTAGCCGTGACAGACTACCGCGTACCGGTGGGTGTCGGGCACGTCCACCCGGTAGGCGTGGAGGTTCAGACCGTCCCGGCTGGTGAGCCAGGCGGGAGAAGAGCTGTTGACAAGCCAGAGGTTGTCATCCTCCGCGCCAGCCTCGCCGGAAGTACCTGCGTCGCTGCCCACAACTTCGGCGGTGGGGGAGAAAGCATTAGGCGAGTCGGGGTTGAGAGCAAAATCATAGAAGTAGTTGCCGATAAAAACCAGAAGCCCGATAACCGCTGCCAGCACTACTGCCAAAACGATTCCGGCAATGGTCAGCGCTCTGCGCCGTCCGGATGCTTTTAAGGATTTTGTCATGGGAAAAATCTCCTTTCATGATGCGCTGCACAAAACAGTTATCATTATATAACGACTGAGGGAGAAAATGTCAAGTGGCTTTGGGCGTGAGGGGGCAGCCGCATACAGAAAGGAATCGGGCCTGGGAGCGGTTTGCTTCCCAGACCCGGCAATAGATTTCCGATGGATTATCTCTTAAATTAACCAGGGTGCGCCCTTGGTCGGAGCAGCGTCCGAATAAAATGGAAATATCGCTTCTGGACTGGGGCGGGCTTATTACAGCGCCTGCCCCAGGTAGCGCCCGGCGCAGGCGTTGGCAGCGGCGGCCTCCTCGGCCTCGTCCACGGTGACCAGCTGGCCGTTCTGCACCACGGCCCTGCCGTTGACCACCGTGTAGTCCACCGCGCCCTTGAGGCCGACTGTGGCCAGCATGGACCTGGGGTCCAGCTGGGCGGCCACCAGCTCAATCCGGTCCAGGTTCACCAGGAACAGGTCGGCGGCCATGCCGGTGGCCAGACAGCCGATGTCGTCCCGGCCCAGCAGGGCCGCGGAGCCCCGGGTGGCCAGCTTGAGAATGTCGTACCCGGTGGGGGCCTTCTGGCTGTAGGTCAGCCGCTGGAGCAGGTAGGCCACCCGCATCTCCTCCAGCAGGTTGGAGCCGTCGTTGGAGGCGGAACCGTCCACCGCCAGACCCGCCGGAACGCCCATGTCCAGCATCTCGTGGAGGCGGCAGACGCCGGAGGCGAGCTTCATGTTGGAGATGGGGCAGTGGGCCACGCCGGTGCCCGTCTCGGCCAGGAGCCGGAGCTCGTCGTCGTTGAAGTGGATGCCGTGGGCGTACCACACGTCGCTGCCCAGCCAGCCCAGGGACTCCATGTAGGCCAGGGGGCGCATGCCGAACTTCTCCAGGGTGAACTTCTCCTCGTCCCTGGTCTCGGCCAGGTGGGTGTGGAGACGCACACCCAGGCTGCGGGCCAGCCTGGCGCTCTCCCGGAGCAGGTCGCCGGTCACCGAGAAGGGGGAGCAGGGGGCCAGAGCCACCCGGTGCATGGAATAGCGGCTGCCGTCGTGCCACACCTTCACCAGCCGCTCCGAGTCGGCCAGAATGGCGTCGATGGACTGGACCACGCTGTCGGGCGGCAGGCCGCCGTCCTTCCTGGACAGGTCCATGGAGCCCCGGGAGGCGTGGAACCGCATGCCCAGGGTATCTGCCGCCCGGAACTGGGCGGCAATCAGGTCACCGGCCCTGTCGGGGAACACATAGTGGTGGTCAAAGCAGGTGGTGCACCCGTTTTTCAGCAGCTCTCCCATGCCGGTAAGGGAGGCGTGGTACACCACGTCCTCGTCCAGGTTCTTCCACACCTCGTACAGAGTTGTCAGCCAGGGAAACAGCTCCATCCGCTGGACCTGGGGCAGGTTGCGGGAGAAGATCTGGTACAGGTGGTGGTGGGTGTTGATAAGGCCGGGATAGACTGCCATGCGGGAGGCGTCTATAACGGCGTCGGCGTGGCACAGGTTGGGGCCGATGTACTCCACCACGCCGTCCCGGATAAAGAGGTTGGCGTTCTCGTGGAGGGTGTCGTAGTCATCGCAGGAGACGATGTAGCGCGCATTGCGGATGAGCAGGGTGGACATGGAGCGGCGCCCCCTTTTTTGAGAATAGGATGGGGAAAATCCCCTTATTCATCATACCATGGGGCGTGCCGGAAGGCAAGCGGCGAGGGCTGCTCAGGCGAGAATCTGGGGCAGCAGCCCGGCGGTATCCGGGTAGGAAAGAACCGCGTAGCCGATGTCCAGGCTGCGGGAGAGCTGGAGCTTTTTGCGGATGCTGCCCGCGTCGTCAAAGAGGACGAAGTGGGCGCCGGTCTTGGGGGACATGTAGGTGAAGTAGTGGGCGCACAGCTCGTTGGAGAAGAACACCGACGGACTCAGCGCCTCCATTTTTTTGTCCAGCTCCTCCCTGGTCATGGGCACGCCCTGACCGGTGGGAGAGGGGAGAAAGAAGTCCTGCCGCACCAGCTCCACGTCCAGAGCCACCCGGTCCGCGCCGTACTGCTCTGACGCCTCAGTCAGCCGCTGGCGCAGAGAACCCCCTGACAGGGCGGTGGGGATGAGTACCCGGGCCGTGTCCGAAAACCGGGCGTAGGCCTCGGGGACGTACAGCGGCCAGCCCCGCTTGTGCATCAGCTCCCCCAGCTGGGAGACAATCTGCCCCAGTACCGTGAGGGGCCGGGAACGGAAGGAGCAGATGACCCCGTCAAAGCCCCGGGCGGAGCACTCCCGCATGACCTCGTGGCAGAAGGGCAGGGCCTGGCCCAGGCCGTCAAAGCCCGCATCGTCAATGACCATCAGCCCGCCCCGGACCGCCACCGGCATATTGGCGCGGAAGAGATGGGGGCCGCCGCCCACCCGGTAGGCCGTATGGGCCAGAGGCAGCCCCAACCGGGAGGCGGCACGGCTGTCAGCGGGCGGAACGGTGAGAATCAGTTGGGTTTTGGAACGCATAATGGATGGTACCCCCTTGTCCATGTTTTGCCGAAATGTTATAATGCAGTCTATGCGGACATCCTAAGGTTCAGAAGCAAAACTTCATGCGCCGAGCGCGCGCCGCGAAAGCAGGCAAAGGCCTGCGGCGCATGAAGTTTATGCGCATATGGGCCGTCCCGGCCCATGCGCTGTAATTTTATGGCCGTACCGCTCGAAGCGGCACATGGCCGATTTTGCTATGCTTTTGCATAGCAAATAAACGAGGTGAACAGTTTGCCTTTTTCCCTGATACCCGACCGGGTGTATCAAAGCATTTACGACATAGACCCCGCCGCCCTGCGGCAGGCGGGCATCACCCTTCTCCTGGCGGATCTGGATAACACCCTGGCCAAATACGGCCAGCCGGAGCCGGACCAGGCCCTGCGGGACTGGAAGGAGAAGCTGGAGGCGGCGGGGGTGGAGCTCTATCTCCTGTCCAACAGCCGCAAGCCCACCCGGGCCAGCCACTTTGCCCAGGCGCTGGGCATCCCCTACCAGGGCCACTCGGGCAAGCCGGGCACGGCGGGGTACTTCAGGGCCATGGAGCGCATGGGCCGGAAGCCGGAGCAGACCGCCATGGTGGGAGACCAGATTTTTACCGATATCCTGGGGGCCCGGCGTTCCGGGGTGAAGGCCCTGATGGTGGAGCCCATTGAGCTGGCGGGCAACCCGGGGCGCTACCTCCGCTACGCGGTGGAGGAGCCCTTCCGTGCCCTGGGAAGACGAAACAACAGGAGAGCATTATGAGCGCAAAATTCGGACCCGCGGGAAACGCGGAATCATTCCCTTATAAATCCTCGGTGGACGCCCCTCGCTGGCTCAGCGGGCTGGGTCTGGAGGCCTACGAGTACCAGTGCGGCAAGGGGGTCAACGTGGGGGAGGAGACGGCCCGGAAGCTGGGCGCCGCCGCAGCGGAACACGGCGTGGCCCTGTCCCTCCACGCGCCCTACTTCATCAACCTGGCCAACCCCGACCCGGAGAGCCTGAAAAAGACCACGGGCTATATCATTGCTGCCTGCCGTGCGGCGGATTGGATGGGGGCCACCCGGGTGGTCATCCACTCCGGGGCGCTGATGAAGCGCACCCGCCGGGAGGCCCAGGACATCGCCCTGAACTCCCTCAAGGAAATTGTCTCCGCCGTGGACGGCGAGGGCTTTGGCCATATCACCCTCTGCCCCGAGACCATGGGCAAGATCAACCAGCTGGGGGACCTGGACGAGGTGCTGGAGCTGTGCACACTGGATGAGCGGCTCACGCCCTGCATCGACTTCGGCCACCTGTACGCCCGCACCCTGGGGGAGCTGGAGGGCCATGAGGCCTGTGTCCGCATGCTGGACCGGGTGGTTGAGGTGCTGGGCGAGGAGCGGGCGTCCCACTTCCACAGCCACTTCTCCAAGATTCAGTTCACCCCCAATGGCGGAGAGAAGATGCACCTGACCTTTGACCAGGACGAGTTCGGCCCCGACCCGGCACCCCTGATGGCCGAGATTGCACGCCGGGGCTGGAGCCCCACCTTTATCTGCGAGTCGGCCGGAACCCAGGCCGAGGACGCATTAACCATGAAGAAGCTGTATCAGGCGGCGCTGTAACGCCGCCATACGGGCGGCGCCTCCATAGGGATAGCCGCCAACTTTATAGAAAAGGAAGTAGATTGTGATGAACCATCTGAAGCAGATTGCAGCCAAGCTGCCCGAATATGGAATTGACGCCATGCTGCTCTCCAGCGCCCCCGGCGAGTTCTACGGCGTGGGCTTCCACGGCGAGGGCTATGTGATGGTGACTGCCGGTGAGTGCCGCTACTTCACCGACTCCCGCTACATTGAGGCGGCGGAGAAGACGGTCACCGGCGCGGCCATCACCATGACGGGCCGGGGAAAGAGCTACCCCGTTCTCATCCAGGAGGGGATCAATGAGCTGGGCATCCGCAAGCTGGGATTTGAGGACAGCTACATGACCGTGGCCGAGTACAAGCGCCTGGAGGGCGCCCTCCAGGTGGAGCTGGTGCCCGCCCAGGGGCTGGTCAACGGCCTGCGCGCCGCCAAGGACCAGGAGGAGCTGGACGCCATGGTCAAGGCCCAGCGGATCTCCGAGCGGGCCTTTGATGAGATCCTCAAGTTCATCAAGCCCGGCGTCACCGAGAAGGAGATCGCCGCCAAGCTGGAGTACGACATGCTCCGCTTCGGCGCCCAGAAGATGTCCTTTGACCCCATTGTGGTCTCCGGCCCCAACGGAAGTCTGCCCCACGGCGTGCCCGGGGACAAGAAGGTGGAGAGCGGCGAGTTCATCACCATGGACTTCGGCTGCATCTACGACGGCTACTGCTCCGACATGACCCGCACCGTGGCCCTGGGCGAGCCCACCGAGGAGATGCGGAAGGTGTACAATGTGGTGCTTCAGGCCCAGCTGGCCGGCCTGGCCGCCTCCAAGGCCGGGGTCACCGGCAAGAGCATTGATGCCGCTGCCCGCAAGGTCATCGAGGACGCCGGCTACGGCGAGTACTTCGGCCACGGCTACGGCCACAGCGTGGGCATCGAGATTCACGAGTCCCCCAACGCCAATATGAGGGACGAAACCCCCATGCCCGTGGGCGCCGCCGTGTCCGCCGAGCCCGGCATCTATCTCCCCGGCCGTTTCGGCGTGCGTATCGAGGATGTGGCCATCATGACCGAGGACGGCTGCATCGATATCACCAAAGCCCCCAAGGATCTCATTGTGCTCTGAGCAATTTCCTTAAAATTCTGCCCGCAGGGGGGGAAAAGCTCTTGCAAAAGCGGGCAGAATACGGTAAAATGACTTGATAATATGTGAACCCCCACAAGATACCAAATTTTGGAGGACGATACCCATGATTAGTGCAAGCGATTTTCGTAACGGCATGACCTTTGAGATGGACGGCCAGGTTATGCAGGTGGTCGAGTTCCAGCACGTGAAGCCCGGCAAGGGCGCGGCCTTTGTCCGCACCAAGATGAAGAACGTCATCACCGGCGGCGTGACCGAGACCTCCTTCAACCCCACCGCCAAGTTTGAGGAGGCCTTCGTGGAGCGCAAGGACATGGAGTACAGCTACAACGACGGCGATCTCTACTACTTCATGGACCCTGAGACCTATGACCTGGTGCCCATCGACGGCCACGTGCTGGGCGACAACTTCCGCTTTGTGAAGGAGAACATGACCTGCAAGATCAACTCCTATAAGGGCAAGATCTTCTCTGTGGAGCCCCCCACGTTTGTGGAACTGGAGGTCACCGAGACCGATCCCGGCTTCCGCGGCGACACCGCCACCAACGTGACCAAGCCCGCCACCCTGGAGACTGGCGCGGAGATTAAGGTGCCCCTGTTCATCAACCCCGGCGACCGCATCAAGATCGACACCCGCACCGGCGAGTACCTGGAGCGCTGCAAGGCCTGAGCAATCCCTGGCGGCACAGCGCCGCACGGGTGAGCCATGAGAACGATCCACTTTCGAACGGTCCCAAGAGGATGAGTGTGAAAGGAGATTAACATGACGATTTCTGAGAAGGTCGCGTACCTGAAGGGCCTGGCCGAGGGCATGAAGCTGGACACCGAGGAATC
This sequence comes from uncultured Pseudoflavonifractor sp., assembly GCF_944387805.1. Classification (GTDB taxonomy): domain Bacteria; phylum Bacillota; class Clostridia; order Oscillospirales; family Oscillospiraceae; genus Pseudoflavonifractor. The sequence continues at coordinate 1,168 of NZ_CALXGI010000025.1, read as the reverse complement.
CAAGGAAGGCAAGCTCATCAGCGTGATGATCGGCATCCTGGAAGAGGTCGGCCTGTCCATCGAGGATATGGAGGACAACATGGAGGCCATGGGCGAGGAGATCGACGCCATTTCCGACGATCTCTCCGACGTGGAGAAGGTTGTCTATGACGAAGACGACGAGGATGACGAGGACGAGTGCGGCTGTGATGAGGACGACGACTTCTTTGAGGTCGAGTGCCCCAACTGCGGCCAGGAGCTGGTCATCGACGAGGACGTGCTGGAGGCCGGCACCGTGGAGTGCCCCAACTGCAAGGGCAAGTTTGTCATCGACATGGGCGACTGCGAGGATGACGGCTGCGGCTGCGGCTGTGGCTGCGACCACGATCACGACCACGGCGACGAAGAGTAAAAGCCAACAACAAAAGCCCGGAGCAAGCTGCTCCGGGCTTTTTTATATGCTGATAAAAAGCGGGACCTGCCGAAAAGCAGGTCCCGCTGCATGTTACTTGCTGAAATCGTAGCCCAGGTCGGGGCGGACGGTCAGGTCGATAATGTCCTGGGCGTCGTAAAACTGGAGGTAGCGGCTGCGGGCCCAGCGGAGGGTGGTTCCGTCGGGATGGAGCCGGTCGCAGATGACGGCGGAGATGTCATCCTTGATATAGGAGAAGGAGTTGATGCCAACACTGGCGAAGATGCGGAAACCCTGGCTCTGGAGATACTGGAAAGCGGGGCCGGTCTTGTGCCAGTCGTTGCCGTCGGGACGGGCGCCGTGGGGGTAGAAGAGGATGTTGGTGGGTCCTACGAGAGAGCCAACCTCCTCGGCCCAGCGGACGGTGTCCCGCTGAATCCAGGCCATATCATCCATGTCCAGGCGGATATGGCCCCAGGTGTGGGAGCCGAAGGTCCAGCCGGTCTCCTTCAGACGCTCGATGATGGGCTTGACCGCCTCAATTTCGGCGGCGCGCTTGGCGTCAAAGGCGGGGCGGGCAGGGTCGTCGGCGGCAATGTCGATGTCGTTCTGGGTGCGGTAGCCGAAGATGCCCTGATAGCCGGTGAGGGAGTAGATGGCCTTGGCGCCGTTGAGGGAGAAGTCGGGGTGCTCCAGGACAAAGTTGTCCAGGATGGGGGTGGCGTCCAGGTCCTGGGTCAGGAAGGTCTCGCCGGTGTAGGGGTCGGTGCACTCGGC
>NZ_CALXGI010000024.1 GCF_944387805.1 uncultured Pseudoflavonifractor sp. | reverse complement strand
CCCCTTTAGGGGTATTGTCTGTATTATGCCCTTATAGGGCTTAATCAAGCCTCCGGCTTAGCCGGAGGTTGTGACTCGCGGGCTGCTGGCCCGCTTCACCCTTTGGTGATTCAAATGCCCGGCAGAAGCGGATTCCGCCTGCGCCGGGGTTATGGCAAAAAGCGCCGCCCCCTCCGCCGATTGAGGCGGAGGGGGCGGCGCTTTTAACAGAGGGAGGAATGAAGAAGGCGAATTACTCGATGACCAAGGTGCTGTGGTCATAGTTCAGGGTGGCGGTGCCGTCGCCGTTGTCCACCCAGGTGCCGCCGATGTGGCTGGCGTTGACAGGGCCGCCGCCGGTCTCGTCGGCCAGGAAGGTGCCGTCGGGATACAGCTCCAGGGTGCCGGCGGCAAAGCTGCCGGCCTGTAGGGTATAGGAGTAGGAGGAGCCGGCGGTGGTGGCCATGGGTGCGGTGTTGAAGGGCGTGGAGCCGCGCAGGCTGGTGGTGTGGCCCGCCTCGCCGCCGTTGGTCAGGTCGAAGTTCTCAGCGATGATGGGCCAGTTGAAGATGTTGTTGGCAAAACCGTCACTGTACGAATAGCCGTCGGTGAACAGGTGGTTCTCACCCAGGGTCAGGCCGTCGCTGACGGTGGTGGTGTCCGACGTGGGGTTGAGCACATAGCTGTTGGTGCTGGTGGCCACTGCAGTGACCGAGTAGGTGGCGCCCCGGGTAAGGGCGTCGGTCTCCGTGCCGAAGTTATCAGGGGAGACGCCCTCAATGGTCAGGGTGACGGTGTCGCTGCTGTCGGCAGTGTTGGTGAAGGTCACATCCACCTTGTCGGGGTAGGCCTCGTACAGATAGGTATTCAGATTGGCTATCTGCATGCCCATGGTGCCCTCAAAGGTGTTCCAGTAGTAGTAGATCTCCGGGGCGCTCTGGTTGCCGGTGTAGACGTACTCGGCGGTGGCGGCGGTAGACATGCGGTAGGTGTCGTCGGTCAGGTCGGGGAAGGCGTACACCTTTACCAGGTAGTCGCCGAAGGCGTACTGGAAGGCATCGGAGAAGAGGCCGGAGTAGGTGTTGCTGTCGTTGGCCTCAATGGGGTCGCTGGTGTAGATAAAGGTGTCGTCATCAGAGGTGGCGTCGGGGGCGCAGAAGTAGATGAGGTAGTACTCCGCGTTCTCCACGCCGGTGAAGGAATAGCTGCCGTCCTCGCTCACGGTGAAGTTGGTGGGGGCGTCCAGCTGGATGGCGTCGCTGTCCGCGCTGGGAGAGGCGGCGGGGCTGTTGGTCCGGCCGGAGGAGAACAGGGTGCTGAGGATGGCGGAGGTGGTGGAGAAATAGGTCTCGGTGTTCTGTGCCAGCGAGGAGCCGCAGGCGGTGCAGCTCAGGCACAGCAGGCCTGCCAGCAGGCCCAGGAGAAGCTTGCGCTTTTTCATGGTCAGTTTCTCTCCTTTCTGGTGAAGCAGGAGATGATCTCGATGATCACGGTGACAAAGCACAGGATCATGATGGAGATGACGGGGAACAGAGTGCCCCGGGAGCCGTACATGGTGATGTTGTTGAGCCGGTCGGCCCAGACGGGGTAGCTGTTGAGGAAGAACAGGCCCACGCCGAAGGACACGCAGAACACGGCCGCCAGGTTGAGCACCTCGGCCACTTTGTTGTCCATCAGGGCATAGAGAACGGCGCACGCCACGCCCAGAGCCAGGGCCAGGAACACCGCCGTGTCAAAGTAGTCGTACACGGCGCCGTAGATGCAGAAGATGACCAACGTCACCAGATTCACTGCCGCGCTCAGGAGACTGGCCTTTGCGCTCAGACTCTTTACTTTACTCATAACTCAACCCTCCTGTACAGCGGTGCGCTTCTTGTCCTTGCAGATGGAGACCACGCAGAGCACCGTGCACACCACAAAGCCCAGAGCAAACACGGCGGTGGCGGCGAGCATGGCGGTCTGCCACCAGGGCACCACGGTGACCACTACGCTGTTGCTGCTCAGTCCGTTGACGGACACGGAGTTGACGGCGGCGTAGATGTTGTGCTTGGTCATCTGGCGCAGGCACTGGAGCATGTAGCCGTCGCCGGCGTCAACAAAGGACTGGATGGCCGCGGCAGTCTCGCCGGGGTCCAGACAGAAGAAGGTCAGGCCGGCGTCGAACATCTCCTCGTAGTGGGTCTTGTAGAGGGAGCTCTTGGAGAAGCCGTCGGTGGTGATGTGGCCCTTGAAGCCCCACTCGCCCCGCAGCACGGTGGTCAGCAGGCTCTTGTCGGTAGCGGCGTAGATAACGCCCAGGCGGTTGAAGGCGGTCATGACGCTGTTGGCGCCGCCCTCGCAGAAGGCGCCCTCGCACACGCGCAGATAAATTTCCCGCAGGGCCTGCTCGTTGGTGAAGGTGGCCAGACTCTCCCGGTGGGACTCCTGGTCGTTGAGGACAAAATGCTTCACGGCGTAGTTGATGCCGTTTTCCTGCATGGCGGCGGCCTCATTGGAGGTGACGATGTAGGACAGGTTGCCGTCCTCGGAGACATACTGGTGGTTGCGGCCGCCGAAGGGGGTGCGGTGCAGGTTGCCTGCTCCGTACCAGATCTCGTTCAGGCCGCAGAAGGCGGCCTCAATGGCCAGGAGGCGGCCCTTCTCGGTAAACCGCTCAGTGTTCCAGGTGCGGGCGGTGGTGGGCTCGGACACCCAGGTCAGGGTGGCCTCGCCGGTGGAGGTCAGGTTGCTGGCGCTGCGGCAGTCGTCGGCGCGGGCCTGGGCGGGGATGCCCAGACGGTCGATGCCGGCCACGCCGAAGGTGTCGGGCATGAGGGCGGCCATCTCTTCCACGGTGAACTGGTCCAGGAAGGAATTCCAGGTCTCGTCGTCGTCATAGTCCACCAGGCGCATGTCGATGAAGGACAGGCCGTTGTCCGCGCCCTGAGTGAAGTCGGGCACAGCGGGGGCGTCGGCAGGGGTCTCATACCAGTCCAGGTTCAGATCCTCCATCATCTCGTCGGTGGCGTCCACCACCACTGCCTCGGCGGGGTAGGTGCCCTCCCAGTCGCTGCGGGAGAGATAGGTGAAGTCGATGCCGTAGTAGCTCAGGTCGGCGTGGTCGAACTGGTTGGTGACCTCCACGCCGGTGAAACGGGACAGATTGTAGGTGTCGGCGTCCAGCTCGGCCTGGTTCCAGGTATAGGTCTTGGCGGCGCTGCCGTCGGCGGTCATGCCGTCGGCGGTGGTGTAGCCCTTGGCCGCCAGGATGTTGTTCAGGGCGTCATGGGCGTTGTCGCCCACGGACAGATAGTAGTCGCCGGCGGAGAGAATGTAGCCCGCCGCGCCCTTGGTGTCGTAGCTGGCCAGGAAGTACCGCTCCACAGGGACGGTGACAGTCTGGCTCTCGCCGGGCTGGATTGTATCGGTCTTTTCAAAGCCCACCAGCTGGATGGCGGCCTTCTCCACATTGTTCTGCTTCTCATAGTCGCCGTAGGGGGTCTGGGCGTAGACCTCCACCACGCTCTTGCCCGCCACAGATCCGGTGTTGGTCACCTGGACCTCTACCATGTAGTTGTCGCTGGCCGCGTCGAACTCCACGCCCAGCAGCTGCTGGTCAAAGGTGGTGTAGCTCAGGCCGTAGCCGAAGGTGTAGGCCACCTCGTCGGCGTAGTTCCAGCCGCCGCCGGTGGAGGAGCCCGCCGCGCTGGAGGCGTTGCCGCTGCCCATGACCGCGTCCTCATACCGGGTCTCGTAGTACTTGTAGCCCACGTAGATGCCCTCGGCGTAGATGACGTAGTAGTCAATCTCACGGCCGTTGTTGGTGGTGTCGGTGCAGGTGGCGTTGACCTCGTCCACGTTGCCCCACATCTGGGTGTTGTCGCCGGCATAGGTGACGGCGGGGGCGGACAGGGAGTTGACGGCGTAGGTGTCCACAGTGCGGCCGGAGGGGTTCACCTTGCCCGTGATGACGTTGGCCACGCCCTCAAAGCCTACGGCGCCCGGGTCGCCGCACACCAGGCAGGCGTCCACGCCATAGTCGGCCAGCCAGCCCAGCTCCATCATGGCTTCGGAGTTGATGACCACCACAATGGAGCCGAATACGCCGGCGTCCTTCTGGTCCTTCAGGTAGGACATAAGGGCCTCCTCATTGGTGTTCAGGCCCAGCATATGCTTGCCGTCGGTGCCGTAGAGGGCGTTGTCGTTGCTCTCGCCGCCCACACGGGTCAGAACCACCAGAGCGGCGTCGTTGTAGCCGCTCTGCCAGGAGGACTCATAGGCCTTCACATCGGAGATAGGGGCCTCGATGACCTCGGTGTTGGTGGTCTTGCCCAGCTGGCTGTACACATTGTCCGCCAGGGTGGTGTTCACGTTCTCCGCGCCCAGGACCTTCTGCATGGCGGAGATAAAGGTCATGGTGGGGATGGAGGAGATGGAGGACGTGCTGGAGTTGGAGTTGTAGGAGCCGTTGCCGAAGATGGTGACCTGGCTGCCGGCGGCAAGAGGCAGGGCGGCGTTCTCGTTGCGGAGGAGGATGGTGCCCTCCTCGGCCTGGGTGACGTTCTCGGCCGCCACGGCCATCTCCAGCTTGAGGGCGGACTGCTTGTTGGTGTAGTCCGTGCCGAACTCGCTGGTGTAGTAGGCGGTGTCCACCTCGGTGCCGTCATCCACGGTGATGATTTCACTGGTGCTCACGTTGAGGGCGCTGTTGATGGCGCCGGCATACTCGAACATCAGGGTGGACGCCGAAATGGTCAGGAGCATGAGAAATGCCATGACTGCGGCCAGGCCGCGTGTGATGGATGTCTTTCTTTTCATAGTAACCTCCCAGATTCCGGAATGTTTGCCCGCTGCCGTCTGCAAATACGGTTGGGGCAGATGCTGCCTGTCCTGCGGTGTTTCCCTCCTTTCCTGATGACTCTGTCGGATTGTGTCCGGGCACGCTTCGCATGCAAGTATACCAGCCTCAGGAAAAAATAAAGGAGATTCTCCGCAAACGGTTCCTCACGGCCCCGAAACGGTACGGGCAGAGAAAAACCCCCGGACGGCATGGCGCCGCCCGGGAGTGGAAAAAGCAGATTCAGTTGGAGGGAATGGGAATGGTCACCCGCAGGAGGAACAGGTTGCGCTCCGCGCTGATAAACAGCTGCCCGCCGTACTTTTTGGCGGCATAGCGAATGTTTTTGATGCCGAAGCCGTGGTAGCCGTTGTTCTCCTTTGTGGTGACAGGCAGGCCGTCCTCAAAGGTGAGGGACTGCTCGTAATAGTTCTCGAACTGGAAGAGGAGCAGCCCGCCCCTGGCCCACACCGACACGGCGATGACCCGCTTCTCCGGGTCGGGCAGCTGGATGACGCTCTCAATGGCGTTGTCCAGAGCGTTGCCGAAGATGGTGTAGATGTCGCTGCTGTCCAGGAAGGAGAGAGGCCGGCCGTCGGCCACGCAGGTCAGGGTAATCTGGTGGGCCTCGCAGTACAGGCTCTTCTCGGTGAGCACCGTGTCCAGCACCTCGTTGCCCGTCTCCAGGGTGGAGTCGTAGATGTGAATGGACTCCTCCAGCTCGGAGAGATACCGCTCCTGATCTGCGCCGCCGGGGCGCAGGGAGGAGAGCTGGTGCTTCAGGTCGTGGCACTTCCGGTTGATGATGTCGATATTCTCCTTTGTGATGCGGTACTGGTCCTTCTGCTGACTGCGCAGGTACTGCTGAAGCACCACCTCCCGCTCCAGCTGGAGCTGCTTGACCTGGCTGGCCTGGGCCCACAGGAAGAAGAGACAGCAGAACATGGCGTACAGCCGGCAGATGAGCAGCAGCTCCGGGTTTCCGGCGGCAGAGGCCCGGTTGGCGGCCAGGCTGAGCACCAGCACCACCGCCAGGATAAGGCCCACCGAGAAGAGAACCCGGCGGGTGTCCAGATGATACCGGGTGTCGCTGGCCAGCCTGCGGGCAAAGAACAGGTAAAATGTGACGTCTACCACAATGAGCACGGAGAAATAGCACAGGCCAATGTCCTCCGGACCGGGCTGGGGCCAGCCCAGTATGGAGTGGAGCACTGAGTGGGCGAGAAACGTGAAATGCTGAGTGGCGTAGGCACAGGCAATGCAGTAGAGGGTGTCGGGCAGGGAGATATCGCAGCAGAAGAGCACATAGCACCCCGCCAGCAAAAATCCCACCACAAACTGAAGCTCCGCCAGTGGCTGGAGCAGCACTACCCCCACGCAGGCCAGAAAACCCAGGGTCAGCCGCCAGGGGGCGTGGCTGCGCTTCTTCAGGGGCCAGAAGAACAGCAGGCAGCACACCAGCAGCTCCATGGTGAATTTGGACCGGTCCAGAAAATCCACCAGTGTGATCACCGCCCGCCACCTCCGTAATAGGCAGACACAGCGGCCAGAAATTCCTCCCGCCGCCGCCGGGAGATGAGCAGTTCAGCGCCGCCCACCACCACGGAATTGCCCTTGATCTCCGCTACATGGCGCAGGTTGACCAGGTACCCCTTGTTGCACCGGGCGAAGCTGGCCCCCGCCAGGGTCTCCTCCATACCCGTCAGCGTGCCCGGCATGGTATAGACCTTGTGCTCAGTGTGAATCTGGAGCTGGTGGTCGATAACCTCGATGTAGGTGATATCGCGGGTGGACAGCCGGAGCACGCCGTCCTCCGTGGGCACCAGCAGGCTGCGCTGCTCCCGGCTCTTCAGGGTGGCTACCACCTTGTCCATCTTGAGGGCAAAGGCAAAGTAGGTCACCGGTTTGAGCACAAAGTCCAGGGCACCCACCTCATAGCCCTTGATGGCGTATTTGGCCATGTTGGTGATAAAAATTATAATCACATCCGGATCCACCGCCCGGATCCAGCCCGCCGCCGTCATGCCGTCCAGACGAGGCATCTCAATGTCCAGCAGAAGCACGTCGTAAATAGGGGTATAGTGGTCCACCGCTTCGGCCCCGTCGGTATAGACGGTGACATCAGCCTTGACCCCGGCCTCCCGTTCATAGTGAGCCAAGTAGGAGCGGAGCAGCTCCACCGATTTGGGGTCGTCCTCCACAATCGCAACGCGAATCAAAAACAGCGCCTCCTCTCCCGTTGTGTTCTATGCCGATATTATAATATGGAAGAGAAACTAGCACAAGCGTACTTGGAGAAATTAGATAGAAAATGCCCTGAAGGACAGGCCTTCAGGGCATAAAAGAGGGGAAAACAAACCAATCAGCCGGCGGCGGGGGTCATGAGCCGCACCAGGATAACGGCCAGTTCAGCCCGGGTGGTGTAGCCCAGGGGGCTGAGGGTGCCCACGCTGGTGCCGGTGATAAGCCCGGCGCCCACGGCGTGCTTCATGCCGTCCACCGCCCACTTGGACACCTTGTCCCCGTCGGGGTAGAGGCTGAGCACACCCTCGGCCAAAGCGTGGCCCTTATAATAGGTATAGCGGCTGAGGAACAGGGCCAGCTGTTCCCGGGTCACCAGGTCGCCGGCGCCAAAGGAGCCGTCGCTGTATCCGTCGGCAATCTGGGTCTCTCTGGCCCAGCGGGTGGCCTGGTCGCACCAGCTGCCCGCCGCCACGTCGGGGAAGCCGGTCTGGCTGGCGGGCTCGGGGCAGCCCTCCAGCCGCCACAGTACCGTGATGACTGTGGCCCGGGTCACATAGGCGCTGGGGGCGAAAGAGGTGGAATTGGTACCGTTCATCAGGCCTTTGTCCGTTACGGTCTGCACCGCTTCGGCATACCAGGCAGTGTCTTTTACGTCACTATAATCAGAGGCCCAGGCCATGGGGGTCAGGCACAGCGCCAGGCTCAGGGCACACAGGACGGAGAGAATTCTGCGTTTCATGGGGTGGTACACCTGCTTCCTTAAAATTAAAACAAGTATACCATCATAATTTTACAAATCTGTGAACGCCGGCGCATTTTGTCAAAGGGCCGTAAAATGCGCCTCCTACCGCAGCGCCCAGGTGAGCATGAGCAGCAGGCCGAAGCCGGGGGCGCCCAGCACCCCCAGCACCAGGGCGTTAAACAGGTTGACCCCCAGGGTCACGCCGATGAGTCCGCCCACCTTGCTCATCAGCCACAGGACGGCCAGCCCCGCGCCGGTGCGGGCCAGAAGGCGCATCAGGCTCCGGAGAGGCTTCTGAAGGGCGGCCAGGGCCATTACCAGCACCAGCCCGCCCAGAAGCCAGGGGAGCATATTCACCAGGGATTCCACAGCGGTCACCTCTGCGCAAAGTCTGCCGGAACCCGGGCGGCGGGGCGGAAAACCCCTATCTTCTCAGCGGTGCGCCGTCCATCTCCTTGACCCGCCGGAGCAGGTAGGAGTAGCGGGCCTGGAGGGCGTTGATTTCGAACACATAGGACTCAATAAGGTCCGGGTCCCGGGCCGAGTTGAAGCCGGAGTAGGCCTGGGCGATAAGGGTGCGGGTGCGGGAGAGACCCTCCAGCAGGGCGTCCCGCTCCTCGTCCTGAGGTGTGGGGTGCTTTTTGCAAAACGGCAGGGTCCTGGCGGATTCAGCCATGGGACCGGCCTCCTTTCCGTATGGTGAAGTACTGGTACAGTGTATTTTCATTCTGGACAAATATGACAGGCTTTATACCAGAAATAACCATACATGTCCGGCGGTAGACGGCACATACTACACTCGGACAAGGCATAGCGCACCTCCTCTCTTTTTAAGCCGGTGCCCGGCAGGGCCCGCCCAGTCGGGCGGCCCCCTGCCCCACGGCGAAAGGCGAAAAGGGAAGGACGTGCCGGGAGCGGCGGCAAATGCCGTCCCTCCCGCAGAAAAACCAGCCCTGTCCCGTCCGGCGCAGGGGGAGACAAGGGCCCCTCCCGCCGGATGAGCAGAAGCAGCCGGGACCGTCTCTTTTAAGAGACGGTCCCGGCTCTTTTCCATCGTTCCGCGCCGCCGCCCTTTCCTTGACAGAAGGGGCGAATTGGAGATAAAATAATACAATGTAAAACTGTGTAATGCGAGGAGAAAGCAATGGCCAAAGCCAGTAAAACCTACGGCAACGAGTCCATTTCCGCCCTCAAGGGCGCCGACCGGGTGCGCAAGCGCCCGGCTGTCATCTTCGGCTCCGACGGGCTGGAGGGCTGCGAACACGCCGTATTTGAAATTTTGTCCAACGCCATCGACGAGGCCCGGGAGGGCCACGGCAGCCTTATCACCGTCACCCGGTACGAGGACAAGTCCATCGAGGTGGAGGACTTCGGCCGGGGCTGCCCCGTGGACTGGAATGAAAAGGAGCAGAAGTACAACTGGGAGCTGGTGTTCTGTGAGCTGTACGCCGGCGGCAAGTACAACAACAACGACGGCGACAACTACGAGTACTCCCTGGGCCTCAACGGCCTGGGCTCCTGCGCCACCCAGTACGCCAGCGAGTACTTTGACGCGGTGATCCACCGGGACGGCTTCGAGTACACCCTCCACTTTGAAAAGGGCGAGAACATCGGCGGACTGAAAAAGGAGCCCTATGCCGGCAAAAAGACCGGCTCCAAATTCCGCTGGAAGCCGGATCTGGACGTGTTCACCGACATTAACATCCCGGTGGACTACTACCTGGACGTGATGAAGCGGCAGGCGGTGGTCAACGCGGGGGTCACCTTCCGGTTCCGCAACCAGGTGGGGGGCAAGTTCGAGACCACCGAGTTCAAGTATGACAACGGCATTGAGGACTATGTGAAGGAGCTGGCCGGGGAGAATCCCCTGACCCAGCCCGTGTTCTGGCAGACCGAGCGCCGGGGCCGGGACCGGGCCGACAAGCCGGAGTACAAGGTGAAGCTGAGCGTTTCCTTCTGTTTCTCCAACGCGGTGCAGATTATTGAGCACTACCACAACTCCTCCTGGCTGGAGCACGGGGGCAGCCCGGAGAAGGCCATGCGCTCCGCCTTTGTCTCCGCCATCGACGGCTATCTGAAGGCCCAGGGCAAGTACCAGAAGAATGAGAGCAAGATCACCTGGAACGATATCCAGGACTGCCTCATCCTGGTGAGCAATAACTTCTCCACCCAGACCTCCTATGAGAACCAGACCAAAAAGGCCATCAATAACAAGTTCGTCCAGGAGGCCATGACCGAGTTCCTCAAGAGCCAGATGGAGGTCTACTTCATCGAAAATCCCTTTGACGCCCAGAAAATCGGCGAGCAGGTACTCATCAACAAGCGGGCCAGGGAGAACGCGGAGAAGGCCCGGCTCAACATCAAGAAGAAGCTGACCGGCAGCATGGACATCTCCAACCGGGTGCAGAAGTTCGTGGACTGCCGCACCAAGGACACCGAGCGCCGGGAGCTCTACATCGTGGAGGGCGACTCGGCCATGGGCGCGGTCAAGCTGAGCCGGGACGCCGAGTTTCAGGGCATTATGCCCGTCCGGGGCAAGATTTTGAACTGCCTTAAGGCCGACTACGCCAAGATTTTCAAGAGCGAGATCATCACCGACCTCTTAAAGGTGCTGGGCTGCGGCGTGGAGGTCAACGACAAGCACGCCAAGGACATGGCCACCTTTGACCTGATGAACCTGCGGTGGAACAAGGTGGTCATCTGTACCGATGCCGACGTGGACGGCTTCCAGATCCGCACCCTGATTTTGACCATGCTCTACCGCCTCACCCCCACCCTCATCCAGCGGGGGTATGTGTATATCGCCGAGTCCCCCCTCTACGAGATTAACTGCAAGGAAAAGACCTGGTTCGCCTACTCCGACAAGGAGAAGAACGACATCGTGGCCTCCCTGGAGGGAAAGAAATTCACCGTCCAGCGGTCCAAGGGCCTGGGCGAGAACGAGCCGGACATGATGTGGCTGACCACCATGAACCCGGAGACCCGCCGCCTCATCAAGGTCATGCCCGAGGACGTGGAGCGCACCGCCCAGGTCTTCGACCTGCTGCTGGGAGACAATCTCCAGGGCCGGAAGGACCACATTGCGAGCGAGGGGTACAAGTACCTGGAGCTGGCGGATATTTCATAAATCCTCTGAAAAGGACGGAACTGAATGGCAAAGAAAAAGGCCCCCGAGGAGGGGGCGAAGCACAAAAACAACCCCAACGTCATGGGCCTGCGGCCCGAGGTGCTGGAGCAGCCCATCACCGAGACGCTGGAAGTAAACTACATGCCCTACGCCATGAGCGTCATTGTCTCCCGGGCCATCCCGGAGATTGACGGCTTCAAGCCCAGCCACCGGAAGCTGCTGTACACCATGTACCAGATGAAACTGCTGGGCGGCGCCCGCACCAAGAGCGCCAACGTGGTGGGCCAGACCATGAAACTCAACCCCCACGGCGACGCCGCCATCTACGACACCATGGTCCGCCTCTCCCGGGGCTACGGGGCCCTGCTCCACCCCCTGGTGGACTCCAAGGGCAACTTCGGCAAGGTCTATTCCCGGGACATGGCCTGGGCCGCCAGCCGTTACACCGAGGTGCGGCTGGACGGCATCTGCGCCGAGCTGTTCCGGGACATCGACCAGGACACCGTGGACTTTGTGGACAACTACGACGGCACCATGAAAGAGCCCACTCTGCTGCCCACCACCTTCCCCAACGTGCTGGTGAGCGCCAACCAGGGCATCGCCGTGGGCATGGCCTCCAACCTGTGCGGCTTCAACCTGGCCGAGGTGTGCGACGGCACGGTGGAGTACCTGAAGCACTCCGACTGCGACCTGACGGCGGTGCTCAAGGCTCCCGACTTCCCCACCGGCGGCGAACTGCTCTATGACGCGGCCGAGATTGCCCAGATCTACAACACCGGCCGGGGTTCCTTCAAGGTCCGGGCCCGGTGGCGGTACCTGAAGAGCGAAAACCTTATCGAAATCTACGAGATCCCCTATTCCACCACCGTGGAGGCCATCATGGACAAGGTGGCCGAGCTCATCAAGGCGGGCAAGGTGAAGGAAATCGCCGACATGCGGGACGAGACCGACCTGACCGGCCTGAAGCTGACCATCGACCTGAAGCGGGGCGCCGACCCGGACAAGCTGATGCAGAAGCTGTTCCGCTCCACCCCCCTGATGGACTCCTTTGCCTGCAACTTCAACATCCTCATCGCCGGCATGCCCCGGGTCATGGGCGTGCGGGAGATTCTGGAGGAGTGGACGGCCTGGCGGATGGAGGGCGTGCGCCGGCGGACCTACTTCGTCATGAAGAAGAAGCAGGAGAAGCTGCACCTGCTCAAGGGCCTGAAGAAAATCCTGCTGGACATCGACCGGGCCATCAAGATCATCCGGGAGACCGAGGAGGACGCCGAGGTGGTGCCAAACCTGATGATCGGCTTCGGCATCGACAATATCCAGGCCGAGTATGTGGCCGACATCAAGCTGCGCAACATCAACAAGGAGTATATCCTCAAGCGAATTGAGGAAACCTCTACACTGGAGGAGGAGATTGCCGACCTCCAGGATATTGTCAGCAATCCGGGCCGCATCAAGAAGATCATCATCTCTGAGCTGGGCGCCGTGAAGAAGAAGTACGCCCAGCCCCGCCGCACCGAGATCATCTACGACCACCAGCGCCTGTCCGAGCCCGAGCCGGAGGAGGAGATCCCCGACTACCCGGTCACCGTATTCCTCTCCCGGGAGGGGTATTTCAAGAAGATCACCCCCGCCTCTCTGCGCATGAACAGCGAGCAGAAGTACAAGGAGGGAGACGGGGCGTGGCTCCAGTGGGAGTGCACCAACCGGGACGAGCTGCTGGTCTTTACCGACAGGCAGCAGTGCTACAAGACCCGCATGAGCGACTTTGACGACGCCAAGGCCTCCGTCCTGGGCGACTATCTGCCCACCAGGCTGGAGATGGACGCCGGCGAGAGCGTGGTGTGGGCCTGCGTCCCGGGGGACTACTCGGGCAACCTGCTCTTCTTCTTCCGCAACGGCAAGGCCGCCCGGGTGGAGCTCTCCGCCTACCAGACCCAGACCCGCCGCCGGAAGCTGACCGGCGCCTACTCCGACAAGTCGCCCCTGGCCGCCGCCCTGCTGCTGCGGGAGGACCTGGAGCTGGCGGTCATCTCCACCGAGGGCCGGTGCCTCATTTTCCACACCGCTCTCCTGTCCCCCAAGGCCACCCGCACCACCCAGGGCGTCAACGTGATGACCCTCAAGCCCAAGTACTCCATAGACCGGGTGGAGCCGGTGGAGCGGACGGCTATTGTCAACACCGCCCGCTACCGGGCCCGCAGCCTGCCCGTGGCCGGCGCCCTCCTGAAGGGAGAGGACCGGGGAGAGGAGCAGATAAGCCTGCTCTGAGCCGGACACAAGACCCATCAACCCAGCCGGGAGCGGGCGCAGCCCCGGCGCCCCGTGAGAGGTATTTATGAAACCAAAATCCAAAGTGCTCACCATTGTGTGGTCCTATTTTATGATCACTGTGGCCTCGGCCATCTACGCCGTGGGATTCAACTGGTTCTATGTGCCAAACGACATCGCCTTCGGCGGTATCACCGGCGTGGGCCAGATTATCAACGCCATCCTGCCCTGGGCTCCCATCGGCACGGTGGTTATTATCCTCAACATCCCCCTGTTCATTCTGGGCTGGCGGCTGCTGGGAGGGCACCTGCTGCTGTCCTCTCTGTATGCTATGGCGGTGTCCTCCGTGTTCATCGACCTTATCAACAGCCTGGTTTCCTTTGAGCCCATGGACCATCTGCTGGCCTGCGTCTTCGGCGGCGTGCTCATGGGCGCTTCCCTGGGCTTGGTGTTCCAGCAGGGCGCCACCACCGGCGGCACCGACCTCATCGCCCGGCTGCTCAAGCTGAAAATCAGCTGGCTGCCCATGGGCAAGCTGCTCATGGCCACCGACCTGGTGGTCATCGTGGCCACCGCCATCGCCTTCGGCAGCGTGTACAGCGCTCTGTACGGCCTGGTGGCCCTGTATATTGCCTCCCTTGTCATGGACAAGGTGCTCTACGGCATGGACAGCGCCAAGGTGGCCTATATCATCAGCGATCGCTTCCGGGAGATTGCAGACGTTATCGTCAACGACCTGGACCGGGGCGTCACCATTCTCCAGGGCCAGGGCGCATACTCCGGCACGGAGAAGAAGGTGCTCATGTGCGCCTTTAAGCAGCGGCAGATTGTGTCCATCAAGAAGATGGTCAAGGACATAGATCCCACCGCCTTTGTCATCGTCTGCGACGCCCACGAGGTGCTGGGAGACGGCTTCCGGGAGTACCAGCAGAATGAACTGTGAGAAAAGACGTTCCGGGTCAGCGCCTGGACGCATAAAATAGAGAGAGGAGCGTTACATATGGCAGACATGGAAAAACTGCGCAAAACCCTGGAAAACAACGGCTTTGCTACCAGTTTCTTTGAGACCGCCCAGGAGGCCGCCCGCTATCTGGACAGCAAGCTGGACGGCAAGACCATCGGCATCGGCGGGTCCATGACCGCCCAGCAGCTGGGCCTGGATAAGCTGCTGCCCGCCCACAACACTGTCCACTGGCACTGGCTGGGCGGCACGGCTCAGGAAGCCGCCCAGGCCCAGGTGTACATCAGCTCAGTCAACGGCCTGGCCGAGACCGGCGAGATCATCAACATCGACGGCACCGGCAACCGGGTGGTGGGCACCGTCTGGGGCCATGAGGAGCTCTATCTGCTGGTGGGCGTAAACAAGATCGCCCCCGACTACGACAAAGCCCTCTGGCGGGCCAGAAACATCGCCGCGCCCAAGAACGCCCAGCGCCTGGGCCGCAAGACCCCCTGCGCCGAAAAGGGCGATCGCTGCTACAACTGCAACAGCCCCGAGCGTATTTGCCGGGCGCTCACCGTGCTGTGGAAGAAGCCGGGCGGCATTCCCTATGCCGAGGTGGTCCTCATCAACCAGGAGCTGGGGCTGTAAGACAAAGCAATTCTGTATCCAGTTAGGATGATTCCATGATAGATGCACAGACTTATGACTCACGGGACCCACGGTTCAAAACGCCCTACGGCGCAGTCTCCGGCGGCACGGAAGTGACCTTTACCCTCCGCCCCCTCCGCTCCGAGGGCTACTCCCGGGGGGTGCTGACCGCCCGGCTGGAGGCCTGGGACAACAGGCGCATTGAGGTGCCCATGCTGTGGACCGGCCTGGACGGCCAGCGGGATATGTTTACCGGCTCCCTGAACACCCACGGCTATATGGGCCTTATCTGGTATTCCTTCCGCCTGAAACGGCTGGACGGCAAGTCTGGCGAGGAGTCGGGGGAATATCAGCTGACCGTATATGACGAAAACGACAGGGTGCCCCGCTGGTTCGGCGAGGGTATGGCCTATCAGATTTTTCCCGACCGCTTCTGCCGCCTGACCGTGCCCAACCCCGCCGGCATGGTGGGGGGACGCTGGGTTCACCAGGGCTGGGAGGAGGAGCCGGAGTACCGGCCCGACCACAACGGGGAGATCCGCAACCGGGACTTTTTCGGCGGCAGCCTGGCAGGCATCCGCTCCAAGCTGCCCTACCTGCGGGACCTGGGGGTGGAGACCATCTACCTCTGCCCCATCTTCGAGGGCCCTGAGAACCACCGGTACGGCGTGGGGGACTACGAGAAGGTGGACCCCATGCTGGGCACCAGGGAGGAATTCTCCGACCTGTGCGCTGAGGCCCACGCCATGGGCATGCGTGTCATGATGGACGGCGTGTTCAACCACACCGCCTTTGTCAGCAAGTATTTCAACGGCGACGGGTCCTACCCCAACCTGGGCGCCTGCCAGGGTCCCCAGTCCCCCTACTACGACTGGTTCTGCTTCCAGCACTGGCCCGACCAGTACACCTCCTGGTGGGGCATCTACTCCCTGCCCACCACCAACAAGAACAGCCCCACCTGGCTGGAGTATATCACCGGTGAAAACGGCATTATCCGCTCCTGGCTGCGGGCCGGGGCGGACGGCTGGCGGCTGGACGTGGCCGACGAGCTGCCCGACCGGGTGGTGGCCGCCATCCACGACGCCGCCCGGGCGGAGAAGCCCGACGCGGTGATCATCGGAGAGGTGTGGGAGGACGGGTCCAACAAGATTGCGTACAGCGTCCGCCGCAAGCACATTTTGGGCGGCCACTGCGACGGCCTGATGAACTATCCTTTCCGTACCGCCCTGGTGGACTACCTGCTGGGGGGCGGGGCAGAGCGCTTCCGGGACTCCATGGAGACCCTGCGGGAGAACTATCCCGAGTTCGCCTGGTACTCGGCCATGAATACCCTGGGCACCCACGACACCATGCGCATTCTCACTCTGCTGGGGGAGAAGAGCGAGCAGCGGGGCCAGAGCCGGGACTGGCGGGCTCACGCCCGCCTCACCCCCCACGACCGGGCCCACGGCAAGGCCCGCCTGACCCTGGGGGCCATGGTGCTCTTTGCCTTTCCCGGCGCCCCCACGGTGTACTACGGGGACGAGGCGGGCATGGAGGGCTTTGAGGACCCCTTCAACCGCCGTACCTTCCCCTGGGGCCATGAGGACAGAGAGCTGGTGGGCCTGTTTGCCGCCCTGGGCGCTGCCCGGAAAGTCCGCAGGGCCATGCGCCGGGGAGACATCCGCTATGTGAAGGCGGAGGGCCGGGTGCTGGCCTTCACCCGTACTCTGGAAGAGGAGCGGGTGCTCTGCGCCGTCAACGCCGGACAGGAGCCCCAGACCGTAGATGTCCCCTGGGAGGGGGAAGCCGTGGACCTGCTGGGCGGCCCGACTGAGAAGGCAGAGGACGGCGTTCTCACCCTGGAGCTCCCCCCCCTCACCGGGCGGCTTCTGGCCACACCGGAGAAAAGAGAAAACCCGTCTGTCTGACGGAATATCCGATTCCCCCGCGCCCTTGGGCGCGGGGGCGTTGTTTTTTCCCCCGCAACCAGCGGTTGACAGCGGGTAAGGGCGGCTTGATTGCCAAAAACGGACGCTGATGCTAGAATGGGAGCAGGAAAGGAAGTGAACGCCATGACGCTGGGACAGAAAATTCAAACGCTTCGTCACGATGCCGGACTTTCTCAGGAGGGGCTTGGAGAGAAGCTGGGGGTGTCCCGCTAGGCCATCAGCAAGTGGGAGAGCGACGGCGCGGTGCCCGAGGTGGACAAGCTCATCGCCCTCTCCCGCCTCTTTGGAGTGAATCTCCATGACCTGCTCCAGGTGGAGGAGACAGCACGGGAGGAGACGGAGGATTCGGAGAAACAGGATCTGCCGGATCAGCCTCCGGAGGAAGGGCCGGAACCTTCCGCAGAGCAGGTGGAACCGCCCCGGCGGAGTGTCCGGTGGCGGACGGCGCTGTGCGTGCTGCTGGCAGCGGTTGTATGTGTCCAGGGCGCGGTGCTGTTCCGGCTGAATGGGAAGCTGGAGGAGCAGAGAAATGCGCTCACCGGCCAGGAGGCCAAGCTCCAAGCGCTGGAGGAGTTGACGGACAACCTCACCGGCCAGATAAGCAGTCTGGGAAGCGGCATCAGCCAGCTGGAGCAGGCAGTCAGCAGCCGGAACGAGCGGACGGAGGCGGAGCTGGACCCGGCCCTGCCCCTGGTCGCCCATGTGGACTTCACCATGGAGACCACCGAGTACGGCACCAGGGCCCTGAAGCTGAGTCTGGTTCCGGCCCAGAGCACCATTAGGGGGCTTCACTTTGAGATTACCTGCCCCGGCGGGACGGCCCGCAGCCACCCCGCAGCCCAGCTGGAGGACAGCTCGGCCTACACCCTGTCCATGATCTGCACCGATGAGGAGATTTCCGGCGGCTTTACCGTCTCGGCGGTGTTTGAGGAGCGGAGCGGCCTGCAGTACACCCAGGCCCTGGTCAAAATCTCCGACATTACAGCGGATAGCTGGAATGCGGAGACCCTGTGGGACCAGTAAACACAAAAAGCGCGTGGGCGTTATCGCCCACGCGCTTTTTTACAGCCGCCTGATATTGTCCGAGATGTCGGCCAGAGCCTTGCTGGCCTCCATGTCGTAGGCCTGGCTCAGGGCCAAATCGCCCAGGGAAACCATGCCCACCACCTTGTCATCCTCTGTGACGGGCAGCCGCCGCACCTGGGCGGCTGCCATCATCCGGGAGGCCTCCCGGGCATCGTCCTCCGGAGAGACCACCGCGCAGTTGCGGGACATAATCTCCCGCACCGGCGTGCTGGCCGGGTCCTCTTCCGCCGCCACGCACCGGAGCACAATGTCCCGGTCCGTGACAATGCCCCGGAGCCGTCCGTCCGCCCCGCACACCGGCAGGGAGCCGATGTTGTGCCGGGAGAGAAGCCGGGCCGCCAGGGCCGCCGACTCGTCCGGCGCAATGGACACCACGCTGCCGCTCATCAGGTCGCGTACCTGCATATCAAATTCACCGCTTTCTTCAGTCTGTGCGGCAGAGCATGGCCCGCCGCCTTGTCACAGTTCAGTATAGCCGGAAAAAGGGGCGGTGATACAACAAACGCGGAAAAAACAGCGGAGCGCCTGATTTTCAGCGCTCCGCTGCTGTTATCCGTTCTCCTTTAGGGCCAGGTTCCGCCGCAGCACGGCGGGGCCCCGCCAGGCAAAGGCCCGGTCGCCGTACTTCTCCCGAAAGGTGCGGTTGGTCAGGCCTTCCAGGTCGGCGGGGGCGAGGGAGGGAATCAAATCCTCCCGAAAGTCGGAGATGGGGGTGATGGCCGGGTGGGCGTTGTAGGGGCACACCCGCTGGCACAGGTCGCAGCCCCACAGGCATTCCTGAGCGGACAGCAGAGCGGACTCCCCGGGGGACAGCTCCCCCTTCTTCTGGGAAATGTCCGACAGGCAGCGGGAGAGGTGGAAAACCCCTCCGTCCAGTGCGCCGCCCGGACAGGCGGCGGCGCATTTCCCGCAGGAGATACACACATTTGCGGGTTCTGGTGTGGAAAATTCCAGGGGGCAGTTGGTGAGGATGGTGCCCAGAAATACATAGGACCCCCAGGGAGGCAGAATGAGCAGGCCGTTTTGTCCCCGCAGGCCTATGCCGCAGGCCCAGGCCAGCTGCCGCTCCGGCAGGGGAGAGCTGTCCGCACCGGGCAAAAATAAATACGAAAGGTACTTTTGGTGTAGAATATCACATATCGTATTTAATTTTTCGGTCAGAACCAGGTGGTAATCCCGTCCCCGGGCGTAGAGGGACAGGTTGCCCGGCGTATCACCGGCGTAGTAGGGGAAGGCGGCTGCCAGCACTGCTCTGGGCGCGGGACAGAGAGCAAGCGTTTTTTCCACCGCTTGGGGAGTAAGATGTGGAAGAGCATCCGCCCAGGCGAGCCCGCCCCAGGCTGCCGCGCCGCAGGCAGCAAAGGCCCTGTCCAGTTCAGGGATCATAGTGCTTGAGGGCCCGGCGGGCCAGCAGGGCGTCGGGCACGCAGGGCTCGGGGCCGTTCTTCCGCTTCTGCTGCTGCTCGGCGCCCTTGCCGGCCAACACCACCACGGCGGGGGTGGAAGCCTCCAGAATGGCCCGCTCCACCGCCTCCTCCCGGTCGGGGATAACGGTCCAGCTCTTGCCGAAGGGGGCGATGTACCCGCCAATGTCGGCGCAGATGTCGGGCACCTCCTCGGGGCCGGGGTCGTCCTCGGTGAGGATGATCCGGTCGGCCCAGCGGCCTGCCGCCTGGCCCATGCCCTCCCGGCGGTCCAGCCCCTTGCCGCCGGTGCAGCCGAAGAGGACGGTCAGCTGCCGCCCGGGGAACTCCCGCCGGACGGAGGACAGCAGGGCCTCCAGGCTCATGCCGTTGTGGGCGTAGTCCACAATGACGGTCAGCCTTCCATCCGGGGTGTTGAAGGTCTCCATCCGGCCGGGCACGGCGGCCTCCGCCAGACCGGCGGCCACGGCGGCCTCAGGCACGTCCAGGGCCTCCGCCGCCGCCACGGCGGCCAGGGCGTTCTCCACGTTGAAGGAGCCGGGCAGGCCTATGGACAGCTCCCGGGTATACCGGGGGGTGCGCACCAGGAAGCGGGTGGCGTCCCCGTCCCGGCGGATCTCACTGGCGTAAATATCGGCTGTGGAAAACTTGGTGGAAAATGTGTATATTTTGCTGCAACTCTCTGCGGCGGTCAGGATTCGTTCGGCAAAATCGCTGTCCAGATTCACGCAGGCGGCGGCGCTTTGGCGGAAAATCATCAGCTTGGAAGTGAAATAATCCTCAAAATCCGGGTGTTCCACCGGGCTGATGTGATCCTCCCCGATGTTCAAAAACACGCCCACGGAAAATTCCACACCCCCGGTGCGGTGGTACTTGAGGGCCTGGCTGGACACCTCCATGGTCAGGTACTCCGCGCCGCACTCCGCCGCGTTCCACAGGTGCCGCTGCAGGTCCAGAGGCTC
Source organism: uncultured Pseudoflavonifractor sp. (assembly GCF_944387805.1). GTDB lineage: Bacteria > Bacillota > Clostridia > Oscillospirales > Oscillospiraceae > Pseudoflavonifractor. The sequence goes on along the minus strand of NZ_CALXGI010000024.1, from coordinate 17,622 downwards.
CGGGGTGGTCAGCCTGGCCGGGCGGCGCTCCACGCCGTCGTCGGTGACGATAGTGGACAGAATGGCGCTCGCGTGCCTGCCCTGGCTCCGCCGCCACTCATCCAGGATGGACTTGAGAAAGTAGGCCGTGGTGGTCTTGCCCTTGGTGCCGGTGATGCCGGTGATGTGGAGCCGCCCGGAGGGGTGGTCCCAGGCCCGGTCGGCCAGCAGGGCCATGGCGCGGCGGATGTCGGACACCAGGATGCAGGGCAGGGCGCACTCCGTCCAGCGGCGCTGGCTGACATACACAAAAGCGCCCTTTTTCGCCGCGTCCAGCAGGTACTGGGGCTTGAAGGCCGCGCCCTTGCAGATGAAAAGCGTGCCGGGCACCACGGTCTGGGAGTCGCAGGACACCAGCCGCACCTCCCGGGTCAGGTCGGCGTGGAGGGGGGCGCTGTCAGAGAGCAGGCCGTGTTTCAGCAGCAGCTGGTAGTAGTCGCCCAGAGGGAAGTGGGGACGGGACAAGAAAAACACCTCCAGAGAGGAAATGGCCCCGCTGGGTGCCAGCGGGGCGGTAAACGATGTATCAGGGACGGTCTGTCACACCATGCGCAGCTTGTAGCCGCAGTAGGTGATGCACCGCTCGGCCAGGATGTCCATGGCGTCCACGTAGAACTCGGGCAGGGGGTGATAGGTGCGGTAGACCGACAGCTCGGTGCAGCCCAGGATGGCCGCGTCGCACCCGGCCTGCCGCAGGCACCTGTCCATCACCGCGAACTTCTCGCGGCTGCCTTTCTCGCCCTTTTTAATCTCATCATAAATGATGCTCATGACCACCTTCTGCACCTCGGGGGGCGGGGAGTAGGCCGCCAGCCCCTGGGCCTCGCACTCCCGCTGGTACACGCCGGTGCGGATCGTGCCGTCGGTGGCCAGGATGCCCACCTTGTGGACGCCCGGGTCAGAGGAGAGCACCTTCACCGTCTCCCGCACCATGTGGATGATGGGGATAAACAGCTCCTCCTGGAGCCGGTCGGCAAAGAAATGGGAGGTATTGCAGGGGATGGCGATGGCGGTGCAGCCCACCTGTTCCAGGGTTCTGGCGTCCTGGAGCAGGCGGCGGTAGCAGCCCTCCGCGTCCCCGCCCAGGATGGCGGAGGTGCGGTCGGGCATACGGGTGTCGCTGAGGATGACGGTGGGCAGGTGCTCCTGGTCGCAGGCCGCGTCGGTCCGGTCCAGGATGCGCTGGTAGAAATCCTGGGTGGCCTGGGGGCCCATGCCGCCGAGGATGCCGAGTTTTGCTTCGTTCATATGGTAAATCCTCTCAGTTGGCCTTCTCCATGGAGCTGGCGTACCGCTCCTTGTACCGCCACTGGTCCCGGATGATGCGCAGCTTGTGGATCAGGTTCCGGTCCGCCTTATAGAAGAGGGGATTGACCCAGGCGCCGGCGGCGGTAAGGGCCTTCATCTCCTGGTGGTACTTGCTGGGGATGTAGTCATAGGCCACCTTGGCCGGAATGACCCGCCACAGATGGCGGTTCTTGGTGACGGTCAGAGGGGCGGGGCGGTGGAAAATCCGGTCCTCCACCAGGTACTTGGCCAGGTTGTACCCCGCGCCGGTGACATAGTAATTGCTGCGGCCCTGGCGGCAGTTGATCTCAAAGACCTTGAACTTGCCGTCCCGCTGGTCATACTTCACGTCAAAGTTGGAGAAGCCGGTGAACTTGATGTCCTCCAGGAAGGCCCGCAGCTTCTCGCACAGCTCGGGGGCCTCCTCGGTGATGATGACCGCGTGGTTGCCGATGCCGTGGCGGGTGTGTTCCTCCAGCAGCACGTGGCCCACGCACATGAGCTCCACCTTGCCGTCCTCGCCGGAGTAGTTGGTGACCACCCGCATATAGGAGTCGTCCCCGGGGATAAAGTCCTGGATGATGAGGGAGTCCTCGTAGCCGTGGTTGTAGATGTCGTCGATGACCTGGTCCACCTCTTCCCGGGTCTGGAGCACATAGGCCTTCTTCTGGGTGTCGAAGGGGTGGTCCCAGTAGGTGGCGCTCTCGGCGGGCTTGACCACGAAGGGGCCGGAGAAAGGCAGGGCAAAGTCGTGGCCCTCCCCCTTGTGGTAGACGTAGGTGGCGGGGTGATCGATGCCGTACTGATCACAGAGCTGGTAGAACCGCTCCTTGTGGATGAGCTTCTCCATCAGGGCCAGGTTGATGTAGGGCGCCACCACGTTTTCGGGGAAGTTGGGCAGGTTCACGGCAATAGAGGTCAGGTAGTTGTCTCCGCAGCCCAGCACAATGACCTTTTTGTCGGGAAACTCCCTGGCCGCCTGGGTGACGTTCTTCAGCACCACCTGGGGCTCGTCGTTGTGCTGGCACACCCGGTAGTCGATGATGTCGCTGCCGTAGCAGGGGCCGGAGGGGTACATGCCGTAGGCGATGGTCCTGACGCCGTAGGCCTCGTGAAAGGCCCGGGCCATGCTGTACACGTTGATGTCTGCCCCCAGCAGCAGGGGGACAAAGGGCTGTTGACTCATGTCAAATTACTTCCTTTTGATAAAATCAGGGTTAGGCGGGCAGAGTGTTCAGCTCCACGGTATACCACATCTTGTCCCCGGAGGGGGACAGGGCGGTGAGGCGCACCCGCTCCCACCGGAGGGTCAGGTACTCCGCCTCCTCGGCGGTAAGGCGCAGCTCCCGCCGGCGCAGCTCTCCGCCCTGAAAAGCGGAGGACAGGGCCGCCTCCAGGGCGGCAATCTCTATTGTAGTCATATTCCAGCCTCCTGAGACGGAAACGGGGTCAGCCGGACACCCGCTTGACCTGATACACGCCGGAGATCTGCCCCAGCTTGTTGATGACGTTGTTGAGCTCATCCCGGTTCTTGACCTCCAGGACGATGGACACAGAGGCATAGCCGTCGGGCATGCCCCGGGCGGAGAAGGAGTCCACCTTCACCTTGGCGGCGGACAGGGCCATAGTCACGTCCATGGCCAGGCAGTCCCGGTCCTTGGCGGAAATTTCCAGAGAGGTGGGGTAGGCGGCCTGGTCGCCGCCCACCCAGGCCACATTGACCCAGCGGCCCGCCTCCTCGGGGCGGCGCCTGGACGGGTCGGCGTTGGGGCAGTCGGCCCGGTGGACGGACACACCGAAGCCGCGGGTGATAAAGCCGACGACCGGGTCGCCGGGAACGGGGGTACAGCACTTGGCGAACTTGACTAGGCAGTTGTCCAGGCCCTCCACCACAATGCCGGACTCGGACTTGCGGGGGGTCTTGACCTGGCCGGGGACGGGGGCGGGGGAGGCGGGGTAGACCACCTCGGCGGCAGCCCGTTCGGCGGCGGCCTTCTCCTCCTTGACCCGGCCCAGGCGGGTCAGCTCGTCCTTGATGCGCACCACCGACTTGGCGGCGGTCATGCCGCCGTAGCCGATGGCGGCGTACAGCTCATCCAGGGAGTTGAAACGTACCTTCTTCAGGATGGAGGGGAGGGCGTCCTCGGCGGTGATCTGGGCCAGGGTGATGCCGGAGCGCTTCAGCTCAGCCTCAAAGGAGGCGCGGCCGGTGGCAATGTTCTCCTCCCGCTTCTCCTTCTTGAACCACTGGCGGATTTTGTTGCGGGCCTCGTTGGACTTGCAGATGTTCATCCAGTCGCGGCTGGGGCCGTGGGCGGACTTGGAGGTGATGACCTCCACGATGTCGCCGTTTTTCAGAGGGGTGTCAAAGGGGACCATGCGGCCGTTGACCTTGGCGCCGGTCATCTTGTTGCCCACGGCGGAGTGGATGGAATAGGCGAAGTCGATGGGGGTGGCGCCGGCCGGCAGGTTGATCACGTCGCCCCGGGGGGTGAACACAAACACCTCGTCGGCGAACATATCCACCTTCAGGGTACGTACAAACTCCTCGGCGTCGGTGTCCTGCTGGTTCTCCAGCAGCTTGCGCACCCACTCGAAGGCCTCTTCCGTGCCCAGCTTCTCATTGGCCAGGCCCTGCTTATACTTCCAGTGGGCGGCGATGCCGTACTCGGCGGTGTTGTGCATCTCCTGAGTACGGATCTGCACCTCAAAGGGAATGCCCTCCCGGCCGATGACGGTGGTGTGGAGGGACTGATAGCCGTTGGGCTTGGGGGTGCCGATATAGTCCTTGAACCGGCCCAGCACCGGGCGGAACAGGTCGTGGATGCAGCCCAGCACATTGTAGCACTCCGGGATGTCGTCTACAATCACCCGGAAGGCATAAAGGTCAAAAATTTCATCCAGGGTCTTGTTCTGTGCGTACATCTTCCGGTAGATGGAGTAGATGTGCTTCACCCGGCCGTACACCGTGCACTTGATGCCCTCCTCGGCCAGTCGGTCCTCAATCTTTTTCTGGATGGAGGCCATAAACTCCTCGTGGGCAGAGGAGCGGGCGGCCAGCTCGTCGGCAATCTCCTGATAGCCGATGGGGTCCAGGTACTTGAGGGAGGTGTCCTCCAGCTCCCACTTGATGCGCTGCATGCCCAGACGGTGGGCGATGGGCGCGTAGATCTCCATGGTCTCCAGGGCCTTTTCCTTCTGCTTTTTGGGGGACTGGTACTCCATGGTGCGCATGTTGTGGAGCCGGTCGCAGATTTTGATGAGGATGACCCGGATGTCCTTGACCATAGCCATGAGCATCTTCCGCAGGTTCTCCATCTGTTCCTCTTCTTTAGAGGTGTACTGCACCCGGGTCAGCTTGGTGACGCCCTCCACCAGGTCGGCCACCGTGGGGCCGAACCGCTTGGCAATCTCCTCATGGGTGGCGCCGGTATCCTCAATGGTGTCGTGGAGCAGGGCGGCGATGATAGAGTCGGTGTCCAGCCCCAGATCGGCCACAATTTCCGCCACGGCCAGCGGATGGGTGATATAGGGAGAGCCGTCCTTGCGCAGCTGGCCGGAGTGGGCGTTGTCCGCAAAGGTGAACGCATCGAAAAGTCGTTTGCTGTCAAGGGACGGGTTATAGGATTTGATCTTATCCACCAGCGCCTCATAGCGCTCCAGGATGGGGTCCATAAAATCACCTCCGAAAATGTCGCGGGGGGTGGGAAGGCGCGTGGTTACGCGCCTTCGGTCAGTTTGCGCAGGCGGCGCATGATGTATGAGTCCTCCAGGTTGACCTTGCCCTCCACCGGTGTCAGGTCAATGCACAGGTGGTCGGTGGAGTGCTCCACCCGGATGAGACCCCGCTCGTCCAGCACTTCCAGGCACACCATGGTGCGCATAAAGGTCTCCCGCAGGCCGAAGGAGCGGGCGATGTTGCGGGAGAGGCGGCACGCCGTCTCCTCCAGGCGTCCGGCGGAGCTCCGGCTTTTCAGATACCGCCACACCGCCGCGAACTCCTCCCGGCTGGGGGTGAGGGCGGCGGCCTCCTGAGGGGTGAGGGAGGCCCCGGAGTGGAGTTTCTCGTAGAGGGCCCGCTCCGCCTGGGCCCGGGTGAGGGCGGGGCGCAGGTCAATGACCTGGAGCTGCACTGAGCGCCAGCCCCGGAACTCGTTGATTTGAGGGGAAAAGGCCAGATCCACCCGGTCGCCGGGGGCCAGGCCCGCTTCCGCCAGGGAGACAGAGAAAAAGATGGCGTCAAAGCTGCGCCCGCTCTTGGTTACCTTCAGCTTCAGGTGCCGTCCGCCCCCCACCTCGGCGGCGGTGGTGACAGTGCAGCCCGACATGGAAAAGACCGGCTTGGGGTTGCCGGTGCCGTAGGGCTCCAGCAGATCCAGGGAGAGGACGCCCTCCTGGGTCAGCAGGGCGGGATCGGCCTCAGCGTCTACCTCCAGGGTGGACTCCATGGCCGCGCCGCCGGTGGCGGCCCGGACCAGCTCCAGCATCCGTTCCCGGAAGGCGGGAATGTTCTCCTCCAGGATAGTGAACCCGGCGGCCAGCTCGTGGCCGCCGAACCCCTCCAGCAGGTCCCGGCACTGCTCCAGGGCGGCGAACAGGTTGAAGCCCCCGAAGGACCGGCAGGACCCCTTGCCCTTGCCGTCCTGGAGGCAAATCATAAAGGTAGGGCAGGAGTACTTCTCGCTCAGCCTGGAGGCTACAATGCCCACCACGCCCTGGTGCCAGCCCTCCCGGGCCAGGACCAGAGCGGGCCGGTCCTCGGGGGCCATGGCGTCCGCCATAGCCACGCACTCCTCATAGATATCCAGCTCCACCGCCTGCCGCTCCCGGTTGAGGGCGCACAGCTCCCGGGCCAGGGCCTCACCCCGGGCCGGGTCGGAGGTCAAAAGCAGCTCGGCGGCCAGCCCGGCGCAGCCCATCCGCCCGGAGGCGTTGATGCGGGGCGCCAGGGTGTAGCCGATGGAAACGGAGGTGAGAGGGCGCTCCGTGAGGCCGGCCTCTTGGAGCAGGGCCCGCAGTCCGGGCCTGGCTGTGTCCTTCAGGGCGGCAAGGCCCATGCGGATGATGGTTCGGTTTTCCCCTACCACCTGCATCACGTCGGCCACCGTGCCCACGGCCGCCAGGTCAGCGTACCGGCGGAGCAGGACGGGCTCTTCTGTCTTGTCCCCCAGGGCCAGCACCAGCTTGAGAGCCACTCCAACCCCGGCCAGGTGCTTGAAGGGATAGCCGCAGTCCCGGCGGTGGGGGTCCACCACCGCGGCGGCGGCGGGAATGCGGTCCTTGCACTCGTGGTGGTCTGTAATGACCAGGTCGATGCCCAGCGAGGCGGCGAACTCCGCCTCGGCCACGGCGGTGATGCCGCAGTCCACGGTGATAATCAGGCTCACGCCCTTGGCGCGGAGGGCGGAGACAGCGGAGCAGCTCAGGCCGTACCCCTCCTCCATCCGGTCGGGGATGTAGGGGGTGACCTTGGCGCCCCGGCTGCGGAGGTAGTCGGTGAGCAGGCAGGTGGAGGTGATGCCGTCCACATCATAGTCGCCGTACACGGCGATGTGCTCCCGCTGGTCCAGGGCGGCGGCGATGCGCCCCACCGCCCGGTCCATATCCTTCATGAGAAAGGGGTCCCACAGCAGGCCCTCGTCGGAGCGGAGGAAAGTCTTTGCCTTCTCCACGGTGTCCAGGCCGCGGGCGCAGAGCACCGCGGCCGCCAGCGGGGGAACCCCGTCCGCCTCCATGGCCGCCTGGGCCGCGGGAGACGGTGCGCGTAAATTCCATTGTCTGTACTTCATGGGTGTGCCCCCGAAATTGGATAGAAAATTACTTTTCATTATAACAAAGATAGCAGAAAGATACAAGTTGAAACGGGAAATATCCGGCGGCGGGAAATGATTCCTCCCGCTGCTGAACACAGAATAAAAAGAGACCCTGCCGCGCTGTGTGCGGCAGGGCGCAGTGCGTGGGAAAAGAACTCAGAGGAAGCGCTCCTCCACCATGCGGATGAGCTCCAGAGCGCTGGCAAACTGCTGCCTGGGGGAGCCGTCCATCCAGTCCACCCAGCCCTGCCAGGAGGCGTTGCGCCGGGAGATGACACACAGCGTGAAGGTGGCCAGAGCGCCGGAGGCTCCCTCCACCTCGGACAGCGGGATGCCCTCTTCAGGGTCTCCGGCGGCGGGAACGCGGCTCTCGCGCTCCAGAAAGGTACGGGAGCGCTGAAAGGCCTGGGGAAAATTCTGCTTCTCCAGCACCTCGTCCAGCCGGAGAATCAGGTTGCCTATATCGGAAAAGACCATGGGACGTGTGAGCCGCTGGCTGTACACCTTGCCGGAGATGCGGCCGCCGTCCGACTGGTCCACACATACCCGCAGGAATGCGCTGGGACTGTTCAGATTGGAAAAGGACATGGATCAGACCTCCCTGTTTAAGAATTCATGGCCAGGCGCTTGCGCAGCCATTCGCCGTTGACGCAGTGGCCCAGGGCGGCGTCCGGGCTGATACGCCTGTCCCTCACCAGCTGGAGCAGGCTCTGATCCATGGTGATCATGCCCTCGGCGGCGGAGGAGGAGATGACGTTGTCCAGCTGATGGGCCTTGGACTCCCGGATCATGTTGCGTACAGCGGGAGTGACCGTCATCACCTCAAAGGCGGGGACAAGGGCGCCATCCACGGCGGGCACCAGCTGCTGGGACACCACACCTTCAATGACCAGAGCCAGCTGGGTACGGATCTGCTGCTGCTGTTCCGGCGGGAAGGAGTCCACAATCCGGTCAATGGTGTTGGACGCTCCCAGCGTGTGGAGGGTGGAGATGACCAGATGGCCGGTCTCAGCGGCGGTGACGGCGGCCCGAATGGTCTCGGCATCCCGCATCTCGCCCACCAGGATGACGTCAGGGGCCTCGCGGAGGGCGGCCCGGAGGGCGGCGTCATAGCTGACGGTGTCGGTGGCCAGCTCCCGCTGGGTGACAACGCTCATCTTGTGGTGGTGCAGGTACTCGATGGGGTCCTCGATGGTGATGACATGAAGGTTGCGGGTGGAGTTGATGGCGTCCACAATGCAGGCCAGAGTGGTGGTCTTTCCGCTGCCCGCCGGACCGGTAAAGAGCACCAGCCCCCGGGAGCAGGAGGCAAAGCTCATGACGCTGTCCGGAATGCCCAGGGTTGTCCGGTCGGGGAGGGAGAAGGACACCACCCGGATGACCAGGGCCAGCGACCCCCTCTGCCGCAGAGCGTTGACCCGAAACCGGGAGAGCTGGGGCACGGCAAAGGAAAAATCATCGTCTCCGGTGCGCTCCAGCCGCTCCATGGAGCGGTTGCCCGCCAAAACATAGGCCTCCCGCACCAGGGCGTCCAGGGCGTCTGGAAGAAGCCGTTCCCCCTCCCGGGTGATGACGCCGCTGATCTTATAGGCCGCAGGCAGGCCGGGGATGAGGAGAATGTCAGAGGCGTCCTGATTCACGGCGCGGGTGAGAATGTCAACTAAATTCATAGCAAATCCCTTTCTATTCCGGCAGCGTGCCGTCAAAGACGGGCAGATGGTCCCCGTCCCCGCCGCCGTCCTCCAATGGGACGGTCTGCCAGGCGAGAATTTCCACCCCGTCCCCGCTCCGCACCAGGTGCAGGTGGAGGGACTGGGTGTCGGTCATGGGAATATCGGTCTCCAATTCGTCGTCTGTACCCGAGAGAAAATCAGCGTACAGCCGGGCGGCCTGGGCGTCGGCGGCGTAGTAAGCGGCCACCGTGCCGGCGTTGGTCTGGGACAGGGACAGGTCGGCCCGGGCCGAGGTGAGGGTAAGAGAGGAGAACACTGACAACGTGAGCACCAGCAGCACCGTCATGATGGACACCACGCCGATGCCAATGGGCGGCGGAGATTTTTTCACGGCTGCTCCACCTCCTCGCCGCTCAGGGCGGAAATCCAGCTGGTCTCCAGAGTGTAGAGGGACGTATCGCCCCAGAAAATCTCAATTTCAGCGGAGGAGAGGCCGCTGCCCCCGGCCTGGCGGACCTCACACCGGTATCCTTCCGGGGCTTCCGGCAGGGCTTCCCCGGCCCGGAGGGCCTCGGCGGCGCTCTGGGCCAGGTACACCGCCTGGGTGAGCCGGGTGCTCTCCAGACTCATGCCCCGTGCGTGGAGCAGCAGCCCCACGCACACCGCCGCGCACAGCACAAAGAGAAAGAGATCAATGACCAGCTCCATGAGAAAGAGAGAAAAATGACTGCCCGTCTCCTTCACAGCTCGCCCACCTCCTCCACGCCGGTGCGGGGGTACAGGCTAACCGACCACTGGTGAACCCCGTCAGAGACCGTGATATCCAGTCCGCCGTTCTCCGTGACGGACAGATCCAGGGAGGACAGCTCCAGCAGGGCCATGCCGTCCTCCGGCGCCAGGCCGGTGCCCTCCTCCATGTACAGCTCCCGGAGGGAACCTTCAAAGCAGTAGATCAGGGTGACATATACGCTGCCGTCCCCGCCGGTCTCGGTGAGGCGCAGGGCGTCCCCGCCGCCGAAGGCGCCCACGGACACGCCCCCCGCATCCGCCCGGCGGATCTGATTGACGACATAGGACAGGGCGGTGCGCTGGGCGGAATTGGCGTTGGCGTCGTCAACCACGGCGCGGTACACGCCGGTGCCCATCAGGGTCACGCCCATGGCCAGCAGGGCAAACAGCCCTGCCAGGCACACGACGACCACCCGACGCAGCCCGGCGCCGCCGGAATGGGTTTTCATGGGGACACCCCCTTACAAAGCGTTTTCGCGGGGAAGAGCTATTCCCCCAGGGACAGCACTGTGATGTCGGGCATCAGGTTGGAGGCCACATACTGATAGGAGATGATGTACCGGCCGTCCCCGGCGGTGACGCCGTAGTTCTCCACCAGATAGTCCAGGCTTCTGGGGTAGAAGCCCTCCAGGGCATAGCACTCCACCGCTGCCCGCCGGACGCCCTCCTCCGCCAGAGAGAGGACCTCCGCATCGGTGCGGACGCTGATAACCCGGGTGAACAGCAGGCCGGCCGCTGCCAGAGCGATAAGAAACACGGCGGCGGGCAGAATCCGCCGCACCCATGAGGTTCGTCTGCCGCCCATGGCGGAGTCCTCCTTTCCCAGATATCGGTCAGCCGATGGCGGTCAGCACGCCCAGCAGGGGCAGCATGACCGACAGCAGCACCAGTCCCACGGCCACACACAGCAGCAGCACCAGAGCAAACTCCAGCCGGGAGAGCAGAGCGGAGAGCCGCTGGTCGGCCTCATCCTGACAGCGGGAGGCCAGCTCCTCCATGGCCTGTTCAGGCGCGCCGGCGCGGAACCCGGCCCCCAGCAGCCCGGCCTGAAGGCCATCCAGCAGCCCGCAGGCGGCGACAGCCTTGTGGAAGTCCTCGCCCTGCTCCATGCGGGCCTGGCAGTTTTTCAGCGCGGGGGCCAGGGCGGAGCCCTCCAGCAGGTGGACGGTGCGGTCCATGGCCTCGTCCAGGGGCAGGCCGCTGGAGAGCATGAGGGCCATGGCGGAGGAGAAGCGGCTCCGGTCCACCGCCTGGGCAGCTTTCCCCTTGCCCAGCAGACGGGCCTCCACGGACTGAGCCCCGGCAGACTGCCGCCGGGACAGTGCCAGCAGAACAATGGCGCCCACAGCCAGCAGCGCCACCAGGGCGCCGCCGATATACTGCCCGGCCGCGCCCGCGGTCATCAGGGCCTGGGCGGCGGGGGAGAGGGTCAGGCCCAGCTGCTGAAACACCTGCTGGAACACGGGGAGCACCCGGGTCATGAGCACCAGAAACACCGCCGCCACCAGCACCGCCATGACAGCGGGATAGAGAACGGCCCGGCGGATGGCCGACGCGGTCTCCGACTCCCGGCGGTAGTAGGCGGCCAGGGCGGAGAGAACCTGGTCCAGCCGGCCGGCGGCCTGGCCGATCTCCACCATGCGCACCATATAACCCGGGAAGGCGCCGCTGGCGCTGAGGGCTTCGGACAGCGGAGCGCCGCCCAGCAGGGCGGCGTAGAGAGAGTCCAGCAGCGCCTTGCTTCTGGGGTCGGCCGCGTCCTCGGCCAGCACCTCCACGCCCTCTTCGGAGCTGATGCCGGCGCGCATCATCAGGGAGAGCTGGTAGCAGAACACGCTCAGCGCGTCGGCGCTGAGGGGCGCGGTACTCCGTTCCTTTGCCATAGGGCAACACCTCCGGATGTAATAGAGCAGGCGGCCTGCCCGCAATGAATGGATGGAATGTCGCCTGCCCTGAGCCGGCGCGGAACGCTGGCTCAGGGCAGGGCAATCAATAGGCGTATTTCTCGGTGTAGTTGGTGCCGTCGCCCACGTACTGGAGGACGGCAGGGTTATCCTTGCCGTTGGAGACAAAGGTGGGGTCCATCAGGGACCAGTCCTCGCCGTTGAAGTAGATAAGGTGGTCCACCCAGCCCACGCCCTCGATGTACACATTAATCCAGGCGTGATACACCGTCCCCGCATAGCCCACAATCAGCTTGCAGGGGATGTTCTGGCTGCGGAGCATGGCGGCCATGACGGCAGCATAGTCAAAGCAGATGCCCTTGCCGCTTGCCAAAACCGCGTCCACATCGGGCAGATAGCCGGAGGGCACAGTGGCGGCCAGCTCATAGTCGTAGGTGATGTTATTGATGACGTAGTGGTAAATGGCGGTGACCTTGTCCAGGTCGGTTTTCAGCCCCTTGCTCAGCTCGGCAGCCTTGGCCACGACCTTGGACTCGTCGTTGAAGTTGACATACTGGTTGGGGTAGAGGAACGGGGAGAACTCGCTGCTCAGCTTCAGCTCCAGAGGGCAGGAGTAGGCCTGGGCATACTTGGTGCCGCTGGTGTTCTCAAACACCTTGACCGTGTACTTGCCGTCGCCCTCAGTGAGGGGGAAGGTCTCAGCGGCGCCCTTGTTGTTGAGATTATAGGTATAGGTGGTGCCGCCGGTCTTGGTGATCTGGACCTTGATGCGCACGTCCTTGCCGCCGGTGTAGGACACCGACACAAAGCCCAGGGCCAGATTGGAGGCATCCACAGTGGCCTTGCTGTTCTTGTACACCGTGACGCCGCTCTGGACGGCCTCCTTGTGGGGAATGACGCCGGCCTGAGCCAGCAGGGGAATGGATACGCCGGCCACCAGAACCACGGCCAGGACGGCGCAGAGAATCCGAGTTGTTTTTTTCATCGATTTGAAGAATCTCATGAGTGAAGCGCGGCCTCCTCTTCCGCATTCGAGGGATAAGCATAGTCGTCAGACAGGGGAATGATATCCACCAGGGCGCCGCGGACAATGAGCCGGTGGTCGGAGATGCCCACGGGAGTACAGGTGGTCAGAGTGACGCAGGAGTGATCCGTCTTGTAGATGGGACCCCAGTCGTCAGGCTCCACCACCTCCTGGTACTCAAAGAGGTACTGATAGATGTTCTCTCCATACACCAGATAGAGGTAATCGCCCTCTGTCAGAGTATCCAGGAAGGAGAAAGGCTGGTCCAGAGTAATCTTGCCGCCCCGGATCCAGTTGCGGTGCCCGGCAATGGAGGTGTTGGACCGGCTCTCGCCGGGAAGCTGGGCGTAATCGTACAGCCCCTCGCCCTGAAGCAGGGTCTGCTCGTCCACACCGTTCAGGATCGGCTCATCCACCTCCAGCTTGGGGATAATGAGCCGCAGGTCGCCGCTCCGGTAGTTTTTGCGGGTTTCCGTGACAAAGACCTTGTCGGTGGGCAGTCCGTCCTCCGGCTCCTCCAGAACTTCTTTATAGGTGAGGGGCGTGGGGGTAGGCGGCGGAGCCTCGGACTCTGTGGGCGTGGGCTCCGGCGTGGGTGTGACGGAGACCGCCGGCGCCGTGGAGGGCACCACGATCTCGTATTGGGGCTGCCGGCCCCAGATAATCAGCGCCACCGCTGCAATCAGCAGCACAACGGCCGCAGCGGCCGCGATGACAGCGCCTTTCGCGTGTGTTTTCATAGCAGATATACCTTGAATAAAAAATATGGATGGGCGTCAGTCCAGCGCCCGGATTTTATAGGAGAGCTTGAGAAAGTTCCGCCGGTGCTGCCGGTAGAAGGCGGACACCACCCGCTCCATGACCATGGCGCTGTTTTCAAAGTTTGCGGCGGGCAGCATCACAACAAACTGGGCGCCCGAGTATTTGGACACCACGTCGCCCCGGCGCAGATTGCCGGAGAGCACCTCCTGAAGCTGGTCCATGGTGGCGGCCAGCACATTCAGCGGGGGCATGCCTCCGTCGGGCAGGGAAACGGTGATGAGGGCGATGTGGACTGAGGTGCCGCTCCGGGCGGCCCGGCGGGCCTCCAGCCGGTAGGCCTCGCGGAAGAAGCCGTACTCGCACACAAAGGCGCCCGGCCGGGCGGCGGTCTCCCGCAGGTCGTCCTGAATGGCCTCCAGGTCGGTCTCCAGGGACTTCTCCACGCTCATAATTTCGTTGTACAGCTCCCGCAGCTCCTGGGAGGGGCGCACGCCCAGGTTGCGGTAGAGCAGGTCGGTGGCGGACTCGTAGTGGGCCAGGGCGGCGGTGTCGTTGCCCTGGCGCAGCAGGGAGCGGACGATGAGGATGTGCAGAGTCTCGTCCAGAGCGTCCAGATGACTGGCCCGGGTGCACACTGCGGTCATCTCTTCAAAGAGGTTCTTCTTCTCCAGCAGAGCGGCGTAGTCCTTAATCATCTGGAGATAGAGGTTGTGGTACTCCACCGTATAGGGGATGGTCCACAGGGAGCCCTCCAGCTTGGGCAGAAAATCCCCCTGGTAGAGCCGCTCCGCCTGCCGGTAGAGGGACAGACGGCTTTCGTCAGACAGGCGGCCGTCGGTGGCCTTGTGGCACAGGGCATCAAACTCGTCAATGTCCAGCGAGCAGGCGATGGCCGGATTCCAGGAGTAGGAGCCCCGGCGGGAGAGAATCGGTTCAATTTCCGGACCGAACAGAGGCTCCAGCATGGCCCGCACCCGATAGAGCAGGGTTTTCAGGGCGTTGACCGGATTGGCGCTGTTCTCCCCAGGCCAGAACTGCTCGATGAATTCGCTTTGGGGGACGTTCCGGTCCCGATGGACCAGAAGATAGGAGAGCACATTCCAGAGCTTTTGGGAGCGATTTGTTTCATCGGTCAGGATATGCCCGTTCACAGAGATGGAAAACCCGCCCAACATGGTAATTTTAACGTTTTTCACATCAGCGGAATCACTCATGACAGGCACCTGCTTTCGTCCGTATTCTACGAAGAAATGGAAAATTGCAAACCCCAAGGTTATTCCCAATTATACCACAGGATTGAAAAGGCTGGAAGAGCTTTTTTCTATTTTGACAAGGTTTTTTCAAAAGGCGCGGGGAGAGAAAGGGGAAATGAGAAAAAAATATATTTTTAAAATATAACCGTAAATGTAACCGAATCATGATAGAGTGTAGGCAACGCCGGATGAAATATTTTCCCCTTTTGCAGCTGAGAAGGGAGAAAAACGACCGCATCCGGAGCTGAAAAGGGCAAACCGGCCGAAAGACCGGGACGCAAAGCCAGGAGGCTAAAGCGGAGGGAAACGCCGCCATGCCCGTCCGGCTGCCGCATACTTACAACTGCCCCGTAACACGAGGAAGGAGAATGAGCATGTTGGCAAGAATGAGCAAAAGGGCGCTGGCACTTCTTATGGTGTTCTGTATGGTGGTAAGCGCCCTGTCCATCAGCGCGCTGGCTATCGAGCTGCCCAACGGTGAGGATACTCCCGGTAGCCTTGACGGCAGAATGTTTGAGTACCATGTAACCTATTCCGCGCTGGAAGAACTGAAGGATTACTATGGCTACGAGGGTGATGTAGAGAACGTTACCATCGTGTTTAAACAGGATTTCAGCCTTATCGAAGGTGAGAGCCGCAGAATGATAAACAATGTGGCGGCGCAGTGCCACTCCATCTCCTTCTCCATGACACGATATGGTAAGGCGGGACCCAATGAGATTAAGCAGTTTGACATCAAGTTCTGCGACGGGACTGTGCGGAGTGTTCCCGAAAGCGATCTGGCATGTACGCTGATTACTGAACAGGGTGCAGCAGTCCCCATCTATGAAGTGTCTCTGAAGGAGAGCCTGCGGCCCACCGACCCCACTCCCGAGGAAAGCGAGAGCGTCTACGTCTATCTGAAGGCTGTGGATGGCCTTGGGCAGGATAACGGCCGGGGATACATCACCGTGGGCGAAATTAAGATGAATCTGCCTGACGCAAGCACTGAGTACAGAACTGGCGGTGAGGCGCGGTGTAGCGAGTATGCAGATGAAATTTCTGCCGCTCTGGCTAATATTGCCCGCTACAATGACAACACGATCGACCTGAGTGATGTTGAGTGGTACACGCTGCACTGTGCCAGCGGAGCTGACGGCTACGTGGAAAACCGGGAGGCCTGGCATCTGGACGGCAAAGTACGTGTGTACAATGTGAATTATCATCACAATAACGGCACCGAAACCGTTACCACTGATCCCAATGGCTATATGGCCGGTGAGAGCTTTACTACCATGACCATTGAGGGCCTGAATTATGAGGGCCATACCCTCCTGGGCTGGTCCACCGACCCCGAGGCCACCACTCCGGCCACATCTTTCTCGATTCCTGCCGATGGCGGAGATGTTGATCTCTACGCCGTTTGGCAGCTCGACGAGCCCGCGGCTGAGACCTATGACGCCTGGTTCTTCATCCGCACCGACGGTGTGATTCCCATTGAGGACGGCACCACCCAGTATGATTCCAGCTACTATAAGCCCGCTCACAATGACGACGGAACCGGCGCGCTCACCGGCAAGGTGGACGGCACCGCCGCCTGGACCACCTACTATGGTCCCATTGAAAACGGCGCAATCAACGGCGTGAAGCTCAGCGAGGCCTTTGCCGAGGTGGCAAAACACATCGATACCGCTCCTGCCGATGATGCCATCAAGACTGCACTGGGCAAGGACTTTGACCCCGCCACCCAGGGCGTTGTCTGGTATGTGGTCAAGGAGATGGATAATGGTACGGACTATACCGGTCAGTGCCCCGGCTGGCATGTGGACGGTATTGTTTACACCAAGGGCGAGGGTACCACTGAAGTCCGTATCCTGAACTACTACCGCAATGTGGAAGACAATGAGAGCCCCATCGCGTTCTCTGTCCACGGCCTGGGAACCACCGCCACGGTCAGCGCCGGCATTACCCCCACCCGCGAGGGCTACGAGTTTACCGGCTGGAACACTGCGGCTGACGGCAGCGGCACTCCTTATAAGGCTGGTGATCCCATCCCCATGACAAAAGACGTGAACCTGTACGCCCAGTGGGAGGAAAAGGGCACCGAGCCTGAGCCCAGCACCTACACCGTGACCTATAAGTACGAGGGCAGCGTGCCCAGCGGCTACACCGCCCCTGTGGACAGCAACAAGTATGCCAAGGATGACGAAGTAACTGTCTCCACAGAGCCCAGTACCATCCCTGACAACTACACCTTCTCCGGCTGGAAGGCCGAGGGCATTACCATCACCGACGGCAAGTTCACCATGCCCGAGGGCAGCGTGACCCTGACCGGCACCTGGACCTATGCCGAGCCCACCCCTGAGCCCACTCCCGATCCCACTCCCAGCTACAACTACTACCACGTCACCGTTAACTATCTGGACCGGGCCGACAACAGCAAGATCGCCGAGAGCTATGTCAGCCCCAGCCGTATTCAGGGCAGCCGGTATGACGTGAGCGAGTACGATGCCATTGCCATTGAGGGCTACACCTATGACGCCACTGAGGGCGACGATGTGACCGGCGTTCTCAACAGCAACAAGACCGTCAACGTGTACTATATGGCCGGCGGGACCGAGATTGACGATGGCGACACCCCCACCGGCGGCCTGCCCGAGATCCCCGGCGAGGGCGGCGAGGTGGACATTGACGACGGCCAGACGCCCACCACCGACCTGCCCGACACTGGCAGCACCGGCGAGAGCAGCAATGCCGGCAGCACTGGCGGCGATATCGGCGGCGATGTTGAGATTCATGATGAGGGCACCCCCACCGGCAGCCTGCCCCAGACTGGTACGCTGGCGCAGACCTCCGCCGCCCGCGCGGCCTTGGGCATCTTGGCTCTGACGGCCTCTCTCATGGCGGCCGGCCTGGCCCTGGTACTCTTCCGCAAGAGCCGGAAGGCCTGGGCGGCAGACACGGCAGAATAGCTTTGTAATACACAGCGCAGGCGGCAGTCTGAAATGGCTGCCGCCTGTTGTATTGCTTAAAGAACCACTGGGTCTGCCAGTGGATAAAGAGCTTATAGCTATGGACAAAAAAAGGACTCCCCGATAG
>NZ_CALXGI010000023.1 GCF_944387805.1 uncultured Pseudoflavonifractor sp. | reverse complement strand
CCCTTTAGGGGTATTGTCTGTATTATGCCCTTATAGGGCTTAATCAAGCCTCCGGCTTAGCCGGAGGTTGTGACTTGACCACAGAAATACCACAGACAGGTTTTGGCCTTGACCACTTGAAGGGCACCCTCTTTTCGGAAGGAGTGCCCTTCATTGTTTACTGTCCCTCAAAATCTGAGGTGGTATTTTCATGTTTTACATTTGCAATGCCGGACTTTCCTCGCCCCTGAGTTCGGCTCGAACCTCATCGGGGTACTCCCGCAGGCAGGGCAGCGCGGTCTTGAGCAGCTGGATGGAGCCGGTCAGGTTGGTGGCAATAATGTGGTTGATTTCTTCATCCGTCAGTTCCTCGACGCAGCCGAACAGGCCATAGCCGGCGTCGCTGACCACCACATCGATCCTCCTGTGCTTGGAGAAGGCATCTTTCACCGTCTTTCTGTACGGCCGGCACGTCGGTCACGTCCAGAATCTCGCAGTCAAAGGTTCCTGGATATTTTTGAATCAGGTCCTCCACTTTCTTCGGGTTCCGGACGGTACCGACAACGGTATCGCCCTTCTCCAGCAGCTGCCGGGTCATCTCGCAGCCAAATCCGCTGGAGACGCCAGTGAGCAATCAGATTCTGCTCATTGTGATTGCCTCCTCATCGAAACGGTATGAGTGGATGATCAGGTCTCCGGCTTCAGGGGACCGTAGAAATAAGATGCCGTCGCGCCGCCGTCAATGAGGAAGTCCGAGCCGGTAATAAAGGCACCCTTGGGGCCCATGAGCAGCTCTGCCACGTTGGCCACCTCGTCAGCGGTGCCGGGCCGTCCGGCGGGACACTTGGCGAACATGTTCTTATAAAAGTCGCCCCGAGGGCCGTTGAACTCGTCGATGGCCAGGGGGGTGACGATAATGCCCGGGGAGATGGAGTTCACCCGGGCCCCTTTCTCGCCCCATTTCACAGACTCCGCCATGACCCGCTTCTCGTTGCACCGCTTGGCCATCTGGTAGGCGTGGAGAGTATCCTTGATATTTTCAGGCTGGAGGATATCCAGCTTCAGCAGTTCCTCGGTGGGGGTGCAGGCCAGCTGCTCGTCCTCCTCCGGGGTGAGGGCGGGCATCCGGTGGCCCGACTGGCTGGAGATGGTGACGCCTACTCCGCCGGGGGCGATGACCTTGCCCACTTCTTCCAGCAGCACGGCGGTGCCGTACAGATCCACCTTAAGAATCGCCTCGATGGGGGCCTGGCTTGGGGACACGCCGGCGGCGTTCACCAGCATGGTGATGGGGCCGTAGCTCTGGGCCTGGGCGATGAGAGCTTTGATGGAGTCCCGGGAGGACAGGTCCATCTCCCGGGCCACGGTATCAAATCCGGCCTCGTTCATGGTGCGGGAGATCCTTTGGGCATTCTCCATCTTCTTATCGCCGATGACGATTTTCATGCCATAGCCCATCCGGCGGGCGATGGCCATGCCGATCTGTCCGGCGCCAGTCAAAATCATAACATTTTTCATGGGAATGACTTCTTTCTTATCCAATCTGTTTTCTGTTGAAATCATTAGAGTTCCGAGGTGTCAAAGAAGTTCTCGCCCATCTCCACCACCTTCCGCAAAAAGGTGATGGCGTCCTTCTTTTCGGGGAAGGTGGGATAGCTCTGGCTCAGTCCCATACAGCCCAGGCCCACCGGGTTGACCGACAGGCCGCTCTTGCCCAATGTTCTTTTTTCCACGGTGTGCCTCCTGTTCTCAAACCGCGCTCTTGGCCCAGGCTTCCACCTTGTCCCGGGACCGGGCGGCCTCGGCCCCGTGGATAGACAGGCCCTTTTCAACCGTGGCACCGGCGCAGACCTTTTTCAGGTCCCGCTCGCTGGAGCCCATGCCGCTGCCCTCGTTGGTGCAGAAGGGACAGATGGTCTTGTCAGACCAGTCGTAGTGCTCCAGGAAGGTGAACATGGCCATGGGCATGGTGCCCCACCAGTTGGGATAGCCCACAAAGATGGTGTCATATCCATCCAGGCTGTCCGGATATGCTTTCAGTTCCGGCCGGGCGCCCTGGCGCAGCTCCGCCTTGGCCTCGTCGATGCAGGCGTAGTAGTCGGCGGGATAGGTTTTGACGGTCTCCACCTCAAACAAATCACCGCCCGTCAGGTCGGCGATCATCTCCGCAATCACCTCGGTATTGCCCTTTGACAGATTCCGGATGCTGCCGTTCACATAGTTCTCCCCCTTGCGGGAGTAATACACGATCAAAGTCTTGCTCATGGATAATCCTCCTTCGTTCCTCTGTTGGTTTTATTTTAGTCGGAACCGCAAAATCAGCAATTTCGATTTTGAATTGATTTCATAAGTATGCCTTATGCGAAGCGACCTGCCGCAATCCTCGGACCGCAACAGCTGATGGGATAAAAAAACCAGGCTGCCCGATGGCGGCCTGGTTTTCCCAAATCACGTCTATGTTTTATTCGGTTACCTGGGCGCTTGATGCAAAAGCTTTCGCAGGAGCTCCGCGAATTCTTCCACATAGTAGCCGCTCCGCTCTTTCCGCCAGAAGGCGCAGTAATTCCGGGTGAGCTGCTGGCCGCTCTGGAAGATCGGCAGGCGGCAGACAGCGCTTCCCGCGGGCGGGAGGGTGCCAACACTCTCAATAGGGAGAAAGCCCCGATTGCTGACCACCAGCAGCCGCCCCTCCTCCAGATTGTCCGCGAACAGGTAGCTGCCCCCAAAACCCAGGGTATTTTGGTAATACTCCTGCTCCGCGTTTTGCTGCTCCCGGGATGCGATCAGAATACAGGGAATACGTTTCAGATCCTCCAGGCTGACCGTCTCCTGTTTGCTGAGGGGATTGTGGAGGGAGAGCTCCGCGTAGCAGCCGCACCGCATCAGTTCAAAGTTCACATACAGGTCTGAGAAGGCCCGCCGCTGGTCATTCAAAACCAGATCCACGCCGCCGAACCGCAGCAGGTCGTAGAGTTCTTCGTGGGTCCCGTTGACGATGCTGATGGCCGCCTCCGGATAGATCCGGGAGAATTCGGCAATCGCCTCATGCAGTTCCAGCCCGCTGTAACAGCGCAGATAGCCGATGCGCAGCCGGCGCTCCTGGTCGGTGCCCAACTGTTTCGTCTCACGGGTCAGCTCCTCCACCTGGCTCAGAATCGACTTGCTGTGGGCGTAGAAATACTCTCCGGCAGCCGTCAGGGTAAACTTCCGGTTGGAGCGGTGGATCAGTTCCACCCCCAGTTCTTTCTCCAGGGCTTGGATCTGCTGGGAGATGGCAGACTGGGAGATGTAGCACCGCTCCGCCGCTTCTGTAAAGCTGCTGCAGTCCACCACGGCGGTAAAGTATTTCATCTGTCTGAGCAGCAAAGCCTGCCACCTCCCGGAAAAAGCCGCTGATTTTTGCACCTATCAGTCTATCAGATGCGCAGGAAAAAGTAAACGCAGATTTGCGGCGCTATGCGCCCCGGCCATACGGCTGGAGGCAGCAGCCCCAAAATTGCAGATGATGTGAACAGAGTCTTTCTTTTTTATAAAGGTTGCCGATGTTTGGTTGACAAGGCCACCCTACCATGGTATAAAGGGGCAGCACGGAAGCAGGCAGCCAGCTCCGTCCCGGAGGCAGAATGCGGGAGAACGTGTCTGGCGCTTCTTCCATGTGTAATCCTATGTAAGGTGATTCCGGATGAAAAAACGATATTTGGCGGGTATGCTGTGTTTGGCAGTCTCGTTTACCATGCTGCTGGCGGCCTGTACATCCAAGGACGCAGGCCCCGCCACACCGGCAGAAGAGCCAACCGCGCAGGGCGGCGCCGCGACATCCGAGCCCCCGGCCTCCTCACCCGCCGCGGAGACCGCTTTCACCCCCGGCACCTGGCTCTCCGACGCCGGGCAGTATTACTTCTTTGATGAGGACGGCGCTTCCGGGCGCACAGCCAGTCTGGAGGACGGCACCGGCGTGGGCTTTACCTATACGCTGGATGGAACGCAGGCCACATTCTCCATGGGCGGCGCCGACAGCGCCTCCGTGTGCACTGTGACCATGGACAGCGATGCCGCCGCGCTGGAGTGGGAGGACGGTACCACAGAGCACCTCACCTATATCTCCGGCCAGGGTTCTGATGATTTCCGGTTTTACAGCAACCAGGAGCTGTCCGATCTGGCTGTCGCCTACTACAAAGAGCACAACAGCGGCCAGGACAGCAGCAGCCTGACGGCGGCCGCGCAGACCAACGACGACGGCACTGTCTCGATTCAGGTCTACGAGAACCTGGGAGACCACAACAGCACCGCCGCCTGGTACACGGTGGATCGGCTCACCGGGGCTGGGACAGACAGCACCGGCGCTGAGGTAAATTTGGCGAACTAATGGGGAAACCCACTGAAACAGATACGTGACACGTCATGCTCCCAGGGCCGTCATAAGCGGCACTGGGAGCAGTTTTTCTATTGCGTGCGAAGCGATCACCAGACGCCTGGAGGCGGCGTCACCACAGAGGTACAGAACTGCGTTTGCTGAAGGTACGGCATATGGGGACATTCTGTCCGCTGTCACTGTCCCCCAAGTTCTTTTGAATGCTGCGGAAGAGAGATTGGTGTAATCACACCCGGCCGGCACATCTCGCTTTATAGTTTCTTCCCCATTCTGCCATCGCCTCGATGATCGGGCGCATGGATTTCCCCAGCTCGCTCAGGGCATATTCCACGCGGGGCGGCACTTCCGGATAGACCGTGCGTGTAATGATGCCATCCTCCTCCATGGAACGGAGGCTGTCCGTCAAAACCTTTTGACTGATACCCGCCAGATCCCTTCGCAGTTCATTAAACCGCCAGGGACGCTGCATCAGGTTCCGGATAATCAGGAGCTTCCACTTGCTTCCAATCAACTGCACCGTGGTAGCAACCGGACACGCCGGCATTTCTTCTTTTGTAAGCATACCTCCACCTCGTTTCTGCATTTTAAATCCGCTGTATATTACAAATATAATGTAAGATCCTGCTCCGCGCAAGTGGGTTACAAAAAGGTGACCAAGTAATAGATTTGTGCGTACTTTTCGCATGGCCGGCCATGAATTACAATAAAAATGCGAACGGGAGTCACCCTTCGACACTGAACATGGAGGTAGTAAACAATGGCACTTTCCAACCTCTTTTGATGGAACAGGAAAATGGAGGCGGCCCCTGCCGCCGCTTGCGGCTCTGCCTGCGGCGCTTCCGGCAAGCCGGAAGCGAAGCCTGCGGCCTGCGGCTCCGCGTGCGGCGCCGGCGATCAGCCCGTGAAGCAGCCCGCCGCCTGCGGCGCCGGCAGCAAGTAACCTGTCCCCCTCCAACAGCTTCCCGGCGGGCCTGTGCCCGCCGGGAAGCTCTGCACAGCCAGTTCGAGCAGATCGATTTTTTAACATAGACGAGGCTATATGATATGAAGCAGTATTTTTCTTTTCAATGGCACATTACAGACGCATGCGACCAGCGGTGCAAACACTGTTATATCTTTTCAGAGGATGCCTGCAAACAGCCGGACTCCATGAGCTGGGCACAGATGCAGGATACTTTTTATAATTGTCTGGATTTCTGCAAGGTGTATGACCGGCTGCCCTACTTCTATATTACCGGCGGCGACCCCATTCTCCACCCTGACTTTTGGAAGCTGCTTGCGCTGATAAAGCAGTACGATATTCCCTTTACGATTCTGGGCAACCCCTTTCACCTGAACGATGCGGTGTGCCACAGGCTGAAGCAGTATGGCTGTGAGAAATACCAGCTGTCCCTGGATGGGATGCGGGATACCCACGACTGGTTTCGCAAACCGGGCAGCTTTGATATTACGTTGGAGAAGATCCCGTGTCTCAAAAGGGCCGGTATCCGCAGCGTGATTATGACCACAGTGTCCGGCGCCAACATAGACGAAGTCCCAGACATCATTGACACCGTGGCGGCGCACAAGGTCGACGTATTTACCTTTGCCCGCTACTGCCCCACCGGCGAGGAAAAGGATACCGGTATTGCCCCGCTGCGCTATCGCGCGCTGCTGGAAACCTGTGATCGGAAATTCCGGGCATATGAGGCTGCGGGCTGTGAAACCTATTTCAACAAAAAAGATCACCTCTGGACCCTGTATGAATATGAGACCGGCGCGTTCAAAATCCCTGAAGCTGCGGAAGACGGCACAATCTACGGCGGATGCAACTGCGGCAACTGCCACCTGACCATCCTGCCCACGGGAGATATTTTCGCCTGCCGCCGGGTGCAGAACAGTAAGGTTGGAAATGTCCTTGCTGATCGGATCGCCGACGTGTGGGTCTGCCAGATGGAGCGCTATCGGGACTACAGGAAATTTGAGAAATGCTCCAAATGTGAACTGCTGGCCTGGTGCCGCGGCTGTCCCGCCGTGGCAAGCGGCAAGGACGGGAATTTTTACGCCTCCGATCCTCAGTGCTGGAAGGAGATCTGAGGATGGAGCTATTAGCACTGATGAAACACCGCCGGTCTATCCGCAGGTATCAAAGTCAGCAGATTGAGCGGGCCGCTCTGCAAAAAATTGTGGACGCAGGGCTGTGCGTCCCCAACGCCGGCGGCGGACAGCGCACGTTTATCTGCGCAATCCGGAACAGAGACTTGTGCGAAAGGATTGGAACGCTCAATCTTGCCCGCTTTGACCGGTCAAGGCTTATGGGCTCTTATGTCTCCCGAACCCAGCCCAGCGTAATTGACGATCCTTCCATCAAAAGCGGATTTTACGGCGCCCCCACAGTCTGCGCAGTCTTTTCACCGCGGGACTTTCTCTACGCCATCCCAGACGCATTCTGCTGCGCAGAGAACATGGTGCTGGAGGCAGCCGAGTTGGGCATATCATCCTGCATCATTGCCAGAGGAGAAGAAACCTTTGACAGCGAATTTGGCGCGAAGCTGCTGGAGGACTGGCATGTGCCTCAAAACTATGCAGCCCGCTGCTTTGTCGCTCTGGGCTACTGCAAAGGCAGTTATCCCCAGGAGAAGGCCATAAAGCCGGGACGGTATATGATAATAGAATAAAAAGAGGGGTAACGATATGGATGCAAAAACCTGCCTGCAAAAACTGCAATATGTAGGCGTTCTGGCCTTTGCCACAGTGGACGCCTCCGGCAATCCCCAGATACGGAATATCAGCGCCATTCACTATGAGCCGGACGCCATCTACTTCTTCACCGCCCGGGGAAAGGATTTTTGTCAGGAGCTGCTGGCCGACGGCCGGGTTCAAATTCTGGGATATACCAAATATAAGGAGATGATACGCCTGTCGGCCAGAGCGGTGCCTGTCCCTCAGGAGGAACAGCGCGGGTGGATCGACACTATCTTTTCCGAGCAGCCCTACCTTTCCAATGTCTACCCCGGCGATACCAGGAGCATCGGCGTGGTATTCGCCATTCGAGACGCGCAAATTGAATACTTTCATCTGGGGGTGCACCCTATCTTGCGGGAAAATTACACTATGGGACGCGGGAGCCTCACTCCGAAAGGATATATGATCTCCGAACACTGCATTGGATGTGGTACCTGCGCCCGGCATTGTCCCCAGCAGTGCATCTCAGAAGGGCTCCCCTTTGTCATCCAGCAGGAACACTGCCTCCACTGCGGGAACTGCTATGAACTCTGTCCGGTCAAAGCCGTGAGAAAGCGTGGCTGCTGTGACCCAAACTGAGAGAAGGCTTTTCCTCATCCGGGAACTGCTGCGGGAACAACCGCAGTACTCCCACATTAAAATTCCCGCAGAGGAGCAGGCGCAGAGGAATTTACTGCGCTCCCTGATGAATGTCCGGACGCCCAGGCCTGTTGGCAGCGAGTTCCTGGCCGTGCAGGACGCCTACTTGCAGCAGGAAACAGCAGAAAAGGGCATCACAAATCTGACCGATTTGACGCCGGTGACGCGTAGAATTTACCTCTGGAAAGGCGACATTACCACACTGCGCTGTGGGGCGATTGTCAACGCCGCCAACAGCGGCATGACCGGCTGCTATGTGCCCTGCCACGGATGTATTGATAATGCGATTCATACTTATGCGGGTGTGCAGCTTCGGCTGGCCTGTTTCGATTTGATGCAGCGGCAGGGGCACTGTGAAAAGACAGGACAGGCAAAACTGACCCCGGCCTTCAACTTGCCCTGCCAGTACATCCTCCATACGGTTGGCCCTATCATAGAGGGCGCCGTAACCGGGACGGACCGGCGGCTGCTGGCCGCTTGCTATCGCGCCTGCCTTGCTCTTGCGGAGGAGTATCACATCCCAAGCGTAGCATTTTGCTGTATCTCCACTGGGGAATTTCACTTTCCCAACCGTATGGCAGCGGAAATTGCCCTGAATACAGTACTGGAATTTCAAAAACAGACGCAAAACAGCATCGAGGTAATTTTTAATGTATTTAAGGACATCGACTACAAAATCTACCGGGAACTCCTGCGCGCAGATTGAACAGCTGAAGCAAGCGCTGGCGGCGGCAGATACCCTGATCATCGGCGCCGGAGCCGGTCTTTCCGCCTCCGCCGGTTTTGAATACGGCGGCAATCGGTTCCAGCAGTACTTTTCCGACTTTGAGGCCAGGTATGGGTTCCACGACATGTATTCCGGCGGATTTTTCCCATATGACACGCTGGAGGCGTACTGGGCTTTCTGGAGCCGCAATATTTATGTCAATCGCTACCTGGCCCCGCCCAGGCCGGTCTATGAGGACCTGCTCCGCCTGGTAAGAGAAAAGGACTATTTCGTCATTACCACCAATGTGGATCACTGTTTTCAGCGGTCGGGATTCGACAGGAAGCGGCTCTTTTACACCCAGGGAGACTATGGCCTCTGGCAATGTTCCAAGCCCTGCTGCCAGCGGACCTATGACAACGAGGCCGCGGTTCGAACCATGCTGGCGCGGCAGAAAGATATGAAAATTCCCAGCGAATTGGTGCCCCGCTGTCCAGTGTGCGGCGCACCCATGTCTATGAATCTGCGCGCAGACGGAACTTTTGTCGAGGATGAAGGCTGGCACGCAGCGGCGAAGCGTTATGAACGGTTTTTGCAGGCCAACTCCAACAGGCCCATTCTGTTTCTGGAGCTGGGCGTAGGCTACAACACCCCGGTCATCATCAAGTATCCGTTCTGGAAGATGACCGCCCAGAATAAGCACGCCATCTACGCCTGTATTAATAATGGTCAGGCGGCATGTCCTCAGGAAATTGCGGCGCAGTCCATCTGCATCAATGGCGATATTGGCTGTGTACTGCGCCAACTTCTCTAAATGTATCTCATCCGGCAGCGAACAGTCCGTTTCCCCGCCTTTTCTGCGGGGCTATCGTCCTCCCCCGCCTGCTCGCCTCTGCCGCCGGGGCGCTGCGCACCACGCGCTTTCCGCTGAGGCAGCTGAACGGCGCCCGGTGCCGAAACCCGGCGGCTGCCGTGGGCCTCGCCCCCTGTTGACTGGACCGCCGGTCCGCCGTATAATATATCTATTCGATATATCAGGAGGCGCCTATGGAGTATCTGGTGCTGGGACTGCTGTCCCTCTCCCCCATGACCGGGTATGAGCTTCAGCAGTTTATCCGGCAGAACCTGGCTCTCATCTGCTCCCACAGCGCGGGCAGCGTGCACGCCGCTCTGTCCAAGCTGGAGCGGGAGGGACGCATCACCGCCGCCCTGGCCGCTGAGGGCGGGCGGCGCAAGAAAATCTTCTCCATCACTGAATCGGGCCGCGCCGCCTTTTCCTCCTGGGTGGCCCAGCCCATGCAGGCGGAGAAAGTAAAAAACATGGAGCTGTCCCGGCTGTTTTTCCTGGGACTGGCCAAGCCGGAGGAGCGCTCCGCTGCCATTCAGAACTACATCCGCCAGATGGAGGAGACCGAGGCCGTGCTGCGGACCATCCGGGATCGGTTCCGGCAGGCCCAGGAGAACTCCCTGCCCCCCGGGCAGGACTGGGACGCTGTCTTTCGCTTTCAGGCGTACACCATTGCTTACGGCATCGCAGCCGCACAGTTCGAGCAGGACTGGTACCGCCGCCTGCTCTGCGAATTGGAGGAACCGTCATGAACATTCTTGTTTTGAACGCCAGCCCCAAGGGGAAAAACTCCGCCACCGTCCACACGGCACTCTATCTGCAGGCCCTGCACCCGGAGCACACCTTTTCCTTCCTGCCTGTGGGCCAGCGCATCAGAGCCTGCGAAAAGGATTTCTCCCCTGTCCGCTCCGCCCTGGAGCAGGCCGATCTGATCCTGTTCTGCTACCCGGTCTATACCTTTATCGCCCCCTATCAGCTCCACCGGCTCATTGAGCTTATCAAGGCCGACGGCGTGGATCTGTCCGGCAAGTTTGCCAGCCAAATCACCACCTCCAAGCACTTCTTCGACGTGACTGCCCACCGCTATGTGGAAGAGAACTGCTTCGATCTGGGCATGAAGGTTATCCGGGGCCTGTCCGCCGACATGGAGGATCTGCTGAGCCCCCAGGGGCAGAAGGAGGCCCGGGACTTTTTCGACCAGCTCATCTTCTCCTGTGAGCACGGCCTGTTTGTCACCCCGCCCGTCCAGGCTCCGGTCCGGGAGAATTCCGTCTACCAGCCCATCCTGCCCCAGGCACCCAAGTCCTCTGCCAAGGATGTGGTCATCGTGACCAACTGCGCCCACGACGACCGGAACCTGGCCAACATGATTGCCGATTTCCGCGCCGCCCTGCCCTATGAGAGCCGGGTGGTGAATATCCGGGACTTTCCCTTCGGCGGCGGGTGCCTGGGCTGCTTTGGCTGCGCCATCACCGGCAAATGCGTCTACAAGGATGGGTTTGACCAATTCCTGCGCAACACCATCCAGACCGCCGACGGCTTTGTGTACGCCTTTACCATCTCAGACCACTACACCCACTCCAGCTTTAAGTGCTTTGACGACCGGCAGTTCTGCAACGGCCACCGTACCGTGACCCACGGCACCCCCATCGCCTACCTCATCAGCGGCGATTACCGGTATGAGCCCAATCTGCGGATGATCGTGGAGGGCCGTGCCGAGGTGGGCGGCAACTATCTGGCCGGCGTGGCCACCGACGAGGGAGACACCGCCGGAGACATCAAGGCGCTGGCGGAGAACCTGGCCTTTGCCATGGAAAAGAAGCTGGCCCGCCCCGCCAATTTCTACGGCGTGGGCGGCATGAAGATCTTCCGGGATCTGATCTATGTGATGCAGGGCTTAATGAAAGCCGACCACAAATTCTACAAGCAGCACGGCATCTACGACTTCCCCCAGAAGCAGAAGAAGCGCATTCTTCAGATGAAGCTGGTGGGCGCGCTGCTATCCATCCCGTCGCTGCAAAAGCAGGCCAAGGGCAAGATGACCGAGGCCATGGCGGCGCCCTACCAGAAGGTCATTGACCAGGTGAAGCAGGGCTGACGGCCGGGCGTAACCAGCAGGAGGTTTTTTATGGAATACAGCGTGCAAATTGAGATGCTGGAACAGCGTATGTTTGACTTTAATCGCGGCGACCCTCTGCGCATCCAACACCTGATGAAGGTGCACCGCTTTGCCCAGATGATGGGCCGCATGGAGCATCTGGACGAGCACACCCAGTTTCTCACCGAGTGCGCCGCCCTGGTGCACGACATCGGCATACGTCCGGCGGAGGAGCAGTACGGCGCCTGCACCGGGTCCCTTCAGGAACAGGTGGGCCCGGCCTACGCCCGGTCCATGCTGGAGGAACTGGGCCTGGCGCCGGAGGATGTCGACCGGATCTGCTATCTGGTGGGCCACCACCACACCTACACCAATATCGACGGGCCGGACTATCAAATTCTGGTAGAGGCCGACTTTCTGGTGAATTTTTTTGAGGACGGCCTGAGCCATGAGGCTATCCTGCACGCGCTGAAGCAGATTTTCCGGACTGCGTCGGGCAAAGCTCTCTGCCGGACCATTTACGCTGTGGAGTGACAGCGCCGTGCTTTCAGGAAGGTGATTGGAATTGAAGGAACGACCCCACACGCTCCGCAAAAGGCTGCTCATTGCCGCCGGCGTGCTGCTGGCTGTACTTCTGGTGCTGACGGCAGGCTTTTTCTGGTATGTGTCCGACTATTACCGGGCTGAGGACGCGGCCCTGGCGGTGCTGGCCCAGGACGATGGCATTGAGACCCGGGACAATCTGACCGTGCTCTCTCCCTCTGTCCCCAGCGACACTGCCGTTATCTTTTACCCCGGCGCCAAAGTGGAGGCTGCCGCCTACCTGCCTCTGCTGGATCAGCTCCGGCAGACCGGCCTTACCTGTATCCTGGTGGATATGCCCTTCCACATGGCCATCTTTGACATAAATGCCGCGGAGGATGTCATGACGCAATTCCCCGGCGTGGCCCACTGGTACATCGCCGGACACTCCATGGGCGGGGCCATGGCCTCCCAATTCGCCGCCAGCCACCCGGACCAGGTGGACGGTCTCATCCTGCTGGGCGCCTATCTCTACGGCGGCTATCCGCCGGAGGATACCCTCACTGTCTACGGTTCCCTGAACCAAAGCGTGGAGGACAAGCTGGACTACACGGAAAATGTGGTGGAAATTCAGGGCGGCAACCACGCCTAGTTTGGCAACTACGGCCCCCAGAAAGGGGACCTGCCCGCCGAAATCCCGGCCCAGGAGCAGCAGGACCAGACCGTGGCCGCCATTGCGGCCTTTATTGCCGCCCGTCAGGCGGACTAACAGAGCAAAACACCCGGAACTCCTGCATTTTCACAGGAATTCCGGGTGTTTTTATCTCCAGGCGCAGGTCAACCGGCCGGTTTCAGAGCGAGCAAACGGATATAAGCAGGGCAGAAATTTACCAGGGCGTCAGCTCCAGGTACAGGTTCTTATACTGCCGCGCCGAGTTCTCCCAGGAGACATCCTTGGCCATATCCCGCTGGACGACCTCGTCCCAGTGGTAGCGGTTTGTAAAGTAAAGGGTCTTGGCCCGATTGATGGCGTCCAGCAGCAGTCCCGCCTCATAGCGGTCAAAGGTAAAGCCGTTTCCGTCGCCGGTATACTCATTATAGGGCTCCACGGTGTCCTTCAGGCCGCCGGTCTCCCGGACAATGGGGATGGTGCCGTAGTGCATGGCGTTGAGCTGGGTGAGGCCGCAGGGCTCAAAGCGGGAGGGCACCAGCAGCGCGTCTGCGCCGGCGTAAATGCGGTGGGCCCTCGCCTCATCGTACTGGATGCACGCGCTGAAGGTACCGCGATAGGTATTCTCATAGTAGCGGAAGGTATCCTCATACTGCTTGTCGCCAGTGCCCAGCACCACCACCTGGGTGTTGCCGTCCAGCACCTGGGCAATAATGGCGCTGACCAGATCCAGGCCCTTCTGGTTGGTCAGGCGGGAGATCAGGCCGATGACAAACTTACCCTCGTCCTGCTCCAGGCCCAGCTCCCGCTGAAGTGCCAGCTTGTTCTCCATCTTGTGGTCCAGCACGTTGCCCAGACCGTAGTTGACCGCCAGGGCAGGGTCGGTCTCAGGGTTCCACATGCCGTAGTCAATGCCGTTGACAATGCCTCTGAGCTTGCCGCTGTGGTAGCGCAGATGATCCTCCAGGCGCTCGCCGTACTCGGCCGTCTGGATCTCATGGGCATAGGTGCCGCTGACGGTGGTGATGCGGTCGGCGTAGGCCAGGCCGCCCTTGAGCATGTTGGCGTTCACCCAGTCCTGCTGCAGCGCTCCCATGTTGAACACCTCATTGGGCAGGCCGGACCAGTATTGGATGGTGGGGATGTTGTAGATACCCTGAAAGCGGAGATTGTGGATGGTGAGGATGGAACGGGCCCGGCCCACAGGCGTGTCCTTGAACAGCGTGCGCAGATATACCGGCACAAGACCCGCCTGCCAGTCGTGGCAATGGATGATGTCGGGAATCCAGTTCATGTAATTCAGCGCGGCCAGTGCGGCCTTGCTGAAGAAACAGTATCTGGGAATGTCATCTACAAGATTGAGATACGGATTACCCGCAGAGAAGAACTCCTGATTGTCAATAAAATCGTACACCACGCCGTCCCAGACGTACTCCATAATGCCCACATAATAATTGCGGTTGGTCAGGCCCATATCCATATAAAACTCGCCCCGGTAGATCATCTTGTCCTGGTACTCCTGGGGGATGCAGGCGTAACGGGGCAGGATTACACGGACATCGCAGTTCAGCCGGACCAACTCCCGGGGCAGCGCGTACATGACATCGCCCAGGCCGCCCGTCTTAACAAACGGATGGCACTCCGAACCAATAAATGCCACACTCCGGCGGGGCAAATTGGATATCTCGTACACAGGTGCAGCCTCCTCTACAACAGGAATTGTCTCCTCCACGACAGAAACGGCTTCTCTCTCAGCAGGAGCCGCTTCTTCCGGGGCGGACGTGACTTTTTTTTCGGTGGCCGCCGTTTTCTTTGCCACAATTTCCTTCTTTTCCGCGGCGGGCGCAGTCTCCTCCTGGGTGGGGTCCGTCTTTTTTATCGCAGGCGCCCTCTTGGAGACAGGCTTCTTTGCCTCCGCGGCAGGCACGCTCTCAGCAGGCGTCGTTTCCTTGGCCCCAGTTTTTTTCTCCTGTGCGGCAGGCGCCGACTCAGTGGACGCCGCCGCTTTGGTCTTGGGCTTCTTCGCCTCCGCGG
Organism: uncultured Pseudoflavonifractor sp.; assembly: GCF_944387805.1. GTDB lineage: Bacteria > Bacillota > Clostridia > Oscillospirales > Oscillospiraceae > Pseudoflavonifractor. The sequence goes on along the minus strand of NZ_CALXGI010000023.1, from coordinate 23,416 downwards.
CGGGAACGGTCTGTACTTCAACGGACTTCTCTTCCACAGCCGCCGCAGCCGGAGCTTCTGTCCTCTTTACAGCTGCTTCCTTTTTCGCGGGATTCGCCTTTTTTCGTGCCATAATGGACCTTCCTTTCACATTTTAATGCTCATTGGGGTCTCAGGCTGCCTCCAATGGATGTGGACGTAATGCATATTCCGGGGGTTGGACATCCTTCTCCGTAATGGGCATGTCCCCAGGCTCATGCGATATTTTTAGTATACCAGTCCGGAAGGCAGAAGTCCACCGGACTTTCTGTCATTTTTGCCCATTTTCTAGAAATTTCATTTTATATAAGACTTTTATGAACTGAGATGTATATCGCAAAACGGGACAACCGCCATGCAGGAGTGTTTCTGCATGGCGGTTGTCCCGCTGCCTGTTCTCTTTAGGTGTGCTGCTGCATGTGCTGGACAGCGCGCTGGAAAATGGCCGCGGCCTCCACCCGGGCCGCCGAGCCCGACGGGTCAAGCGCGTTCTCTCCCCGGCCGTTGATAATGCCGGCACCCACAGCCCATGTCATAGCGGAGCGGGCCCAGTGGGAGACGCTGGCGCTGTCCGTGTAGGCTGCCAGTTCCGCAGCTTCTGCCTCCTGAGCTTCACCGCCCCGATAGCCGGTGTAACGGAAGAGAATGGCCGCCAGCTGCTCCCGCGTGACCGGGTCCTCAGGGCCAAACCGGCCCTCGCCATAGCCGTTCATCACGCCGCTGGTCTGAGCCCAGCTGACCGCCCGGGCGTAGTAGGCATCCTGGGCCACATCCATAAATGCCGTCTGGGAAGGCTCTGTCTCCGGCTCTCCCTCCAGACGGTAGAGCATGGCGGCGATCATCCCTCGGGTGACCGTTTCCATCGGATGGAATGCTCCGCCGTTCCCCTCCATAATACCGGCAGCACAGACATATCCCACCGCGCCATAGAACCAGTCCTCCGCAGACACATCGGAGAAGGGGTTGGCCCAGGACTCACTGGTGAGAACGATAAGCCCCGTCATGTTGGTCTCCGCCGTCAGGCTGCCCGTCAGGGGGTCCCAGCTGGTATTCAGGGGCATCAGGGTACCATTTTTCTCCAACAGGGCCATGCCCGGCACTGCCGGGGATGTATCCTCGGGCATCCAGGACAGGGTCAGGACAGCGGGAGCGGGCAGAGTCTCCAGATCACTGTCTCCGGCCGAGACGGCAAAGGTATACACCGCCCGCCCTGCTGCCGCGGTCTGCCGGGCAGCGTTCAGATTCTCCGCCGGGCAGAGCGCCACCGTCAGAGCCTCCTTCCCGGCGGTCTCAGCCAGGCTGGCCAACAGTTCCGGGGGAAGTATGGCGCTCCCCGACGGCAGGCGGAGGACCACGCCCTTGGTGAGGGCCGCCGCGTCCGTGCCGTTTAGAGAGATCGCCTCTGCGCCCTCCACACCGGACAGATCCAGGAGCGCCTCTCCTGCAGCCAGCTTGTCCAGCTGTCCTTCATCAAAGGCGAGTGTTGCCGTGCCGTCGGTCAGAGCATAGCGGAAGGCGCCGTCCTGAGACTCAAGCAGCTCAAGCTCGGGCTGCTCTGTCTGAGCAGTTTCCCCTCCCCCGCCTCCACCGGTGCTTCCGCCTCCTCCGCCGGTACCGCCGCCTGTCCCCGGGTCAGGGGACACAGGGGTCGTGTCGGCAATGGTGACGGTCAGCTCCGCCTGCTTCGCCGCCTCGGTGCGTCCGTTGTCAAAAGCAAAGGTTAGGATATGCTCCCCTTTACCCAGCCTGCTCAGAAGCGCGTGAGTGAGCGTAATGGAATTGCCTTCCAGTGTATAATCCGTTCCGGCGGCCAGAAGCGCCTCCCCCGCCGCCGCCCCGGTGATCCGGTTTCCATACAGGTTCAGCCCCACAGCCACGCCGTCAGTCTGGGCATACAGGTCGTAGGAGACGGCGGACTGGGCCAGCCTGGCGTCACTCACCGGCAGAGCGGCCACGGTCACGCTTACCGTTACATCGCCGCTCTTTCCCTCGCTGTTAATGCTGTGGAGGGCAAAGGTTACTGTCTGCCCGGCGGCCTCCACAGTGGGCGTATAGGTCAGCGTGCTGTTTGTCAGCTCCGCTGTACCCAGCTCAGGAGCTGCGGAGAGTGCATAAGTCTCGGCATTGGTGAACCAGCCCGACACGTCCGCTGTATAGGGCAGAGCTGCAGTCAGGCCGTCCAGGGAGACCGGGGTGGCGGAACCATTCTGGCTCTCCTGACCCTCGACCACTGCCGGAGGCTCAGGCACAGGTGTTGTCTGCTCCGACCATCCCGCGTAGAGGACCACAGCCCCCACGCTGCCTGCCGGGATAGCGGTCACCGGGTCGCCGGCGCAGTCCTCTGTCAGGTACCAGCCGGTGAAGTCGAACCCTTCCCGGGTTGGGGTGGGCAGGACCACCTGGTCCCCCTGACCAATCCGGTAAACCTTTGACCAGGCCCCTTCGGCGGGCAGCTCTCCTTCGCCGCAGTCATAGGTAATCGTCTGGTCAGCCGTCAGCACCTGCACAAAGGCCGCCGCGGAGAGAGAACCCCAGCCGTAGCTGGTGTCGTACCCCGCCTGGCCGCCGTCTGTCACGCTGGCCTTCAGCAGGGTGCGGAATGCCTCATTGTCAATGGCCTTGTCCGCCTGCTTGGCCAGAGCAGCCATGGCGGATACCATGGGAGTGGCCATGGAGGTGCCGGTATCTGAACGGTAGCTGCTTTCCGCTGTATAGCCGATGTTGTAGACGCTCACCGCCGGGGCGGTGAGAAACACGCTGTCGTTTCTCTGGGTATCGGCATACAGTGTGCCGTTTTCCCCCACGCCGCCCACGCCGGTGACGCAGTCAAAGGCGGCGGGATAGCGGTAGATGCTGTTGCCGTCATTACCCGCAGCGGCCACCAGAATGATGCCCTTGGCCGCCGCCTCTTCCAGCACAGGCTCCAGGATGGCCAGGCTGTCGGTATTGGTGCCTCCAAAGCTCATGTTAATGACGTCCACCTTCTGGTCGACGGCGTACTCGATGGCGCTGAGGATGGTGGAGACGCTGCCGCTGCCTGTGAGTCCGCTGTTTTCCGCGGCAAAGCAGCGCAGCACCAGCAGCTCTGCCCCATCGGCCAGCCCTGCCACCCCCACGCCGTTGTCCGTCTGGGCGGTCAGGATTCCTGACACCAGGCTGCCGTGGCCGGTGGTGTCAGTCCAATCGGCGATATCCACGCTGCCGGCATTGCCCAGAAAGTTATGGCCTGTGATATTGTCGTAATTCAGGTCCTCATGGTTCTGCACCAGGCCGGAGTCAATGACCGCTACGGTGACGCCGCTGCCGTCCAGGCCGGAGGCCCACACCTCATCCATTCCCAGTTCATTCAGATACCACTGCTGCTCCGCCCCCGGGTCATTGGGTGAAACGCTCTCCCCCGCTCCCCCGACGGGCTCTGTCCCGGCATTTCCATCGGTCAGCAGCTCCAGCTCTGCGTTGGGCACAGCAGTCTCCACCAGGCCTGCGTCAAGAAAAGGCTGCAGCTCCTCCAGGCTGTCCGCCGTATAGTACCCCTGGGCGTAGAGTACCGGCCGCACTCCCTCCGCCGCACGCAGCGGCATGATGGCGGTCTCTTTCATGCGGAACACATACCCGTTCTGTTCCCCTGTCTCCTCCAGGGCGGATGCCGCCGGGAGCCACAGGGTCAGACTCAGGGCAGCAGTCAGGGTAAGGGCCAGCATACGGCATATTTTCATGGATATCGCTCCTTCCCGGAAGATGCCTCTGGCGGGAAGCGCCGCCGGGGCGCCTCCCGCCAAAGGGAATATGGTCAGATATTGGTCAGAATGGTGGTAATGAGCCGCTGGAACACCGCGGCTACCTCCGCGCGGGAGGCATTGTTCTTGGGCAGGAAGGCACCCGTGTCCGAGCCCTCCACAATGCCCAGCTGACGGAATCGCTCAACAGCTGCCTTGGCCCAGTCGCTGACCTGATCCTCGTCGGTAAAGGCCGCCGGATTGGCCAGCTCAGGCAGTTCAATGCCGTCGCTGTCCAGATAACGGGCCAGCATGGTGCACAGCTGCTCCCGGGTAATGGGGTCTTCGGGGGCGAACCGGTCGCCGCCCACGCCCTGTACCACGCCGGTCGCCGCCGCCCAGGCCACGTAGGGGCCATACCAGGCGTCAGGATCCACGTCGGAGAAGGCGTTTTCGCCGCTGTAATCCGCCGGGTCAATGCCAGCCAGGCGGCCCAGCACCGTCACCAGCATGGAGCGGGTCATCGTGCCGTTGGGGTCAAACCTGCCGTCGCCCACGCCCTGAAACAGGCCCCGGGCGGCTGCAAAAGTAACAGCCTCCTCGCCCCAGAAGTCCTCGGGCACATCGGAGAAGGCCTCGTCCGCCGCCGCAATGGCATACGCGCCCGCTTCTGCAGCCAGGTAGTAGACCTTGCCGGGGGTCACCAGGCTCCAGGCCACCGGGTGGGTCACCCCGCTCCCGTCGGTATACTGCACCAGATATTCGCCGTCCTGGGGCAGGTCAGGGAATGGCATCAGCATGGCCATAAGGTCGTCGCCCTCGCTGAGGGTTCCGACGGGGATCAGAGCCTCCATCTTGTTGCTGTACGCCAGGATGTCCATGGTGGCGTTGTCCTGAATCAGCTGCTTCTCCGCCGCATCGCTCAGTTCCTTTTTGTAGCTCAGGAAGTGGACCTTTACCAGGTTGTTCTCCCGGTCATAGCGCAGGTCGCTGACCTGGATCAAGGGAGACACATAGCTGTTCTCCGCCTCTACCTCAATGAGCATGGTGGCGGCATTGTCCCACAGGCTGTCGTCTGCCGTATAGGCAGCTTCAGATTTGGACTCCAGCTCGGTCTTTTTGGTCGTATAAGCATTCTCAGCGGTGGTCAGGGCCGTATCGGCGGCGGTTTTCTCCTCCTCCGCCTCGGCCTCGGCCTGCTGACGGGTAAAGTCAGCGACCGCCCCGTCATAGGCCTCCTTTTCGGCGCCGTCCTCGTAGCTGGCGTCGGCCCAGGCCTTCAGCAGGGTCTGAATATTGCTGTCGCTGTTAATCAGGGCCAGGTATTGGTTCCAGGCATCATTCTTTTCTTCCTCAGAGGCAATCTGCCAGACCTGGAGGGCCTCGTTGATCCGCTGAGCCTTCGCAGCCGCAGCGTTGTTCAGTCCGCTCTCAGTCAGACCGGCTTCCGCCGCCTCCACCCGGGCCCGGGCCGCCAGGTAAGTCTGGTAGAGTTCAATCAGCGTCTGCATCTCAGCGGCGGTCACGCCCTCCATGGCGCGGACCGCAACCTGATACCAGCCGGAGTGCAGGCCAGAGAATATGCTGGTGGACAGGGATCCAGCGGCCAGATCGGAGGTCTGCCAGACCGGAGTGGTCCAGCCGTCCTCTGCCGGGTAGAGCTCAGGGTCCAGCGCTTCGGTCAGCTTGCGCACGTCCATGAGCTCCGGCTCCTCTTTCCCTTCCGGAATCTCCACAGGCCGGACAATAAACTGATAGGTGCCATAGTTCAGGCGGCCGTACTTGGCCTCTACAGTGATGCTGCCGTCCCTGCCGCCGTTGTGTTCCGGCTCACTCTCAGCGGCCATAACAATGGCCTCGTCGTTCACCGTCAGGGTGCGCTGAATGGTCACATTCTCGTTCCGCTTGTCGTTGGCGTCCCGGATGAGCAGGATGTAGTCGCCGGGCTCCAGGCTTTCAAAGCTGTTGCTGCCGGTGAGCTCGGTCCAGCTGCTGTCGTTGTCTTCCGCCATAGCTTCGGCTTCCCATGCCTCCCAAGCCGCTTTCTCGCGCTCTTCCAGGGCGGCGTTCAGCTCATCCTCCGGCATGACGGCGTTGGGGTCGTCAGGCTCGGCATCCGGATTCTGCTCGAAGTAATCCTTCGCATAGGCGTCCAGCAGCTCCTGCCGCACAGCCTCGGCGTCAAAAATGTCCTCCGCCGGGGTTAGCAGTGCTTCATAGCTGCCGGCGTACCCGTTGCTGGCGGGGGTGCTCTTTTCAGCATCGTAGATGCCGCCGGTGAAGCCGGTGGAGTCCACGGTGATGACGCCGTTGTTCCGCTCCTGGTTCCATGCATGAACCACGGTGACAGCGTTCTCGCCCGCCTGGATGGGCAGCCCGTCCACTGTGATGTTATGAGTGGCCGTGTGTCCTGCCGCGTCCGTGCCGGTGAGGGCGTAGCTGCCGCCGTACTTGATTTCCAGGCTGCCGCCCACGCCGGTGCGGCCAATCATCTCATTGGTGAATACGTTATACCCATTGATGGCCGCCGCAGTGATGGGGGACAGCGTCGGGTCGCCCTTGGTGATGCTCCAGGATAGAGAGACCGTCCCGTCGAGCGCAGTCGTTGTGTTCAGAGACGCCGTGGGCAGATCGTTGTCCACCCTGGTCATTTCCAGTATCACCTGGCTCCAGCTGCCATCCGCAGCCGTAGCCTTCACCAGATAGAAGCCGTTGGCTTTGGCGTCAAAGGCGTCCGCAGTTCCCTCATTGGGCAGCAGTGTGGCGGTCTCCAGTTCCGTAGTGCCTTCATCTGTCTTTCGGATGGTAATGCGCTGGGCGCTGAAGGTCACGCCGGCTGTGGCGGAGCTGGCCTTGGCCACCACAGTGTCGTCATCGGTCACATAGTCGCTGGTGCCCATGGGGGTCTGGCTGTTGTTCTTGTAGAAGTCTGCACTCACGTCGGGCGCGGTGCTGACGGTACCGCTGGTCACGGTGGTGTTGAACCAGTCTACCGTGATGGTCTGGGTGGTGCGGTTGGATGCAGTGTCCATGGCCTCGACCTTCAGCGTGCCGTTTTCCGAGACGGTCACGTCGGCCTCCCAGTAGTTGTCGCCGCGCTCGCTGATGGTGGGCGTCACGCCGTTCACCGTCAGGGTGGCCAGGCCGTTGTCGTCCAGAACATAGAGCTTCAGCTTCACATTCCCGCTGCCCGTTTCCAGAGACGCGGTATCAGGGAAGCTGCGGTTCCAGTAGATGTGAGGCGAGGTGGCGTCGGAAGAGGGCACGGGAGGCTTATTGCCCACAAAGTGCTCCACAATCGTGTCAAAGTCGGCGGTGGGGTTGGAGTCGCCGTTGTCCAGTACGGTGACGGTCACCGTGTGTGTCTGCCCCAGGTCGCCAAAGTGGACAGCAGCCTTTTCGCTGCCGCCTGCACAGGTGATTTCCACAGCCCGGAAGCCTGGGTAGGTGCTGCTCACCCGGATTTTGCCGTTGAAGCTGAAGTCGATGGACTCAGCCACTGTGTCAAAGGTGAAGTAGGCGCCCACCTTGCCGTTGGCCAGGTTGGACAGATAGGGCCGGGTGGCGCCGCTGCCGGTGCCCCAGGTCGTAATGTCGCCGTTGAAGCTCCAGTCCTGGGTGCCCGCCGCAGCGGTCTCGTCGTACTCGGTACTGTCGGCATTGTAGAAGGTGAACAGTCCGTTGTCCCGGAAGACATTGATGCCCTCGCCTGCCGCGGTGACCTCATAGGCAATGGAGTGGATGGTATTGGTGGCCTGGTCCTTGATTTCCAGGACGCCGGTGCCCTCCCGGGAGGGGGTCACCACCAGCACGCCCTGGGTGTTTCCTGTGCCGGAATTGGCAGTCTGCTGGTAGTAGAGCACGCCCAGGTTCTTGGCGCCGCCCTGGGTGTCAGGCACCTCGGTCACCTGGATGGTCGGGTCCTTGCCGGTGCTGGTGGCGATGGATACGGGCAGGCGCATGGTGTTGCCCATGGCCAGAGTGATCTTGTCGGCGGTGTCAAAGTATGTCTTGTGCTCCACTGCGGTAAGCCAGGTGTTGTTGCCGGTGTTGTACTCGCCGTGGTCGGCGGTGATAAGACCGTCGGCTCCATAGGTCATGCTGGTATCAGCACTGGAGAAGATCTCCACCCGCAGGCTGAGGCTGCCAGTCTCGGCGCCCTGGTAGACCGACGGCGGCACGGTAATGGTGCCGGACACTGTGCGTCCCTTGTTTGTGTCGATGTTGCTGCCGTCCTCGGTGTTGCTCAGACGCAGGATGCCGTTTTGGGCATCGGGATTGTCCGCCAGGGTCTCCAGCTCCTCCTGCTTGGAGACGGTCAGCGTATTGTTGGTGATGTCCAGGGGGGTGTAGACGGGGTTGTTGTTCTCGTCCCGGCCGCTCTCATAACTGAACTGGACGTACACGTCCTCCGCGGTCTTGCTTCCCCGGTTGCCCACCTGGAAGTTCACGTCCAGGACGGTATTGCCGCCGGCGTCCACGCTGGCGGAGGAGATACTCAGATGCTCAAATCCCAGCTCCGGCTTTTCTTCCACAGTCAGGACCGGGTCAGTACTGCCGCTGAAGGCATCAGTCGTATAGTCCGCGTCCTCGGAGACGGTGAAGTAGAAGGTGCTGCCCTTGGGCAGGTCCTGGGTCAGGGCGTCGCAGGTGCCCGCCAGCTTGACGGTCTGGCCGGCGGTGATGTTCTCCGTAATCTCCCAGGTGGCCAGGGCGACCGGGTCTGCGCTTTCACTGGTCTTGAGCATCAGCTTCACGGTGATGGGGTTGGCCTCGCTGCCCCGGATACCCACGTCACCGATGTTCTGGAAGGAACCGATGGCCTCCAGCCGGCTGCCTGCGGTGAAGTCATACTCACCGAAGGTCAGGGTTGCGTTGCCCAGCTCCTGCTGGCCCACGCCGTAGCTGATGGCGTAGATACCGGTACCCGGTTTCTTGGTCTGCGTGCCGTCGGCATACGCCTTCTGAGCCTCCTCGTCGCTCTGGGGGATAAGGACGGTCTGCTGCTGGTTGTTTTCGTCGGTATAGGTGTACTCCTTGAGGTAGGTGGTGACGCCGCTGGTGAGCACCAGCAGGGTATCCTGGCTCTGGGCGCCATCCTCATTGGCCTGGACGGTCTGCTCACCGTCGCTGGTTGTGGTACCTGTGTCGGTCTTTTTCTGGCCCAGGGCAATCTGCAGGTCGGAGAAGACGAACTGGTCCATACCGCCGCCCTGATAGCCGTCCAGCTGGCCCAGATAGGCCTGCTCGGTCTCCGAGGCACTCCAGTCGCTGGCCGCCGCGTCCTCGTACACCTGCATGTAGTTCATGGCCAGCATGGTGCCCGCGCCCCAGGTCTGAGACTTGGGGTCCCACTTGGCCAGGTACAGGGCGTTGTTGGTGGTACCGTTTACATTGGCGGTATAGACGGCGGAGATATTGCCAGCGCCGTCAGCGCCGATGGTGACCTGGGACCGGCCGGTGGTGTTGGAGGTGACCTCATTCCCGTCGGCGCCCGTCTGCTTCTCCGGCTGGAAGAAGGGGATGATGGAGCCGGTATGAGTCTCTCCGGCGATGCTCTCCAGGTCGGCCTGGGGGATGACATAGGTGGAGCCGTTCATCTCAAAGAGCAGGAACTCCTGGGTGTCGTCGGCCAGAGTGACCACATCAAACTTCTCGTCCGTGCCGGTCAGGCCGCCCAGCTTGCCGTTGAGGAACTGGAGGTCGGAGAAGTAGGGGTCCTGGTAGGCGGTAAGGGAACCTCCCTGATAGACACCATCTGTGACGGTATTCCGGTCATAATCCACCAGGGTGCGCAGCAGCAGGGCTTCGCCCCAGGTGGGGTCACCGTCAGCGGTCAGAGTCTGGAGGTAGAGCCGCCTGGTGGTGAGAAGGTCAGTGGCATCGCCGACCGTTGTGGTGGTGTTGCCGTCAGCATTGATATAGGTCTGCTGGCTGGTGGTGTAGACCACGTAGTAGGTGCCGTTGATCTCAGTGATCTCCATGTTGTCCAGAATTTCACCGGACTGTGTGGCAGGTACTGTTGTTACTTCCTGTCCATTCACCACGGCGTGGAGCTCCGTGCGCTCGCCGTAGGCGTCCCACAGGCCCTTCTGATAGGTCAGACGGTATTCCCGGATGGACGCGGCGCCGCTGCCCATGGTGTCGGGGTAGAAGCTTTCGAGATAGGCCTTGTAATCCTTCTCCAGGCTTGTGGTATCAGTGTAGTGCTGAGCCTGGGCATAGATGATCACGCTGCCGTCATCGCTGCCGCCGGGGAGGTACACGTGGCTGCCCTTGGTGTTGACGGCCGCTGCGTCCGCAATGTCCGCCGGGCTGCCAGTTTTAAAGCTGGCGGTCTTGACCACAGTGTTCTTGGCCGCCGCGTTAGCAACCGCCTGGTTGGCCGCGTTCTCGTCGGCCACGGACTTGAAGTAGTCGTACCACCTCTTATACTCCGCGTGCTGGACGTCATAGGCAGCCTTGTCGTCCAGATACTTTTCGTACGCCGCCTTCTTGGCGTCATATTCGCCTTTTTCGGTGGTGTAGGCGCTCTGCGCCGCGTCATAAGCCGCCTTGGCATTGGCATAGGAGATATAGTTGTTGTTATAGTAGTAGCCCGTATCCGTCGTATCCTGGGTATAGTTTTTCTTTACGGTATCCTCCAGGCCATCGTATTCTGCCTTGGTCACAAAATAATCCGCCTGCACGGGGGCCACAGGGGCTGCACCGGGGTCCTCCACCGCCATGGGTTCCGTTTTTACAAAGTCCTCATAGACCTGCTGGTAATTGCTCTGGTCCATGCCGCCGGGGGCATCGCCCTCCGGCTTGTCCAGCGCGGCGGGAACCTCTTCTGTCTCCGTGGCGTAGCTCACCCAGGCAATGCGGAGGGTATCGCCGTCCGCCCAGCCGGTGAACTCCAGGTCGCCGGTCTTGTCATCGTCCACGATGATGTAGGGCGTGGGATCGTCCTCATCCACCGGGTTCACCAGTCCGTAGCTGTCCTTGCCGCCCGCGCTGGTCAGCTTGATACGGGAGAGCACCAGCATGGAGTTGTCCACGGGGTGCGCCGCATCGGAGCGGCTGACGGTGTAGAGCAGGTAGTTTTCCTCACCCACGGTGACCACCCTGTACTCATACCCGGAGGCCAGACCGTCGGCCAGCTTGAAGGCGTCGCCCGAGCTGTTGTAGCCGGAGAGCTGGAAGGGGACTGCCTTGTCACTGGGGTCATAGGCCAGGGGATCCAGGTCGCTGCCCGCACTGGGGGAATAGATGGTCTGGGTGCCGGCGGAGGAGCCGGGCAAGCTGACCTTCACACCGGTGCTTCCTCCGTCCTCGGACAGCGTCTTCAAGTCGCCTTCTCCACCGTAGGCGCCGTTCAGGGCCGACCAGGTGTAGGTCCATCTGGGATCTCCCTCGTAGTCATAGTTGATGTAGATGCCGATGAGCTCCAGCTCGTAGCTGAACATGAGCAGCTGCACATTGATGCCGATAGCCGCGCCGAAGTCAAAGGTCTTGAGCCGGAAATCCTCACGGGTACCATTACCGGTGGGGTTTGCAAAGGCCATGGTGCACCCGATGCTGAGCTTGAAGTAAATCTCAGCCTTCAGAATCTCGATACCCACGCCCGCGCCCACCTGGACGTAGAGCTCCGGCGCAACCTCGAAGCCGCTGATGCTGGTCTTGTTCTGGGAGGTCTCCACCGCCATGGCCTCGTACAGCCTGGTGTCCTCCAGGGCGGTGAGCCTGAGATAGACATCCTGTCCCATGGTGGCGCTGCTGGTCTGCTTGAGCACCACCAGCACGTCGTCGTCGCCGGTGGAGGACAGATAGCCCTTCCGGAAGCCGGACAGCTCCTGGGTGCAGCCGGCGTCCGTATAGACCTCCAGCAGCACCTTGCCGTCAAAGTCCAGGTTGAGGGCCTTGTACTGCGTCTGGCTCAGCACCACAGCGTCTCCCTTGGTCAGGTTCACATATCCTCGGTTGCTCTCCGGGTCCACCATGGTTGTGGTTACCAGATTGCTGCCCGTCTCCACCGTCTCCCGCTCCACATCCACGCTCGCGCTGAACTCAATGTCCAGATGGACGGTGATATAGAGGTAGATGATGGGGCAGGAGGTGAACCGGGCCTTGTAGGTGAAGGCCAGCTCCACGCCCACCGCCATGGCGAACTGGCTGAACTCATAGTGGTTGGTCACCGGGTCGTACTTGAACATGAAGGCCGCGGATATGGAGAACTCCGCCTTGAACTCCTTGGCGGTCACGCCCTCACCCTGTCCCATCTTCTGGTTGTACCAGTTCTGCTTGTCCTTGGTAGCCTTGTAGCTGTCGTCCACTTCCTGGGCCATGGCCCTGGGGCTGCGCATCCACTTGAATATGTTGGCAATGGTCTCGCCCGAGCTCTTGATGGCCTCGCCCGGGTTGGTCCCGTAGTTGCTGCCGCCGCCGCCGGCGCCACCGGCGCCGGCGTCACCGTTGGAGTTCCAGCCGCCCATGGGAATGCCGATGGTAAAGCCCACCGTGTCGCCGTCCATGACGATACCGGCAAAGTCGGTGACGCCGAGCTCCGTGGAGGGCAGGTCCAGGGCGAAGTCCTGGTTGAGCTCGGGGTAGGGGAAGTCCACACCTTCCATATGGTTCATGTCCACGCCGGCCTGGGTCGCCGCATTGCCGGAGCCCATCTCCTGGAGGTAGCGGGCGTCAGGGGTGATCTTGGAGTCCGTGGTGGTCACGCTCTCCGGGGCCAGGGTGCCTTCCGCGCTGCCCTCAGACTGGAGTACCACGTCACCGCCGCCGATGGTCACGCCGTTTGCCGCGGCGATCTCCTCGGTGGTGGCCTTCTGCTCCTGCACGGCCAGAGCCACGGTATTGTTGGCGGTGAGAGAGCCCAGATAGCCGTTGAGCTTGTCCGCTCCGCCCTCCTCCAGCACCACCTGGCCGTTCTCATAGCCCTTGATTTCCGCAATGGGGATATTGCGCCCCGCCAGGCTCTCTTCGATGATAATAGGCTCTGGATTTTCAAAGGGATAGAGCAGGTTGCCCTGGTAATTGGGGGTCCAGGTATAGGCTGTGCCGTCGTCGTTGAGCTTTGCGGGACTGATATCGCCGCCCAGAGGCACGTCCACCATGGAACGGGCACTGGCTTCGGGGCCGTACATCACATGGTTGTCCGAGGAGCGGAACAATTCCCCATCTGCGCCAATTTTGGTTTTGCCGCTGATGAGGTAACGGTAAGCCTTCTGCTCCTCGGTGAGCAGCTCGTAGCTGTTCCCTTCGGTGATGGTGCTGACAAAGGCAGGCAGCACCTGGGCCACAGCACTGGTGTCGGTACCCTCATCGGGAATCAGGCTGCGGGGGTTCATGGTGTAGTACACCTTCATGAAGTACTGGGCGTACTTGCCGTTCTCCAGCTTGACCGGCTGGAAGTAGAGCTCGTTGTAGCTCATGCCCGGGTCCAGGAAGCCCAGGCTGATATCTTCAGAGTTCTCATCCACGATGAAGTAGCCGGTTTCGGTATTGTAGTAGCCGTCAATCATGCCGTTGCCGCTCATGTCCAGGAAGAGCTCCACCTCGGAAATGGTGGCGGTCATGACACTGACGGCGCTGAGGTACGCAGAATCGTAATAGTAGAAGGTCATGTTGGAGGTGGCAAGGTCGGACACGCTGAGCCAGATTTTCTCGTTGCCGTTGTAGGTGCGGCCGTTGTAGACGATCTTGTCCTCCGCAGGCAGGTTGAAGTTGATCCACTGGACATTGGTCAGATCCGCCTTGGTGAGCACCGCGCTGCTCTGGTTAAAGCCGGAGCTGCTGGTCAGGGTGCCGGTCTTCTGCTCGTAGGTGATGGTGTCGCCGCTGGTCTGCTCGTCCGAGTAGCCGTAGGTGATGCCGCCGTTGGTGCTGGCCCAGAAGTCATTGACGGCGTCCGTGATTTTATTGGTGTCGATGTTTGCGGTGATGTTGCCGTTCTCATCGGTCAGCCGGGGCACGGAGGGGCTGATATCCAGCACCAGGTTCTGCTTACGGGTCATGACCACGTTGACGGTGTAGTCCCCGCTGTTGACCTGTTCGTCGGTCATACCGTTCCACAGCAGCTGAATGTAGTATGTATTGCCGCTGTTGGTGATGTTTGCAGGCACCACCTGGCCGTCTCTGGTCAGGTAGACGGCATAGCTGAGGCTGCTGTCCGAAGTAGCCGGGGTATAGCTGGCGGTGTTCTGGAGGGTCACCTGCAGGGTGGTGCCCACAAAGAGCTTGCCGTTGGACACGCCGCCCTGGCCGCTCTGGATGGTGATGACAGGCTTCATGGAGTCATAGACGCCGGAGCTCTCGGTGAGGGAGGCGGCTCCGTCCGGAGCGGTCTGAGTATTTCCGCTGCCCTCGCCGCTGTCGTTGGCGGTGTGGATCTGCAGATAGAAGTCCCCGCCGAAGGTGCGGCGTTCCAGTGTTCCGCTCTTCAGGTTGGCCTCGGCGTTGTTCTCGGAATCATGGGCGTCATGACGGCTGGTGCCCAGCTGGAGCCGGTTCACATTGTCCGCAATGGACCAGGAACTGTATATCCCGGTGGATTTGGTCCAGCTGATTGACGGGGTAAAATAGCTGCCGTTGTCTTTGACTCTGCTGTCCGTTCTGGCCCACTGGCTGCCGTCGGCGGTGAGCAGCTTGGCCCATGGATAGGTATACTCCATCCCGTACAAGGTCAGCGTCCAGCCGCTGGCCAGGGAACACGTCCAGTTGAAGTTGGCCGATATCCCGCAGTACAGCCGCGGATCAAAGGTCAGGGTGGCGGAGCCGGCTCCCTTGCTGCGGTAGGTCCAGATGCCGCCGTCATAGGACTGGCCGCCCTCCCAGCCGCTGGAGGGGATGTCCTCATACAGGTTCCAGCCGCCGTTGGAGAAGGTGAGCTTGTTGGGGTAGTTGTAGCTGAGGGTGGAGACGTCTCCATCCTCCCCGCCAATCCGGGCCGTCAGCACCTCGCCCTCGTTCTCCACCTGCTGGCCGGTGACCGCGCCGCCGCCCACGGGGGCCAGGGCGCTCTCCGCCTCCGTGACTGTGCCGGACAGGTCGGTAACGTCGCTCTGATAGAGGTAGGTGGCCAGGTTCTGCTCCCCGGTGCTCTCGCCGCTGTTGTACAGGGATACCACGGCCTCGGTACCCTCCAGGGTGCATAAGCCATCGCCGTCGCCCTTCAGGTTGGACAGCACCACCTGGAAGGTCCGCTCCTCCTCGGTAGCCACGCCGTCGTCAATGAGGGGCACCTCAATTACCTGTTGATTCCGGTCGGCATAGAACACCAGGGTGCCGCTGGTAGCAGCGTAATCCGTCCCCGCCACGGCGGTGCCGTCCACGGTGGCGTAGTCGATGGTGACCATGGTCTGGTTGCCGCCGGTGCGCACCACGGTCAGCTCCGCAGTGCCGGCGGCCTTGTCCGCCCGCACCTCGGTAACGGCAAAGCCCAGAGTGCTCGCCTCGGCCTTGTCGTTGTCCTCCACCCGGAGGGTAAGGGTGTTGGCGGTGTCGTACAGAGACGCGCCGTCGTTGTCCACAATGGTAAATGTTCCGAACTTCAGCGCCTCCGGCTCTTCATCCTCGGGCACAGTGATCCGGATCTCCTTCACCCACTCGCCATCGGCAAAGGTCATATTAAAGATATAGCCGGAATAAGGATCCTCCGCGTTCTCCGGAGTGATGCGGGTATAGGTGGGTTCCGTGTTCAGGTCCACCAGCAGGTCAAGTTCCCCGTCCTCCGCCGGGGCAGGCTCTTCCTCCGTTGCCACGGTGTAGGCCACGCCCAGATAGCTGTCAGAGCAGTACTCCTCACCGTCCACAGTGTATACGCAGCGGAAGTCGTAGCCCTCCAGCTCCTCCTGGGCCACCACAAAGTCCTTGTCCACGGCGCCGTCCACCAGCTCCCAGCTGCCGCCGTAGAGCACATACCACTGGTAGGATTCCGCCTCCACGTCAATAGACAGGATAACATCTGTCTCAGAAGGCGTGCTTACCACCTTCACCGGCTGCTCCGGCTGTCTGGGAGGCTCCGGCTGGCCGATGGGCTGGTTCTCCGCCCCGGGCAGCGGATTTTCCACCTCGATAATAATATCGTTGGAGCCGGCCGCCGTGCTGTACGAGGCGCTGCCGTCCTCCAGCCGGGTCAGGGCGGGCTCATAGGTGACATAGGCCACGGCCCGTCCCTGGGTGCCGCCCAGGCGGTAGACCTTGATGACGGCGGTATTGCCCCCCTCCTCCGCCACCATCTGGAAATCAGAAAAGGCGAAGGTGCCGTAGGGGAAGGCAGTCTCCCAGTCCTCCGTCACGGCCACCGTATTGCCGTCCTTGTCCACGATGGTCAGTTCCTCAGGCCGCTCCGCCAGATAGGCCAGGGCCTGCTGGGGCACCAGCCCCAGGGTCATAACCAGCACCAACAGCAGCGCCAGGCTCCGGTGAAGCATCTTTTTTGTGCTCATAGGCATTTCCTCCTCATACAAGCTTCCCGTCTTTTATTTTCCGTCCATGTCAATCCATCTGCATGGAGTCCAGCAGCTCGTTAATCGACGCCCGGACGCAGTGGTTCCCATCGTCCCAGACCACCTCGCTGCCCTCCAGCCTTGCTGCGCAGAATAATTTGGGCGAGGCCAGTCTTCCAAACCGTACGGCGTGAAGCCTGTGCTTCATATTCACAATCGCCTCGCTCCCATTTGAGAAGCTGAGCTTCAGCTGATAGCCGGGGAGTACATGCAGCACCACACCCATATTATTCATAGCATTTCCTCCTTCTGTAAAAAAATAGCAGCATAGAATTTCCGTATTTTTATCATACAGAAATTCTATGCTGCTCCGCATCCCCCAAAGGGGGGATTTTCCTGGTTATTTCAAAAGTTCCACCAGGCGGCCGCGCCGGTCAATATTGGTTTTGTTGAAGATGCTGCGGATATGGCTCTTTACAGTCTCTTCAGAGATGAAGAGCGCTTCGGCAATTTCCTTGTTGCGCAGCCCGGCCGCCGCCAGCTGGGCCACCTCCCGTTCCCGCTCGGTCAGCTCGCCCATCTGTTCCGGATATTTTTCCAGCATGAAGAAAATGCGGCTCTCTTCCGCCTTGGTATAGTGGATCTCCATCGCTTTAATCTCCTGGATTGCTCTTCCGTGCTTTTTTTTCATGGACGGAAGCAGGAACAAAATGGACAGATACTTCCGGAAGCAGGCCAGAAAGGTATAGTTTTTATCCTGTTCAGCCAGGGTCAGCGACTGATCCAGCCACTCTGCCGCCCGGTTGGGCAGTCCGATGGCCAGATAGCACAGCGCCAGACCCACGCACATGAAGTTGCGGGTGGACAGGGAGATGAGGCGGCTGTCCAGAGCCAGGGACGCCTCCACGCTGGCAATGGCCCGCTTGTACTCCTTGCGCAGAATCAGGTCGGTGATGCGGTTGGTCTTAGCCATAAAGTTGGTAAAGGTCAGGTCGTTGAGCATATCCGCCGGACCCCGCGCCCACTCGGCCGAACGGTCGGGCTCCATCATCAGGCCCAGGAGATAGCCGCGCACGGTCTCTGCCATCTGTGTGTTGATGGCCGTGTGCCGGAGGAATGGATAGGCCAGGGCCTTGTTCTCCAGATATTCAATGGCCTTCTGGAGGGAAATCATGTCCGACTGATAAATGGCGTTAATGCCCAGCAGCAGCGCCGCGCCATAGGTTACGCTGGCGTTCTGCCAGCGCTCCGAAAGCATGGCCGCCTTGTGGGCATGGATATCCGACTCGTCAAACCGACCCTGTACGCTGAGTGCCTCCCCCAGATAGAGCTCATAGGCCCCCGCGCCGTGGTGGTTTGTCAGGCGGTTATAGATCTCCAGCATATCCCGCAGTTCCTCCGCCGTCTCCATCATTCGTCCAGGCGTCCGGTAGAAGAGATACCACATGGAGGGCGTACCGAACATATAGGGTTCTCTGGGCGTAAAAATCCGGGAGGGCTCCGTCATCAGACGCTCCGCCGCCAGGTAATGTTCTTTCATTCCGGAGATATCGGGAAACTCCCGGAATGCCGCCACAAGATGCCACTCGCCCATCAGCTGCGGGCTGTCTTTTTCCTCTATAATATGACGGCACCGCTCCAGCGCCGCGGTAAACCCTTCAAAATCAGTTCCCGAAAACAGAGCCAGGCACAGACGCAGCATGGACAGCGGATAGGCCGCCAGCGCTTCACAGGAACAGCGTTCCAGCACCGTCTGCGCAAGGGCCGTATAGCTGATGCCGCCGAATTTCTCATTGAGCAGTCCCGACAGTTCACAGGAGAAGAGCTTTTCGTCATTCCCAGCCCGGAAGAAACACTCTATCGCCTTCTTATTGGTGCCCGCTCTGCGGTAAATTTCTCCGGCAGCCTCATAAACCTGGCTCTGGAAATCCTCCGGCATGGTTTTGAGCATCCGCAGAAGAAAATGCCGCAGCAGCTCATGAGGATAGATGGTCCGTTCCCGCTGATCGTGGTGCATCAGCGGAACACGTACAAGAAGACTGCTCAGGGCCGCCTCCCGGCCTGGGATAATCTCCGGCAGCTGCTCCTCCCGAATGTAGTCAAACACCGCCACCTGCAGGAGCATCTTCTGTTCCTCGTCAGACAGCTTTCCCCAGAAAAAGGCGCGGAGGAGTCCATCCATATCTTGAAATTCCGGCAGGCCGCCGCCGTCCTGGCGCAGATGACTGAAATACAGCGACACTGCGGCAGCCCACCCCTCTGTGTTGCGATAAATAATCTCCGTCTGATGCTTTGACAGCTGCAGTCCCAGCTGTCGTCCGTATTCCGTAATATTCTTTCGGCTCAGCAGCAGATCCCGTGAGCAAAAGCGGTAGACATTGGTGGTGTTCTCAAAAGCCGCACGGAGCCTTCCAAAGTTTTGGGAGATGAGGATGACATGCAGCGTATCCCTTCTGCGATCCGCTATGGCCCGAAGAAGCGGCAGGGGCCAGTTGTCTCCTATCAGCTGAAAATTGTCCAGAATCAGATAGCAGGGCTCAGAGATGCAAAGATTGGTCAGAATATCCGCCGCAACACTGACATTGCTCCGGTTCAGAAAGCCCAGCTGCCGAAGGACGTCCCCCGCCTCCGGGTCCAGCTGCCCAATCTGCCTCATGAACCAGTCCAGACTGGTATCCTGAAGGCAGCTCACCGCCGTAAACCAGCGGATCTGTTCTGAGGGCACATTGCGGATGGCCCAGCGGACAGCCGTGGTCTTTCCATATCCCGCCGGAGCCTCTACCATTACCATGCCGAAGTTGGAAATTTTTGATAGTTTTTGAGATATTTCCTCAGAAAAGTATGGTTTTTCCACAGTCTCCACTCCCTTCCCGGTCTCCTCAGCATCTCATTATAGTCGAACTTCCGCTCCCTGTCACTCCCGTAAATGGGGCGGAAGTTTTTATCTCCGCATCTTCAGCCGCAGAGCTTGTGAAAAGCGGCCGCTTACTCCCTGTTTTCTCTGCTATCCTGCATACTTTGAGACAGGTGAGTGAGAAAATGTCCCAGGGCGGGATTTCCCTTTTCTGACAGGTAGGCGGCGCCAAAAGACAGAGGCTCCGCATCAGCCATTGGAATATAGCGCAGCTGAGGCACCCTGCTATGGGGAAAGTCGGGAACCAGGGCGAAGGCATAGCCCGCCTCTACCAGAGGATAAATGGCCTCCTGGTTGTCGCAGAAGAGAATCTGATTGGTGCTTCGGCCGCCCATGACCCTGCCCTGAATCTCAAAAAGCTCACGGGGGCAGGCGGGCGGGCGGCAGGCCGCGATGCGCTCTGCCGCCTGGAGCTGACGGCTGGTGACCGTCTGCTCCTCCGCCAGAGGGTGGCCCGGAGCACAGATACACATCACCGGGCAGCGGGTCAACTCCAGATACCGGGCCTTTGAGGGCGCCGACTCCTGAAAGGTAAACATGAGGTGGATGCTCTCCTCCTCCAGCAGATTTTCCAGAGCGTCAAAGGGCACCAGCCGCAGAACGGGCAGCACTTCCGGTCTGGTGCGGCGGAGCCGGGCCAGCGCCGGCCGAAGCAGCCACAGCTCTGCGGTATTCCGGCACCCAATCACCAGGCGCAGGGGCGCCTCCTGCCGACACTCCTTCACCCTGGCCTTGGACAGGGCGGTAATCTTCATCAGCTCTCCGGCGTACTGCGTGAAAAGGAATCCCTCCTGCGTCAGGCGGACGCTCTTACTGGTGCGGTGAAACAGCTTCACGCCCAGCTCGTTCTCCAGGGTGTTGATCTGATGGCTCACTGCGGGCTGGGTGATGGAGAGGTGCTCCGCCGCCCGGGAAAAATTCAGGCAGTTGGCCACCTCCATAAAGCACTCCAGCTGTGTGGTGTTCATTGTGCTCCTCCTTTCCGGCCCGGTGCGCATTTTTTACAGAGATGGGGTCTCCCTGCTCCGGGCGTTTGTTCAATTCAAAGAGTCAATAAAATTCTTTTATAGAATATAGCACATTTGAATTTCACATGCAAGAAAGACTGTGGTATAAACAAAAGGTGACAGATAGTTTCTGTCCAAACAAAAAAGGAAAGGCGGGCAGGTATGATGATGGAAATGGACGCGGGCCGGCTCCTCCGGGACGGCAGATGGCTGTGCATTCAGGCCGAGCAGTGCATCGGCCGCCGTCTGGCCTCCACCGGCCTGACAGCCGCCCAGGCCCAGATTCTCCTGTGCCTGCTGGACCGGGACGGACAGGGCACCCTTCTGACCGAGATTCACCGTGCCTTTGGCTACTCCATGGCCACGCTGTCGAGCATGGTCAAGCGTCTGAGGGAAAAAGGGTACATCCGCGTGGAGCGCTGCAAGGAGGACGATCGGCGCCGCCTGCTCTTTGCCACCGAGGCGGCCAGGCGGCTGCGTCCCACGCTGGAGGCAACCATTCAGGGCGTCCACAGCCAGCTGTACCACGGCTTTTCTCAGAAGGAACTGTTCACCCTGGACCGTCTGCAGAGAAAGCTGCTGCAAAACCTGTCCGCACTGACAGCACAACATCAAAAGGAGGAATCGAAATCGTGAAAACCGTACTGCGTCAGCTGGGCCGCTTCAAGCGGGACACCCTCCTGTGCATCGCAATGGCCGCTCTTGAGGTGGTCATGGAGATTCTGCTGCCCTTCATCACCGCCATTATCATTGACCAGGGGCTGGAAAAGGCCCATCTGCCCACCGTGTACCGCTACGGCATTGTCATGGTGGTGCTGGCCGGCATGAGCCTCCTGTTCGGCGCACTGGCGGGAAAATTCGCCGCCAGCGCCTCCTCCGGCCTGGCCGCCAACCTGCGGGAGGCCATTTACAACAATATCCAGACCTTCTCCTTCTCCAATATCGACAAATTCAGCGTGCCCGGCCTGGTCACCCGGATGACCACTGATGTCACCAATGTACAGAACGCCTTCATGATGGTCATCCGCGTCGCGGTCCGCTCTCCCCTCACGCTGATATTCAGCTACATCATGTGCCTCATCATCAGCCCTGAACTGAGCCTTACCTTCCTCATTGCGGTTGTCTTTCTCATTGTGGTGCTGGGCGCCATTATGGCGGTCACCATCAAGATCTTCAATCAGGTGTTCCGCAAGTACGACGACCTGAATGCCAGCGTCCAGGAGAACGTGTCCGCCATCCGGGTGGTGAAGGCCTTTGTGCGGGAGGATTTTGAGGACGACAAGTTCTCCAAAGCCTCTCACAACCTCTACCGTCTGTTCGTCAAGGCTGAGGGCCTGCTGGCCTTCAACAGCCCCGCCATGATGCTGGCCGTCTACTTCTGCATCATCATGGTCTCCTGGATGGGCGCCCAGTTCATTGTGGGCGGCAGCATGTCCACCGGCGATCTGACCAGCCTGTTCAGCTATGTCATGTC
Organism: uncultured Pseudoflavonifractor sp.; assembly: GCF_944387805.1. Taxonomy (GTDB): domain Bacteria; phylum Bacillota; class Clostridia; order Oscillospirales; family Oscillospiraceae; genus Pseudoflavonifractor. The sequence continues at coordinate 1,847 of NZ_CALXGI010000023.1, read as the reverse complement.
CCTGCTGATGAGCCTGATGATGCTGTCCATGGTGGTAGTCATGATCAGCATGTCCCTGGCCAGCATCAACCGTATCAGCGAGGTGCTCCGGGAGATCCCCGACCTGAAGGAGCCGGAGCAGCCCGTCTTCCAGGTGGCCGACGGCAGCATCGACTTTGACCACGTCAGCTTCTCCTACAAGCACGGCAGCGGCAAAAACGCCCTGACCGACATTGACCTGCACATCAAATCCGGCGAGACCATCGGCGTCATCGGCGGCACGGGCGCTGGCAAGAGCAGCCTGGTCAACCTGATCTGCCGGCTATACGACGTGGACCAGGGCGCCGTCCGGGTGGGCGGTACCGACGTGCGGAAGTACGATATGGAGTCCCTGCGCAACCAGGTGTCCGTGGTACTGCAGAAAAACACCCTGTTCTCCGGCACCATCCTGGAGAACCTGCGCTGGGGCAACCCGGACGCCACCGAGGCCGAGTGCGTGGAGGCCTGCCGGGCGGCCTGCGCCGACGAGTTCATCGACCGCTTCCCCGACGGCTACAACACCCGCATTGAGCGGGGCGGCTCCAACGTGTCCGGCGGCCAGAAGCAGCGGCTGTGCATTGCCCGTGCCCTGCTGAAGCGCCCCAAGGTGCTGATTCTGGATGACTCCACCTCCGCCGTGGACACCGCCACCGACGCCAAAATCCGCCAGGCCTTCGCCCAGCGCATCCCCGGCACCACAAAAATCATCATCGCCCAGCGGATCTCCAGCGTCCAGGACGCCGACCGCATTCTGGTGCTGGATAACGGCCGCATCGACGGCTTTGACACCCACGAAAACCTTCTGAAGTCCAACGCCATCTACCAGGAGATCTACGAGTCCCAGGTCAAGGGCGGCGGCGACTTCGACCAGCCCGCCTGAAAGGAGGAATCCCCCGTATGAGTGAAACAAAATCCAGGGCCAGCTCTCTCCCGGTGCTCCGCCGGGTGGTGCGCTACATGCTGCACTTCTACAAGCTGCCCTTTGTACTGGTTATTCTCTGTATTCTCATCTCCGCCGTGGCCACAGTGGTGGCCGCCACCTTCCCCCAGACCCTGGTGGATGACTACATCACCCCCATGCTCGCCGCCGGCTCCACCGACTTCAGCGGCCTGGCCTCCGCCATTCTCCGGCTGATTGTCCTGCTGGTTGTGGGCATCGCCGCCGCTTTCGGCTACAACCGCATCATGGTCACTGTCAGCCAGGGCACCATGCTCCACCTGCGCAACGACCTGTTCCGCCGGATGGAGGCCCTGCCCATCAAGTACTTTGACACCCACGCCCACGGCGACATCATGTCCGTGTACACCAACGACGTGGACACCCTGCGGCAGCTCCTCAGCCAGAGCATCCCCCAGATCATCAACTCCTCCATCACCATGGCGGCCACCCTCATCACCATGCTGCTGCTCAACCCCACCCTCACCATCATCTCGGTGGCCACCGCCGTGGTCATGCTGCTGGTCACCGCCAGATTCTCCAGCCTGTCGGGCGCCTACTACGTCCAGCAGCAGAAGAATCTGGGCATTGTGGACGGCTTCATCGAGGAGATGCTGGACGGCCAGAAGGTGGTCAAGGTATTCTGCCACGAGGAGGCCGCCAAGGCTGACTTCCACCAGGTCAACGAGGCTCTGCGCCAGAGCGCCGACAAGGCCAACCGGTACGCCAACCTGCTCATGCCCATCAACGCCAATATCGGCTGGCTCAGCTACGCCCTGGTGGCCGTTGTGGGCGCCATTCTGGGCATCAACGGCCTGGCCGGCGTCACCCTGGGCACCGTCATCTCCTTTGTGGGTCTGAACAAGAGCTTCACCCAGCCCATCACCCAGGT
>NZ_CALXGI010000022.1 GCF_944387805.1 uncultured Pseudoflavonifractor sp. | reverse complement strand
CACGCCCGCAACAAGCCCCTGGCCGAGGATGTGGACCTGAAGGACGTGGCCAGGGCCACCGGCGGCTTCACCGGCGCCGACCTGGAGAACCTGATGAACGAGGCCGCTCTGCTGGCCGCCCGCCGGGGAGAGCGGTTCATCACCATGCCGGACCTCCACGAGGCGGTGATCAAAGTCATCGCCGGGCCGGAGAAGAAGAGCCGGGTGGTCATCCAGCGGGAGCGGAAGCTCACCGCCTACCACGAGGCCGGCCATGCCATTGTCAGCCACGCCCTGGAGACCGCCGACCCGGTCCACCAGATTACCATCGTGCCCCGGGGCCGTGCCGGCGGCATGACCATCTCTCTGCCCCAGGAGGACAAGAGCTTCCTCTCCCGCACCGAGCTGGAGGAGCGCATCGCCTCCCTGCTGGGCGGCCGGGTGGCGGAGCAGCTGGTGCTGGGGGACATCTCCACCGGCGCGGGCAACGACCTGCAGCGGGCCTCCTCCATCGCCCGCAACATGGTCATGCGGTACGGCATGAGCGAAAAGCTGGGCAGCGTGGTCTTTGATTCCGGCCACGACGAGATCTTCATCGGCCGCTCCATGGCCCAGGCCAAGAGCTACTCCGAGGAGACCGCCGACCTTATCGACCAGGAGGTCAAGGCCATCATCGATAAAGCCTACGCCCGATGCAAGGACATCCTCACCGAGCAGCGGGCCCAGCTGGAGCTGACGGCTGAGTACCTGCTGGAGAACGAGACCATGGACGCCGCCGCCTTCGAGCAGGTCTTTACCGACCCGGACGCCCTCCGGGAGCCGGACGGCCGCATCAAGAGCCGCATGGATGACGTGCCCTCCATCCGCCGCCAGCGGGGAGAGCTGACCCCTGAGGGCAAGCGGACATCCCCCAGCGATATCGACGTGCCCGCTCCTGACGGGGGCACGCCGGAGGAGAAGGAGTAAGCGCACCAAATAAAAGCAAAAACAGCGGGACACCCGGAATTAACCGGATGTCCCGCTGTTTTTTTCTTCTTTTTTGGCCTTGCCCAGGCGGCTGCGGTACTGGGTGGGCGTGCAGCCGTACTCCGCCTTGAACCGGCGAAGAAAGTAGCTCTTCTCCCGGAAGCCCAGGGACTGGCTGATGTCCTGCACCGCCCGGTCGGTGTGCTCCAGGGCCCAGAGGGCCTGCCCATGCGGATGTGGTAGAGCTTCTGGCTAAAAGTCTCGCCGGTGACCCGGCGGAAATAGGCCGAGAGATAGCTGGGATTGTAGTTGAACCGGCGGGCCAGATCGGCCAGGGTGACGGTGTCGTAGTGGTCCCCCATGTACTTGAGCAGCTGCCCGAAGGGATTGTCCCGCAGCATGGTGGAGCGGCTCACCGAGAGATGCCCCTGAAATCCCCTCTGGAGCAGGGTGAAGAGCTGGGTTGTGCCGCAGTGGAGCAGCTTGGGGGTGAAGCAGTCCCCGGTCAGCAGCTCCCGGCACAGGGCCAGGGCGCAGCTCCACACCGGGTCCACTGTGCGGTAGTCAAAGCAGAGGAACTCCTCCTCCGGGTCCTCCAGCCGCAGCATGTCAAACAGAATCCGGCAGTCGGCCAGCTGGCTGAAAAGCAGCCCGTCAAAGAAAGCGGCCGGATAGCGCAGGGTCAGCACCCGCCCATCCTCTACCCGATACCCCCTCCGGCTGCGCAGCAACAGAAAGCTGCCGGGTGTCAGGGGGATGGTCCGCTTACTGCGCAGACACAGCCGCACGCTCTCCGGGGTAAAGAGGAGCAGAAAATGGCCGCCGGGGTACGCGCCCGGTCCTTCCGCGGCCAGGTTCACGCCCCCAGCCTCCACCGGCCCCTCCGCCAGTCCCGCCAGAACTGGATTCCATTCTCCCCGCTGCGCCATGGCCCCATTTCCTCCCTGCTTTCAGGTTTTACCGGATATTATTATACCGTTTTTTCGCGGCCAGCCACAAGAGCGCCCGGGGTGAAATCCAAAAATAAGACACTTTTGGCACAACATGTGTCAATTGTTGACGAAATAGGGATGTGATAATCTTTTAACGAAAACCGAGCCGGCAGACCTGCGCTCCCACATTCAGGCCCGGTGGGGCGTGCCGGAATGGGTCCTTCCGGCACATCCCGTGATACCAAGGAGGATTATGAGATGAAAGGAACAATAAAGAAGCTGCTGTCCCTGGCGCTGTGCGGCGCCATGCTGACCGCTGTTCTGGGGGGCTGCACCAACCAGGAGACGGAGACCACACCCTCTGTTTCCCCCAGCGCCAGTGAAGAGGCGTCTCAGACCCCCACCGGCGGCGTGACCGACGGCACCTACACCGGCACCGCCGAGGGCTTCGGCGGTGAGGTCAGCGTGACCATCACCGTGTCCGGCGGCGTCATCACCGCCGTGGACGCCGTGGGCGACAGTGAGACCGAGAGCGTGGGTCAGGCCGCCCTGCCCGATCTGGCCCAGGCCATTCTGGACGCCCAGAGCCCCAACATTGACGGCGTGTCCGGCGCCACCGTCACCAGCAAGGCGGTCATGGCCGCCGCCAAGGACGCCATGGAGCAGGCCGGCATGACCGTGGAGGAGGAAGAGACTCCCGTTGGAGAGGACGAGGAGGTCACCGCCGACGTGCTGGTCATCGGCATGGGCGCCTCCGGCACCATGGCCGCCCTCAGCGCCGCCGAGGCAGGCGCCAATGTGGTGGGCGTGGAGAGCACCGGCGTGCTGGGCGGCATGGGCAACGCCGCCCAGGGCATGTTCGCCATCGGCACCTCCCTCCAGTACGAGCGCTACGGCGACGACCTGGGCTCCAACGAGGAGTACTGGTACGAGAAGCTGATGGACCAGAGCAACCAGCTGGCCAACGCCCAGCTCATCCGCACCTTTGTCAGCGAGGCCAAGAACACGGTGGAGTACCTGCTGGACAAGGGCGTGAAGGTCTACCTGTCCAAGACCGCCCAGCAGATCGCCCACTTTGGCGAGACCATCATCTACCACCGCTGGAACAACGCCGACCCCTTCACCTACCTGGGTCAGGCGCTGGACGACAACGGCGTGGACATCCGCTACAACACCACCGCCACCAGCCTGCTCACCGATGACACCGGCGCCGTGGTGGGCGCCGTGTGCACCAAGGCCGACGGCGGCACCCTGACCGTCAACGCCGGCGCGGTCATCGTCTCCACCGGCAGCTTCGCCGGCAACGAGGAGATGATGCGCCAGGCCCTGGGCGACAAGGTGTATGACACCGTCAACGTCATCGGCGGCAACGACGGCTCCGGCCTGCAGATGATGTACGACGTGGGCGCCGCCCAGGGCGAGCTGCTCACCATGAACCACGGCGTGGGCACCAAGACCGCCAACATCGAGGTGGCCGAGCAGCTGACCCTGAATACCCCTGTCCTGTGGGTCAACCACCTGGGTCAGCGCTTCATGAACGAGGACCTGCTGAAGGACACCGTGGAGTTCTCCAGCGCCGTGCTGGCCCAGGGCGGCTACGCCTACACCATCGTGGACCAGGCCACCGTGGACCGCTGGTGCGACAGCTCCTATGAGAACACCGGCACCTGGGTCCACTACTGGGACCGCTTCGGCATTATCGGCGAGGACGGCGAGCGGACCATCTACCACGCCATCGTGGACCCCGATGTGTTTGCCAGCGACTTTGAGAAGCTGACCGAGAGCGGCGACGGCAAGGTGTGCCAGACCCTGGACGAGGTGGCCGAGTTCATCGGCTGCGACGCCGACACCCTGAAGGACACCGTGTCCCGCTACAACACCTACGTGGCAAACGGCTATGACGAGGAGTTCTTCAAGAGCGCCGACAGCCTGGTCTACTCCGTGGAGGAGGGCCCCTTCTACGTCACCAAGGGCTACAACGCCGTGCTGGGCGCCCTGGGCGGCGTGAATGTGACCAACGAGCTCCAGGTGGTGGATGACGACATGAACCCCATCCAGGGCCTGTACGCCACCGGCAACAACTGCAGCGGCGTCAGCGTGGCCGCCTACGTCAACGTTGAGGGCGTGGGACTGGGCTTCGCCCTGACCTCCGGCCGTCTGGCCGGCGCCAACGCGGCCGCCGCCGTGCTGGGCGAGTAAGCCTGTTCCCCCCAAAATTCCCCTTCCCCGGACGGACCTCCGTCCGGGGAAGTTTTTTTGCGCCGGTCCCAAAAGTCCGGTTTATAGGACTAATTGTTTGCTATACTGTGCCTGTAAGGAAAAGAACAGACAGCCCGCCAAGGCGGGGCACACAGAAAGGAGCGTCCGGTTATGAATGAGTATTCCATGCGCTGGGTCCGTGGTCATGTGGAGGTGTACGACGCCTACGGGCGTTTCCGTTTCTCCGCCGACAGCGAGCGGGAAGCCCTGGCCGAGCTGGCCGAGGAGGCTGCCTGAGGGCGGCCTCTTGCCATTCTGCCCCGGTTCAGGCTATAATATAAAAAAGAAAACGCCGCAACCGGGCGGAAACAACAGGGAGGAATGGCCATGCGGCTGCTGAATTTCGGTTCCATGAATGTGGACCACGTGTATCAGGTGGAGCGCTTCGTCCGGCCGGGCGAGACCATCTCCGCCCGCAGGCTGGACCACTTCTGCGGCGGAAAGGGGCTCAACCAGTCGGTGGCCCTGGCCCGGGCCGGGGCGGAGACCTACCACGCCGGCATGCTGGGCAAGGGCGGCGAGATGTTGGAGCAGATGCTCCGGGAGAGCGGAGTGAAGCTGGAGCATCTGGGCGTGTCCGCCGAGATGACCGGCCACGCCATCATCCAGGTGGACCCCTCCGGCCAGAACAACATCATCATCTACGGCGGCTCCAACCAGGCCGTCACGCCGGAATACATGGACAGCGTGCTCTCCCGCTTCGGGCCGGAGGACATGGTGCTCACCCAGAACGAAATCAGCAATATCAGCTATCTGGCCCGCCGCTGCGGCGAGCTGGGTATTCCCCTGGTGTTCAACCCCTCTCCCATCACCCGGGGGCTGCTGGAGGAGTTTCCCTTTGAACAGGTGTCCCTCTTCCTCATCAACGAGGTGGAGGGCCAGGCCCTCACCGGCGAGACCGAGCCGAAGGCCATCCTGGACGCCCTGCTCACCCGCTGGCCCCATGCCAGGGTGGTGCTCACCCTGGGCCAGCGGGGCGTGGTGTACCGGGACAGGGCGCACACCTACTCCCACGGGGCCTACAAGGTGCAGGCGGTGGACACCACCGCCGCCGGAGACACCTTCACCGGCTTCTTCCTGGCCTCCCTGGCCAGAGGCGAGGACATCCCCCGCTGCCTGGAGAATGCCTCCCTGGCCTCAGCTCTGGCGGTGTCCCGGCCTGGGGCCGCCCCCTCCATCCCCACCATGGCCGAGGTGGACGCTGTCAGGGACGCCCTCACGGCCTCCCCTGCCCCCTGAATAGGGAAAGAGCAGCTGTCCCGGCGGCGGGAACTGAGATGCGGAATGTGCATGAGTTGGAGGTGATAGGATGAAAAAAAACGGTTTTGGGTGTCTGCCTCTTTCTGGGCGGGCTGCTCTCCGCCGGACTGTGGACGGTGGCCGAGGCGCTGATTCATCTTGGAGGCAGCGGGCCCCTGACCTGGTACCTCGGCGGCAGTGATCTACCGGTGTTCCTGCTGCTGGCCGCCATGGCCGTGACTGGCCTGGCTATTCTGGTGGTGCAGGCCTTCCGGGAGTGGATTCAGGAGGAAGCCACGGCAGCCGGCAGAGAGCCGGAGGACGCCGGCACAGACGGCGGACAATAAAAAATAAGCCGCCCCGGCGGGCCAAGGCCCGCCGGGGCGGCTTTGTGCGCAGAGAGGAGTTCAGTCGGGGATATAGGTCCTCACCCGCAGGGTGACCCCCAGGTCCATGGTGAGACGGCGGCACCGCTCAATCTCCTCCGGGGTCTTGTCCTTGTTTACGATAGTCATGATCACGTGGGGCACATACTCCCGGCACCGGGCGGCAAAGTCCAGCATGGCCTTCCAGGCGGCGGGGCCGTCCTTGGGCTGGGTGACGGCGCAGTACTCCTCCGCCGTGGAGCCGTTGAGGGAGATGGACACCGTGTCCACCCGGCCGGACAGCTCATGGGTCACGTCCCGGCCCAGGAACAATGCCGCGTGGCCGTTGGTGTTGATGCGCACCGGGGGCAGGTTGGGGCACCTGGCCTTCAGGGCGTCAATGAGCCAGGCGATGTCGTCCCAGCGGTACATGGGCTCGCCGAAGCCGCAGAACACAATCTCCCGGTAGCTGGGCAGGTCGCGGCGCAGAAAGTCGGCCAGAGCCTCCTCCCGGGTGGGCTCGTGGTCCAGCCACAGGTCGTCGGCGTAGATGCTGCCCTTGTGGCCGTTGTGCCGCAGGCAGAACACACAGTTGCAGTCGCAGCGGTTGGTCAGGTTCACATACAGCCCGCCCTCGTACTCATAGGTGATGGTCTCCATACAGTTCGCCTCCTGTCAGGGAATGTTGAAAAATCGCTTGCCGTTTTCCGTGGTGATGCGCCCCACCTCTTCGGCGGTCAGGCCCTTCACCTGGGCGATGGCCTCGGCCATGCGGAACACATACCGGGAGTCGTTTCGCCTGCCCCGGTAGGGCTCGGGGGCCATATAGGGCGCGTCGGTCTCAATCATAATCCGGTCCATGGGCAGCCACTCAATGACCTCCAGGGCCCGGCGGGCGTTCTTGAAGGTAATGACCCCGGTGAAAGATACCATCCAGCCCATAATGACCAGGGTTTTGGCGTCCTCCACGCCGCCGGAGTAGCAATGGAACACCCCGCGGGCATTGGGATGGGCGCGCACCATGTCCAGACTGTCCCTGTGGGCCTCCCGGTCGTGGACAATGGCGGGCAGGTCCAGCCTCTCCGCAAGGGAGAGCTGGGCGGAGAAGAAGTCCCGCTGCATCTTCCGCTTCCCGGGGTCCTTCTCCCAATAGTAGTCCAGGCCAATCTCCCCGATGGCCTTCACCTTGGGGTGGGCAGCCATGGCCTCGATCTCCGAGAGCTGGTCCAGGGAGGCCCCCTCCAGATTCTCGGGGTGGAAGCCCACGGCGGCGTACAGGTGGGGGTACTGCTCCGCCAGGGCCACCGACTGCCGGGAGCTCTCCAGATCGCAGCCCGGGCACAGGGCCAGCTCCACACCGGCGGCGGGCAGAGCGGATACAATGGCGTCCCGGTCGGCGTCAAAGGCGTTGTCATAGTAGTGGGCGTGGGTGTCGAAATACATAGATGCTCTCCTTATCGACAGGTTTTCTATCTCTATGATATCCCTTTCCAGGGGGATTTGCAAGGCTGGCCGATCTCCAGCTCCCGGGGATGTCGGCCGGGAAGCAGCAAGCGGTTTCTGACCAAGGCCGGGTGAATCTGTTTTCCACAAAAAACGCGCCCCCGGCGGAGAATTCCGCCGGGGGCGCGTTCTGTTTGATTCAGTCCGCTTCCCGCTCAAAGATCAGATCGATGGCTTTGGTGCCGCCGTTGCCGGTGAACTCTGTGGGGATATAGCCCACATACCGCCAGCCCTGAGCGGCGTACCGGTCAATAATCTCCCGGTGCTGGCTGTCGCTGTTGTTCATCCAGAAGCCGCCGCCGGTGTACAGCGGCACATATTCGTAGCGGTACATGGATATCCTCCTCTCTTTTTCCACTTCTTCAGCGGATGATGTGGAAAACAAAGCGGGCGGCCCGTCGTCCTCGCAAGCTGCGTATCGCTCGCCCCGGCATAAATGCCAAGGCTCGCTCACTCCGCTGCTCGTCCTCTCCCCGGAAAAGCGCTTTGCGCTTTCCCGGGGGCCCCGGTTCCTCCGGGCGGCGCATGACGGCTCGGACGCTTTGGCGAATCACGCCTCGCGTCGTCCTCGCAAGCTGCGTATCACTCGCCCCGGCATAAATGCCAAGGCTCGCTCACTCCGCTGCTCGTCCTCTCCCCGGAAAAGCGCTTTGCGCTTTCCCGGGGGCCCCGGTTCCTCCGGGCGGCGCATGACGGCTCGGACGCTTTGGCGAATCACGCCTCGCGTCGTCCTCGCAAGCTGCGTATCACTCGCCCCGGCATAAATGCCAAGGCTCGCTCACTCCGCTGCTCGTCCTCTCCCCGGAAAAGCGCTTTGCGCTTTCCCGGGGGCCCCGGTTCCTCCGGGCGGCGCATGACGGCTCGGACGCTTTGGCGAATCACGCCTCGCCTGCGCGCGACGCGCGGCTTCCCTCCCGCTCGGGCTTGAAACAGTGCCGCTGTGCGGCACTTTGGTTTCGCGCCCTCGGTCCGGTCCATCCGCGCTGCTCGCGACGGCTCGGACGCTTTAGCAGAGCTTGGCGCCGGCGGGGATGGCGTCGTCCACCATGAGCAGGTGAAGCTTCTCCTCGCCGTGCTCGGTGTGGACGGCGGAAATCAGCATGCCGCAGCTCTCCTGGCCCATCATCTTGCGGGGAGGCAGATTGATGATGGCCACCAGGGTCTTGCCCACCAGCTCCTCGGGCTTGTAGTACATGGCGATGCCGGAGAGAATCTGACGGTCAGTGCCGGAGCCGTCATCCAGGGTGAATTTGAGCAGCTTGTTGCTCTTCTTTACATTCTCGCAGGCCTTTACCTTCACAGCCCGGAAATCGCTCTTGCAGAAGGTGTCAAAGTCCACCTGCTCCTCAAGGAAGGGCTCTACCTCCACAGCGGGCAGGGCGGCCTTGCGGGCCTGGGCCTCCAGTTCCTCCAGAGCGGCCAGCTCCTTCTCCACGTCGATGCGGGGGAACAGGTTGCCGCCCCGGGTGACGGTGACGGTGGCGGACAGAGCGCCCCACTTTCCGGCGCTCTCCCAGTCGGAGCAGCAGGGGCAGGCGCCGATCTGCCGGAGAATCTCGGCGGCGGTGCCGGGCATGAAGGGGGTGAGCAGCACGGCGGAGATACGCAGGCTCTCCAGCAGGTTGTACATCACCCGGGCCAGGCGGGGCCTGTTGGCCTCGTCACGGGAGAGCACCCAGGGCGCGGTCTCGTCAATATACTTGTTGGCCCGGGAGATGAGCTTGAACACCTCGCTCAGGGCGTCCTGGAAGGCAAAGCGCTCCATGGCGGCCTCGTACTTGTCCCGCAGGCCGGAGGCCAGGGCGATGAGCTCGTCGTCCAGGGCGTCGGCGGCCTGCCCGGCGGGCAGGGTGCCCCCCTCAAAGTACTTGCCCACCATGGACACGGTGCGGCTGAGCAGGTTGCCCAGGTCGTTGGCCAGGTCGGTGTTGATGGTGCCGATGAGGGCTTCGTTGGAGAAGTTGCCGTCGGAGCCGAAGGGGAAGGTGCGCAGCAGGAAGAACCGCAGGGCGTCCACGCCGTACCGCTCGGAGAGCAGGTAGGGGTCCACCACGTTGCCCTTGCTCTTGCTCATCTTGCCGCCGTCCAGCAGGAGCCACCCGTGGCCGAACACCTTCTTGGGCAGGGGCAGATTGAGGGCCATCAGGATGGCGGGCCAGATGATGGAGTGGAAGCGGACAATCTCCTTGCCCACAAAGTGGACGTCGGCGGGCCAGTACTTGTCGTAGTCGTTGTACTTGTCGTTGTCGTAGCCCAGGGCGGTGATGTAGTTGGACAGGGCGTCAATCCACACATATACCACATGGCCCGGGTCAAAGTCCACAGGCACGCCCCAGGTGAAGCTGGTGCGGGACACGCACAGATCCTCCAGGCCGGGCTTGATGAAGTTGTTGATCATCTCGTTGACCCGGCTGCGGGGCTCCAGGAAATCGGTGTTCTCCAGCAGGTCCCGGATGCGGTCGGCGTACTTGCTCAGACGGAAGAAATAGGCCTCCTCCTCGGCGTCCTGCACCTCCCGGCCGCAGTCGGGGCATTTGCCGTCCACCAACTGGCTCTCGGTCCAGAAGCTCTCGCAGGGCTTGCAGTACTTGCCCTTGTAGGTGCCCTTGTAGATGTCGCCCTGCTCGTAGAGCTGGCGGAAAATCTTCTGCACGGCGTGCTCGTGGTAGTCGTCGGTGGTGCGGATGAAGCGGTCGTTGGAGATGTTCATCAGCTTCCACAGGTCCAGCACGCCCCGGGGGCCCTCCACAATGTTGTCCACATACTGCTTGGGGGTGACGCCGGCCTCTCTGGCCTTGTCCTCAATTTTCTGGCCGTGCTCGTCGGTGCCGGTGAGGAACATGACGTCGTAGCCGGTCAGACGCTTGTAGCGGGCCATCACGTCGGTGGCCACGGTGCAGTAGGCGTGGCCGATGTGGAGCTTGTCCGAGGGGTAGTAGATGGGGGTGGTGATATAGAATTTTCCTTTATTGCTCATCGGGGGATACCTCCGTTTCAGAATCTTCGGGGTTTTCCTCCTGCCGGGCGGGCCGGACCTTGGGCTCGGGCCGGGCGTCGTTGGCCAGGAGCGCCGTCACGTTGGCGGTGAGGTTGAGAATGCAGAAGCCGTAGAGCAGGACCACATAGAGGTCGTGGCCGTCGGCCAGGGTCACCAGAGAGAAGTACACGCCCAGCAGGGAGAACAGGGCGGAGCGGAACACCTTGGCCCGCTCAAAGGAGAAGCCCGCCGTGAAGTACAGCCCCAGCAGGGAGGCGATGATGGCGAAGAGCTCGTAGATATAGTCCTGCCGCACCGGGTCCCCGGCCCGGACCTGGTAGGCTGCGATGAGCCAGATACAGCCCATGTAGGCCGGGGCCAGCAGGGGAAAGCTGAATTTGCCCTTGCCCTCGCCCCGGTAGTTGTTCCTGCCGGTGGAGAGTACGCAGAAGAAGGAGACGGCGGACAGCAGGCCCAGAATGGCCCGGGGCAGCACGTTGAACAGGGGCGTGCCCTGGGCGTTGCCCGCCCGGGCGGCGGCCACCGCCTCGGCATAGGCGGCGGGGATGCCCATGTAGTTGAGCACCGCCGAGGCCAGCAACAGAAAGCCGCTCAGCACCATGGCGGTGACGTACACCGTGTTGCCCTTGGCGGCAAAGGCGGCGTCATAGCCGCCGTGGAAGGGGCGGTGCTTGCCCCGGCACAGCAGGATGAACACCACCGCCAGCACCGCCGACCAGATGATCAGCGCCCAGGTGGAGGGCATGTTGGGGGTGACCAGACCGGTGTCCGCCTCAAAGGCGGTGGACAGCTCCCAGCGGCGGAGGAGCAGTCCCACGATACCCCCGCCCACCGCCAGGGACGGGAGGACAATCTCTTTTCGCATTGCGGCAAGACCTCACTCAGGAAAATAAAGATGATAGCTAATATAGCAGTATATCACAAAAGAAGGAAATTTGCACCGTTTTTTTCCGGCCGGACCGGCGCGGGGGCCCTTATCCGCCCCCTTCTGGGGCACCTTCCCCCGCCGGGGAAGGCTCCGGTCAGCCGTTGGCGGCCATGGACTCCAGGTACTCGTCGTAGGTCATCTTGCGGTCGATGAGCTTGCCGTCGCCGGTGAAGTCAAAGATACGGTTGCACACGGTCTGGACCAGCTGGTGGTCGTGGGAGGACACCAGCACGTTGCACTTGACGGCCTCCAGACCGTTGTTGACGGCGGCGATGGACTCCAGATCCAGGTGGTTGGTGGGCTGGTCCAGCAGCAGCACATTGGCGCCGGAGAGCATCATCCGTGAGAGCATGCAGCGCACCTTCTCGCCGCCGGAGAGCACCTTCACGGGCTTGTACACGTCGTCGCCGGAGAAGAGCATCCGGCCCAGGAAGCCCCGGAGATAGGCCTCGTGGGGGTCGGAGGACCACTGCCGCAGCCACTCCACCAGGTTGTCGTCGCAGTCCTGGAAGAACTCGGTGTTGTCCTTGGGGAAGTAGGAGAAGGTGGCGGTCTGCCCCCACTTCACGGTGCCCTCATCGGGTTCCATCTCTCCCACCAGGATCTTGAACAGGGCGGTGTGGGCGTTCTCGTTGTCGCCCACGAAGGCGATTTTGTCCCCGTGGCCCACGATGAAGCTGACGTGGTCCAGCACCTTCACGCCGTCGATGGTCTTGCTGACGTCGGTGACGAAGAGGATGTCCTTGCCCACCTCACGGTCGGGGCTGAAGGCCACCCAGGGATAGCGGCGGGAGGAGGCGGGGATCTCCTCCAGGGTGATTTTCTCCAGCAGCTTGCGCCGGGCAGTGGCCTGCTTGCTCTTGGACTTGTTGGCGGAGAAGCGGGAGATGAACTCCTTGAGCTCCTGAGCCTTCTCCTCGTTCTTCTTGTTCTGGTTCTTCATCAGGTTCTGCATCAGCTGGGAGGCATCGTACCAGAAGTCGTAGTTGCCCACGTACATCTTGATCTTGTTGTAGTCGATGTCCACGATGTGGGTGCAGATGGTGTTGAGGAAGTGGCGGTCATGGCTGACCACGATAACAGTGCCGGGGAAGTCCAGCAGGAAGTCCTCCAGCCAGTTGATGGCGTTGATGTCCAGGTTGTTGGTGGGCTCGTCCATCATCAGGATGTCCGGGTTGCCGAACAGGGCCTGGGCCAGCAGCACCTTCACCTTCAGACGGCCGTCCACATTCTCCATCACGTCGTAGTGCATGGACACGGGGATGCCCAGGCCCTGGAGGATGCGGGATGCGTCGCTCTCGGCCTCCCAGCCGCCCAGCTCGGCGTACTCCTCCTCCAGCTCGCAGGCCTTGATGCCGTCCTCCTCGGTCATCTCCTCCTTGGCGTAGAGGGCCTCCTTCTCCTTGCCGATGTCGTAGAGCCGCTGGTTGCCCATGATGACCGTGTCCATGACGGTGTACTGGTTATAGGCGTTCTGGTCCTGCTTGAGGATGGACATGCGGGTGTTGGGCAGGATGGACACCTCGCCGCTGGTGGGCTCCAGCTCGCCGGAGAGAATTTTCAGAAAGGTGGACTTGCCCGCGCCGTTGGCGCCGATGATGCCGTAGCAGTTGCCCTTGACGAACTGCAGGTCCACATGGGAGAAAAGGGGCTGGCCGCTGTACGCCAGGCCCAGGTCGGTAACAGTGATCATGTCGCACTCCTTAAAATACAGTAATATCTACACGCGGCAGACATTGTATCACATTTGAGGGAAAAAGGATAGAGAAACCGCAGGAAAAATCTCTCGCCCGGCGGGAAATCCCTTGTGCAATTTTCCGCCGCCCGGTATAATGACAAAAAGCCTCCTCCAGGGGCAATATGAAAAGCGGAGGGAAAACCATGGAGTGGATGGAGTATCTGCATGGGGCGCTGGAAGTGGCCGTGGATCTGGGTATCATGCTGTTTGAATGGGTGGGCGTGGCTGTGCTGCTGGTGTCCGGCGTGCTGGGCGTGGCGCATTATATCAGGCGGGACCCGGAGACCCGCCTCAAGCTGGCCCAGGGCCTGGCCATGGCCCTGGAATTCAAGCTGGGCGGCGAGATTCTCCGTACCGTGGTGGTGCGGGACCTGAAGGAGATCGCCCTGGTGGGGGCCATTATTCTGCTGCGGGCGGCCCTCACCTTCCTTATTCACTGGGAGATTAAGAACGAGGAGGCCGCCCTGCCCGAGGCAGGGCATACGTCCCACAGAGAGGAGACCGGGAAATAGTGGGAGAACGGCGGTGAACCTTTGAGCCGCCGCCGGTTTTTGCCGGTGCGGGGCGCCCGCCTTGCGGCGCCCCGCTTTATCATGCTATAATGAAAGCGTACATCAGCATATCCCGGCCCCAGGGCCGCGGGAAAAGAGGAGTTATATGGAGAGTATGTTCCGCTGCCCCCTGTGCGCCTCTCCCCTGGAGCGGGGGAACGGGGCCTACGCCTGCCCCAGAGGGCACAGCTTTGATATTTCCCGGGAGGGGTACGTCCACCTGCTCCCCGCCAACCGGAAGCACTCCAGGGTCCCCGGGGACGACAGGGAGATGGCCGCCGCCCGGAACCGTTTTCTCTCCGCCGGGTACTACGGCCACCTGCGGGGAGTGCTGGAGCAGCTGGTCCTCCAATACGCCGGGGACACGCCCCGGGTGCTGGACTCAGGCTGCGGCGAGGGGTACTATACCGCCGGGATTCATGACGCCCTCACGGCCGCCGGGCGGGGCGTGACCATGGCGGGGGTGGACATCTCCAAGTTCTGCCTGCGCTGGGCGGCCAGGCGGACCAAAAAAGTGGAGTTCGCCGTGGCCTCGGCTTACCGCCTGCCGCTGCGGGACGGGAGCGTGAACCTGCTGGTCAACTGCTTCTCCCCTCTGGCGGCGGAGGAGTTTTGCCGGGTTCTGGCGCCCGGCGGAGTGTTCCTCTATGTGGTGCCCGCCGCCGATCACCTGTGGGAGCTGAAGGAAGTGCTCTATGACAGGCCCTATTTGAATCCGGAGGAGGCCGTGCTCTACGAGGGCTTTGACTACCTGGACATTGTGAAGGCCGAGCGGGTCATTACGCCGCACGGACAGGACCTGGCCGACCTGTTCCGCATGACCCCCTACTACTGGAAAACCCCAAAAGAGGGCGGCGAGCGGCTCTCCGCTCTGGAGGAGCTGACTGTCCGGGCCGATTTCCGCATCCACGTGTTCCGCCGCCGGTGAGCATGCTCCGGCCCCGGCGGGCCGGAGACACTATACTCTGTGAGGTTTTGAAATGAATGCTGCCTTTCTCATGATCGGAATTGTCATTGTAATCTGCATTCTGATGGACCGCTTTGTGGAGAAGCTGCCCATCCCGCCGCTGCTGGTCTTTATCGCCCTGGGCATGTGCTTTGGAGAGAACGGCCTGCTGCGCATCCCCTTTAACGACTACGAGGCCGTCAACCTGATCTGCTCGGCCAGCCTGGTGTTCATCATGTTTTACGGCGGCTTTGGCACCAACCTGAAGGCCGCCAGGCCGGTGGCCGCCCCCGCCGTGGTGCTGTCCACCCTGGGGGTGGCGGGCACTGCCGGAGCAGTGGGCCTCTTCGCCCACTTCGCCCTAAAGCTGCCCTGGCTGGAGAGCCTGCTCATCGGTTCCGTCATCTCCTCCACTGACGCGGCCACGGTATTCAACATCCTCCGGTCCAAAAAGCTGGCCCTCAAGAACCACACCGACTCTCTGCTGGAGGTGGAGTCGGGCTCCAACGACCCCATGTCCTACATGCTGACCACCGTCCTCATTGCCCTCATGTCCGGGCAGCAGGTGTCCATTCCCCTGCTGTTGGTTCAGCAGCTGGTTCTGGGGGCCCTGGCCGGCGTGCTGGTGGGCCGTCTGGCGGTGTGGCTCCTGGGCAAAAACCTGTTTGACTCCCAGCAGAGCCGCACGGTGTTTCTCTTCGGCGTGGTGCTCCTCTCCTATGCCCTGCCCTCCATATGCAACGGCAATGGGTATCTGAGCGTGTACCTGTGCGGCATTCTGCTGGGCAACGCCAAGCTGTCCCAGAAGAAGTATCTGGTCCACTTCTTCGACGTGGTGACCGGCGTGGCCCAGGTGATCATCTTCTTCCTGCTGGGACTGCTGGTGACTCCGGTGGAGCTGCCCCAGGTGCTGCTGCCCGCGCTGGCGGTTATGGCATTCCTCACGGTCCTGGCCCGGCCTGTGGTCACCAGCGTGCTCCTGCTGCCCTTCCGGCCCACGGTGGGACAGCTGGGGGTGGTGTCCTGGGCCGGACTGCGGGGGGCGGCCTCCATTGTATTCGCCATTTCGGCGGTGCTCAGCGGCGTGGACACCACCTATAACCTCTACAATCTGGTGTTCTGCATTGTCCTGCTGTCCATGCTCGTCCAGGGCACCCTGCTGCCCAAGGTGGCAAGCAAGCTGTCCATGATTGACGAGCACGGGGACATCAGCAAGACCTTCACCGACTACGAGGAGGAGCGGGATATCAGCTTTATCAAAGTCCACCTGGGGCCCGGCCACCCCTGGCTGGGCCGCGCCCTGCGGGAGCTGTCTCTCCCGGCGGACCTGCTGGTTGTCATGGTGGTGCGGGGAGAGAGCACCATTGTGCCCAACGGAGACACCAGGATGGAGGAAGGAGATCTGCTGGTGTTGGCGGCCTATCCCTTTGAGGAGCGGGAGCACCTGCGCCTGAGCGAGCTGACGGTAAAGCGGGGCCACCGCTTGGCAAACCGCACCCTGGCCGACATTGCCTCCGCCCCCAACGGCCCCAAGTACCTCATTGTACTTATCCAGCGTGGGCAGGAGACGGTGATTCCCACGGGGAGCACGGTCATTCTGCCCGGAGATGTGCTGATTCTGGCCCAGTCGGAGGGCGCCAAGCCCAGAGCCCAGGCCGGAGCGGCAAAAGCATAGGGAAAGGCCCGGGCGAGGAAGGGAGAAACCGACCGTGCGGAAAGGGCGACCGTGGACGCGCGCTCCGGCCTGGCGGCGGGGCTGCTGCGGCTGGCCCGGCCGAAAGCAAAATAGCATGAAAAAAGTCCCTCCGGCTCAGCCGGAGGGACTTTTTGCTCACTTGAACACCCAGAATTTATTCATCAGGTAGTTGTAGAACATGGTGACGCAGGTGTTGGGGATTTTGGCGGCCAGGGGGATGAGCCCGGCGGGGATAATGGCCGCGAAGGCGGGCAGCTGGAACACGGACATGAAGATGGACAGTCCGATGGAGGAGATGATGAGGAAGCCGCAGCTGGTCACAATGTACCGGCCCACCTCACGGCGGGTGAGGGGCTCCTTCTTCTGAAAGGTCCAGAACTTGTTCCAGATAAAGCTGTGGATGTTGGCCACCACGTAGGAAATGGCGTTGGAGAGATAGGGGCCGGCCACAATGGTCATGCCCAGCAGCACCACGGTGGGGCCGTCCTGAATGACGAATTTGTCCAGCAGGTAGAACACCACAAAGTCCACCAGGGTGTTGAGCACGCCGATGAGGCCGAACTTGATAAACCGCTTCAGGTCAAAGACCTTGATGAGATGGAGAATTTTTTCCTTCATAAATTCACCTTAATCTCCGGCGGCGATCAGGCTGCCGGCTCCGTTTTCTTCTTGGGCGACGGCCAGCGTGGTCCCGCCTGCCGTCTGGATTTCATAGATGCCCTCCCCGGCGGGGACGGCCATCACCGACTGGACCGTACCCGTCTTATGGTCGTACCACAGCAGAGCGCCGAACTCAGTGAGGCTGCCGGCGTACCGTCCGCCCATGGGCACGGGGGTGGCGGCGGGAAAAGCGGGGTCGCCGGCGGCCCAGGACAGCAGGCCGGCCAGGGCCCAGCTGCTCTCGGTGGCGCCGTGGATGTGCTCATGGTAGAGAAAGTTCTGCTCGCTCAGGTAGTTGGGCTCCAGGTTGAGCACGGCGATGGCGCCCTCGTCTCCCTCCACGGCGGCAGTGACCGCCCGGGCCACCCGCTGGTCGGCCTGGGTAGTGGCCCGGTAGTCGTGGAGCTCGCTGACAGCCGCCACGGAGAACACCGCCGCGCACAGAGCGCACGCCGCCCCGGTGACAATGCTCCGGGCGGAGCATTTGGTCAGCAGCATGCTCCACGCCGCGTCCAGGAACAGGGCGATGCCGCAGAAGGAGAACACTGTGTTCCGCAGGGCCACCGACGGGTTGGACAGCACGAAGAACAGCGTCACCGGCGCCAGGGCCATGAGGAAGCCCGCCAGCAGCGCCCAAGGTCTGGGCAGGGCGGCCTCCCCGGTGGGCCGTTCTACGGTGAAGCGCCGGGCAAACAGGAACAGCACCGCGCACAGGGCAATAAGCACCAGCACCCACAGAAGGTTGAAGTTCTCGACGATGCACATGATTCCCCGGCGGAAGCCCCGGACCAGGGTCTTGTACCCGCCGATGAGGAAGGACTCGCAGGTCTGACCGGCGGCGGAGAAGAACACCTTGTCCCACCCCTCCTGCCAGGGCAGGGTCAGCTTCAGGCGGCTGCCCAGCTGGCCGGTGGAGGTGGAGAAGTATCCGGTGAAGGCGAAATAGATGCCTGCGTTGACAAAGGTAAGCAGGGAGAAGAGGCTTCTGCTGCGGTTGCCCCGGAAAAACTCGATAATGCCCAGGAGCAGCACCCCGGTCACCGACAGCACCAGCCCCTGCTCGTAGAAACAGAAGGAGATGAGCTGGGCGATAAAGTACAGGGGCAGCCAGCGGACCCTGCCCGTCCGGCACCACTTCTGGAACAGGTACATGGCCAGAGCCACGAAGAACAAAGAGGGCACCACCCGGTTGGACGCGGAAATCCAGTACGTCCCCTCCATGCCCAGGGGCAGCAGGGCGTACACCGCCAGGAACAGGTACCCGGTGCCGAAGGACTCCCCCCACACCCGGCGGAACAGGCAGGCCGAGGCGGCGTACATGGCGGAGATGAGGGCTACCGCCGCCATGAGGAAGGGCCAGAAATTGGACCAGAAGAAGTAGTCCATCACCGAGGCCAGAGGCCGGGAGGACAGCAGGCCCATATCCAGGATAACCGCCTTGGCGGAGTAGTAGGCGGCCTGGTTGTGGAGCTGGATGTAGTCGTCCAGCTGGGGGTAGTAGGTAAAGCCGTAGTAGCAGAAGCGGAGGAGCACCAGGGCGAAGATCAGGGCAAAGACCAGCCAGGGCCGCTCCTTTTGAAACAGGCGCCCCCTCATGAGCGCCCCACCAGCCGCCGGATGCGGAAGATATCCCGGAACATGCGGGCGCTGTCCCGGAGGATGTTTACCTTGGACGCCCGGTGGTTCACCACATGGACCGCCTCCTGCTCCACCGTCAGGCCCAGCTTTTGGGCCCGGAGGAGCACCTCAAAGTCGAAGGCGAAGCCGTCGGTGGAGCAGCGGGAGAAGATGGCCTGGGCGGCGTCGCGCCGGTAGCCCTTGATGCCGCACTGAGTATCGTAGGGCAGGCCGGAGAAGAGCCGCACCAGAAGGCCAAAGACCTTGGAGGTCAGCAGGCGGATAGGGGGATAGCCCTGGTAGCCCAGCTTGTCCAGCCGCCGGGAGCCAATGCACAGGTCGGCCCCCGCCGCCAGCTTGTCCAGCATGGGGGGGATGTTCTCCAGGCCGTAGGCCAGGTCGGCGTCGGTGCAGAACACGTAGTCGCCCCTGGCCTCCAGCATGCCCACCCGGACGGCCTTGCCCTTGCCGCCGTTGGGGTGGTAGCCGGTGAGGCGGACGTGGCTGTCGGCAAAGGAACGGACCAGGTCGGCCATGTTGTCCGTGCTGCCGTCGTCCACAATGAGCAGCTCGTAGTCCGGGTCCATGTCCGCCAGCCGCGCCGTGACGGTGCGGAGCGTGGCCTCAATGATGCTGCTCTCATTATAGGCGGGGATCACCAGTGAAAGCTTCAATCTCCCGCGCCTCCTTCCTATATTCCCTATATTCATACGATTACAGGCTAACATTGTATCCGCTCCCACCGGGAATGTCAAGAAACACACGCGCCAATATCCGTTGCATATTTCTCCGGTATATGCTACACTATTGACCGAATACGGGAGAAAAATCAGAATTTCTCCGTGGATTTAGGGTCGCGTCCCCCGGGCCGGGCGGGCGTTGGGGCTGAAAGGATTCTTTTCGCCTTGTGGGGACCTTGAATCAGCGCGAAAAGAAAGGAATATCAGCATGGAAATCAACGGCGAACAGGTAAATGAGGTTGTCAACTACGCGGACCTGGGCCTTTCGGACGAGGTGATGAAGGCCATTAACAAGAAGGGCTACGTCCGGGCCACCCCGGTCCAGGCGGGGGCCATTCCCTACTTCATGGAGTGGAAGGACGTCATCGCCAAGGCCCCCACCGGCACGGGCAAGACCTTTGCCTTCGGCATCCCCATGGTGGAGCACATCAACCCGGAGAGCGACGCGGTGCAGGCCCTGGTGCTGGCCCCCACCCGTGAGCTGGCCCTCCAGATTCAGGACGAGCTGCGGGACCTGTGTGAGTTTAAGGAGGGGGTGCGCTCGGTGTGCCTCTACGGCGGCGCCCCCATTGAGAAGCAGATTGCCACCCTGAAAAAGCATCCGCAGATTGTGGTGGCCACCCCCGGCCGCCTCATGGACCACATGAAGCGGCGCACGGTGAAGCTGGACAAGGTGGAGACCGTGGTGCTGGATGAGGCCGACCGCATGCTGGACATGGGCTTCATCCACGACGTGACCCGGATTCTGGACCAGATCAAGTCCCGGAAGAACCTGGGCCTCTTCTCCGCCACCATCTCCCGTGAGGTGATGGACATCTCCTGGGTGTACCAGCGTGACCCGGTGGAGATTGTGGTGCGGCCCGACGAGGAGAACAAGCCGGACATCCAGCAGTACCGCATCGACCTGGAGGGACGGGGGGACAAGCTGGAGACCATGGTGGCCCTCCTTACCCACGGCGGATACGAGCGGGCCATCGCCTTCTGCAACACCAAGAATATGACCGACCGGCTCTCCGGCCTGCTCCAGATGAAGGGCATCTCCGCCCAGGCCATCCACGGCGACATCCAGCAGCGCATCCGGGAAAAGACCCTTCAGGCCTTCCGGGAGGGCAAGATGCGGGTGCTGGTGGCCACCGACGTGGCCGCCCGGGGCCTGGACATCGACGACGTGGACGTGGTGTTCAACTACGACGTGCCCGACGAGATTGAGTACTACATCCACCGCATCGGCCGCACCGGCCGGGCCAAGCGCCACGGCGTGGCCTACACCCTGGTGGTGGGCATTACCGAGCAGATGAAGATGGAGCAGATCGCCAAGAACACCAAGGCGGATATCACCGTCCTCAAGTACGACAAGGACGGCTGCCTGGTGCCCGCCGACGGAAGCCCCGTCCAGGACCCCAGAAAGTAAATTGGTTCCCTTCAAAAACAGGAGATGACAGCGGTGGACAAGGAAATCATTCGTTCCTGCGCCGACTGCGGCGTGGCGGGCTGCAAGCGCCAGACATCGGAGGGGCGTCCCCCCTTCTGCCTGACCGAGCACATGGACCAGCAGGCCATGGACGAGGCCATGGAGGAATACCGCGACCCGGAGAACCACAGGGTCATGACCACGGCGGCCGACGTGGAGTACGAGGGCTACTGCCGCTGGACCCGCATTCAGGAGATTGTGGAGTTTGCCAAGCGGATGGGCTATCACAAGCTGGGCATCGCCACCTGCGTGGGCCTGCTCCGCGAGGCCCGGATTGCCGCGGGCATCCTCCGCAGCCACGGCTTTGAGGTGTACGGCGCGGCCTGCAAGGCGGGCGCGGTGCGCAAGACGGCGGTGGGCATTGCGCCCGAGTGCGAGTCCATCGGCGCCAACATGTGCAACCCCATTCTCCAGGCCAAGCTGCTCAACGGGCAGGGCACGGAGCTGAACATTGTGGTGGGATTGTGCGTGGGCCACGACAGCCTGTTCTACAAGTACTCGGACGCCCTGTGCACCACCCTGGTGACCAAGGACCGGGTCACCGGCCACAACCCCGCCGCCGCGCTGTACACGGCGGAGTCCTACTACAAGAGCCTCTACGGCCCCGAGAAGGAGTAGAAAGACGGATACGGCCCGGCATTTCACATGGAATGCCGGGCCGTATATTTTATTATCTGGGAAACCTATGGGAACGAAAACAGTCATACAAGCGGAATCTCCACACCGCAGATAGAAATGGAGGCAAGATCACCCATGTCCAGAGGCGCATCCGGCCGCCGGACCAGATGGAGCCAGCAGCCCTCCTGGTGGTCCAGATCGCCGCCGCTGCATCCGCTGCCCGACATACCACCCATTAGTGGGATGGAAGTCCCATCTTTGGTATAGAGTATAATTTCCTGGTTCTCAATACAGGCGGGGTCCCCACTGGCCGTTTTGGGAACCCAGTCGTGGTGTCCCTTCAGCCCATCGCCCTCAATTGACACGTACACCGTGAGCGGAGAGATTACAACGTCGGTAATGACGGCATCCGCATCCAGCGTACGGACGGCCAGATTGGGTGTCAGATGAATCACATGGTCCGGGTAATTTAAAGTGGTGCGAAAGTGCCAGGTTTCAGTGCAGTCGTAAATTTTCTCATAGGAATAAGTCTCTCCACCGTTCCAACCTGCGTTGTGGTAAAGCTTCCCCAGCGTAATCTCCATCTCCTGACCGCAGAGGCGCTCTTCTTCCGGCAGATAATAGCTTTGAAAAACAAAACTTACCTGATTGTCTGCCGCCTCGCCGTCCGCTATCTGGGTATAGGTTCCGGCTCCGCCGTAATTCAGCTCCGGGAAGGTGGGGCTGCTCCAGTCCGCGAAATAGTAGCCGTCCGCCCAATCCAGTACGGTACCCTCCGGAGCAGTGAGCGTAACGCCCAGGTATATGGTATAGTCGTCGGCGGCGCAGTCGGTGAGGGTCATGGTCCAGCCGTTCTGGGTCATGGATTCACCCAGAAGGATGGCGCTTTGCTGATAGCCCGCGCTGTTGCCAAAGTAGTCCCGCACCACCGGAAGTGAAACCACCACCGCGCCCACCGACAGACAGAGAATGCAGGCCAGGGCGGCAGCTATGGCGACGGTGCGGCTCCAGCGTCTGCCGGGGGCGGCGGGAGCTCTGCGCTCTGCCCGCCCGGCCAGAGCGCGGGCAAGGGTGCGCTTGTCAGAATCCGTAAAACGGAGCCGATCCAGCTCCTCGCGATAACGTTTATCCACCATAGCAGCATCCCTCCAGCAGAGTTTTCAGCCGGGCCCTGGCCCGGGCCAGATGAGTGCTCACCAGAGCGGGAGACTGGCCCAGCAGCGCGGCGATTTCGTGTACGTCATAGTCCTCATAGTACCGCAGGTAGATCACCCGGCGGTATTTGGCGGGCAGGCGGTTTACCTGCGTCAACAGGGAGCTGTCGTCGGGCTCAGGAAGCTCCACACAGAGGTTCAGTCCCTCCTCCAGCGGCGCCCGGCGGCGAAACCAGGCGCTCTTCTTCCAGTTTTTGCACTGGTTGATGGTCAGCCGCACCACCCAGGCCCGCTCCTGGCCACTGTCTGGAAAGTGCCGCTGGTCAAGCAGCAGCTTGAGCAGCACCTCCTGGCAGACGTCCTTTGCGTCGTCCAGGTCGCCCAGCCAAGTGTAGCCGAAGCGCAGAATCGTGTCGGCATGCCGCTCCACCAGCGTGTTTGCCCGCTCCTCCTCCATAAGCTGCTCACCCCTTTCACCTCTATAACAACACAGCGAACCCAAATCTGTCAAAGAAAACAAAAAGACCGCCGCAGACAGTTTGACTGCTGCGGCGGAATGAAAATATTCTGAAAGGAACGAGCTCCAGTCTTATGCGGGCCGGATGACCAGCTCCTTGATGAGGCCGGTGGAGGAGTCGTAGCTCTCGATGTTGGCCACGGCGTGGTTGATGATGCCGCCGTAGCTGATGTAGAAGTTGACGGTCCGCTCGTCCACAATTCTGGGGCTGGACACGGACAGGCCGCCCAGAATAAACTTGTTGTGGTAGAACATGTCCATGGCCCGGCGGCCATAGACAAAGAAGTTGGGCGTACCCTCGGGCGTGCAGTAGTCGAACAGCCGGCACTGGCTGGCAAAGCACTGGGACATGGCCTTGTAGTCCTTTTTCTCCATGGCGTGGATGAAATCCGCAATCAGCATGTCAGCAACCCCCTCTTAATAGACCTTTTCGGAATTGAGCAGCGCGTCGGTGCCGCCGTCCACAAAGAGCACCACGCCGTTGATGCCGTGGGCCAGAGGCGAGGAGAGGAAGATGATGGCGTTGGCAATGTCCTCGGGGCTCATCAGCGGGTCGTTGGTGCCGTAGTTAATGGGCACGGGCAGGGCCTCCACCGCCACCATGTGCTCCGGAGAGAGCTTGGCGGTCATGGCCGTGCGCACGTTGCCGGGGGCCACTGCGTTGATGCGCACGCCGTGGGCCCCCCAGTCGGCGCTCATGCGGCGGGCCCAGCGGGCCAGAGCGTACTTGGTGGCGGCATAGAAGGAATGGGCGGTGGCGGGATCATAGTCCTTTACTAGGGCCAGAATGCGCTCCTCGTCGGCCTGGTTGTTGAGCATGCCCACCACGTCCATGCGGGCAGCGCCCTGGGCGATGGTGTTGGAGGAGGTGACCACGCAGGAGCCCCGCTTCTTCTGCAGCAGCTCCAGGGCCCCGGAGGCCATGGCGGTGGCGCCGAAGTAGTTCAGGGAGATGATGAGGGGGATGTTGCCGCTGGCGCCCGACACGCCCGCGTTGCAGATCATGGCATCAATGCCGTCGGGGTAGCGGTCGTACAGCTCCCGCAGGGCGGACTCCCGGCCCTCCGGTGTGGCCAGGTTGGCGGAGATGTCGCCGTCCTTCAGGTCGATGTTGACGGTCTCGTGGCCCTGCTCCTTCAGCTTGGACACGATCTGGGCCCCAATGCCGCTGGAGCCGCCGGTTACCACGTAAATACCCATGTTCAACGCCTCACTCTTTCATATTTTGCCGGTTCGGTGGGAGGAGAGAGATTGATATAAAAATACTTTCTCTGGTCCTTGATTTGAGTATACCTGTCTCTCTGAAAAAGTCAACAGATATTCAATAAGTTTATTTTTTAACTTATAATTGAGAAAAATAAAACAATTTTAGACGAAAAAGTAATATATTCGATAGATATTTCACAAACGAAAAAAATAGGCTCTCCCACTGGGGAAGAAGTCAAAAAAGGCGGGCCGCATTGCGGCCCGCCTAAATCGGACGGTATATGGTCCTGTCACCCCGGATTTTCCACCGCGCCTACAAAGAGCACCGTGCCCTCCGCCTTGATGAGGAAGAGAAAGGGCCGGTCCAGGTCCATGACGCAGATGGCGGGATCCTCGGGAGGCGCAGAGGAACCGGCGGCGGCCATCAGGGTGACGGCTGCGGCCTCCACCCCCTGCTCGTCCACCGTCACCCGGGCAATCTGCTTGACCTGGTCCACCCACACTGGTTCCGTGTCGGTGAGGGGGGAGAAGTCGGCGGCGTCCCGGTCCAGGGCGTCGGCGATGCCCAGGCCCTCCAGGGTGGGCTTCAGGTCCAGGTCGGAGCTGACGTCGAACTTGGGCACGGACCACCGCACCTCGCCCTGAATGGCGTCGCCGCTGTCCATGTCCAGGCCGGAGAGGAAGTCCGGGTCGGAGAGCAGGTCATTGGGGGTGACCCCCTCCTCGGGCAGCACAAAGACCATCTGCCCCAGATAGGTGGAGATGGCGGCGGCCTCATACCCCTCCCGGCGGAGGAAGGACACATTCCTGTCCGTGCGGTGCATGAAGTCCACCGTCAGAGACTCCCCGCCGGCGGTGGTGAAAATGTCCTTGCTGGTATTTGCCGGGAGGAACTCATTCCGCCAGCCCGCCTGGTAGTACAGGGTGGAGGCCAGCACCGCCAGGGTGTCCGGGGTGGTCTCCAGCACCTTTCCATTTCCGCCGATGAGCCCCCTGGTCTGCTCCGCCACCCAGGCCGCCAGGGCGCTGTCGGCCTCGTCGGTGCCCATGGGCACCCGGTAGGAGGCGGCGTAGTAGCGCTCTGCCAGGGTGTCCAGCACATCCTGGCGGAAGTCCATGCCCTCCCCCAGCCAGATGGAGCTGCCCAGCAGCAGGGACGCGGTGCCGTCATCGGTGTACAGGGCGTGCCACAGGCTGTCCGCCCAGCCCCGCAGCTGCTCCAGGTCCTCCGCCCCCAGGGCGGTGAGCACCTGCTGCCGGGTCTCCCCTGCCGTGGTCTCAGCCAGCATGGCCAGGGCAAACCACAGGGAGATGGGCGAGTAAATCCGGTTGTATTCCCCTGCCAGGGCCAGGGCGGCGCTGTTGGCGGAGAAGTCCGCCAACGCCTCCGGCAGGCCGGGCTGGTCCTCCAGAGCCGGGGCGGCGTCCCGGAAGGCGTCCCACTCGTCCTGGTAGGCGTCATAGGCGTCGTTCCAGTCGATCCAGGCCTGCTCCGTGTCCAGAAGGGGCTCGCCGGGGGCCTTGGGCAGCTCGGGATACTCCGGCACAGCCAGAGCCTGGGCGCTGCCGCCCACTGTGGGGGCGGTCAGGCCGGGAACGCCGGTAAAGAGCAGTACCGCCGCCAGCACCGCCGCCACCGCGGCAGGAATCAGAGGCCGGCGGCGCTTTTTGCGCCCTGTCCCTGCGGCAGCCCGGTCCACCAGCTCCGCCGAAGGCCGGAGGGCGTCATTGGCCGCCTTATATCTGTCCAGCATGGTCATTCGTCTCCTTTCAGTGCCGCCGCCAGCCTGTCCCGGCCCCGGGACAGCCAGCTCTTTACCGTGCCCTCCCGGGCGCCGGTCAGGGCGGCAATCTCCGCCACCGAATATCCCTCGTAGTAGTGGAGGTGGATGGCGGTCCGGTAGGGTTTGGGCAGGGCCAGCACCGCCTGGTACACCGCCCGGTCTTCCTCGGGCACCGCCCGGGTGAGCGCCTCCTCCAGAGGCAGGCTTTTCCGCCAGGGCGCGGAGAGCAGGGTACTGGTGCAGTTGAGGGTGCAGCGGATGAGCCAGGCCTTCCGGTGCTCGTCGCTGCTCAGCTCCCCCTCGTGGCGGAAAAAGCGGGCGAATACCTCCTGAAATACGTCCTCACTGTCCTGGATGTGGCGGGTGCGGGCCAGAGCCAGCCGCCATACCATGCCGCCCCAGCGCTCCACCTGAGTCCGGGCGGTCCTCTCGTCCGTCATATTCCCTCACCTCTTTTGGGCATCCTCTGCCCCGGAGACCGCCCGCCATGCCCTCAGCGGGCCGCCCTCCGGGACCCCTTACGCCTATAATACCAGAAAAGAAGCGGGAAGGTTGCAGGGCGGGAAAATTTGAGGGGGATTTTTGAAAATATTCATGGATTCTTGATATTATCCCCCGCGTCCCGTGCTACAATGGTCCAAGGCTCAACGGCGGTACAGAGAAACGGGGCGGCGCCGGGCGCGCTCCGGAGATACATAAGGGAGGAATTGCTGTGAATGGGAAAGAGCTGACCTGGCGGGAGCGGGGGCGGCTGTGGCTGCGGCTGGGTATCCGGCTGGCCGGGACGATTCTGGTGGTGCTGTTTCTGATGTACGGCGCGCCGCCTTTACTGGGCCTGCTGATGCCCTTTGTGCTGGCTCTGGTGCTGACCTGGATTCTCAACCCGGCCATTGTGAAAGTGCAGCGGCGGCTGGGCGCGTCCCGGAAGGTCTTGTCCCTGGTGCTGCTGATTTTGATTTTTACCGTGGCGGGGGGCGTTCTGGCGGCGCTGGTGTACAATATTGTCAATGAGGTGGCTTCTCTGGTGATAAACTGGCCCGCCATCTGGGCGGACAGCCTCCAGCCCGCCATTGCGGACCTGGAGGGCTTTCTCTCCGGCCTGTTTGCCGGGCTGCCCCAGCAGGTGAGCCAGACCGTCACCGATGGCCTGGAAAAGCTGGTGTCCTGGCTCAACGAGATGATCCCCGGGCTGCTCAGCCAGGCGGGCAGCGCGGCGGGCTCCTTTGCCTTCAGCATCCCCTCCTTTGTGGTGGCCCTGGTCATCTTTGTCATGGCCACCTATTTCATCGCCTCCGACTACCCCCGCCTCCGCCTCATGGTCACCGGCCGTCTCTCCCCCGGCGTCCGGGACTTCTTCGGTAGCGTCAAGCGCACGGCGGTGGCCGCCTTCGGCGGATATGTGAAAGCCCAGCTGATTTTGTCGGTGGTCGTCTTCTTTATTCTGCTGGCGGGCTTTGTGATTATCCGCCAGCCCTACTCGGTGCTGCTGGCCTTTCTGCTGGCGGTGCTGGATTTTATCCCCATTGTGGGTTCCGGCACTGTCATGGTGCCCTGGGCGGTGGTGGATCTGTTCCTGGGCGAGTACCGCCATGCGGTGGAGCTGATGGTCATATGGGGCATTATCGCCCTGTTCCGCCGGGTGGCTGAGCCCAAGGTAGTGGGCGACCAGACCGGACTGTCCCCCATCCTGTCCCTCGTCAGCATCTATGTGGGCATGAAGCTGGCCGGAGTGGCGGGCATGATTCTGGGCCCGGTGCTGTGCATGGTGGTCATCAATATCAGCCGCCTGGGAGTGCTGGACGGGGTGCTGTCCGACCTGCGCCTGGCCGCCGAAGACCTGGCCGCCATTCTGAAAAACCGGCCTGCGCCCGAAGCAGAACGGGAGCCGGAACAGGAAGAAAAGAAAAATTGAGCAGTTTTCTGAAACCTTTTTAAGGCAAAAGCGGAAAAAGCATTTTGCCGGCAAACATATTGCGGCAGCCGGTGAAAGTTCAAATTTCATTTTATCTTTCTTCATGCTTTGGACATAAATTCCGGGTATGCTTAGTCCCGTAAAAAGGAAACGGGTCAGAAACCCGCCGAGAGAGTATCTCGTGATAGAAGGAGCGACAGATATGTATTACAGTGAATTTAATCCTGAAAACCGCCCCGAGGAGCAGCAGCCCCAGCAGACTTTCGAGGCGACCTCTTACCATATGGAAGACAACGCGCGTTCCGACAAAAAGAAGAAGCGGGTCTGGCCCAAGATCACCGCTCTGTGCCTGGTGTGCGCCCTGCTGGGCGGCGGCACCGGAGCGGGCGTCATGGCGGCCCTCAACGGCGGCGTGAAGGGTTCCACCACCGTCTACCAGGGCAGCCATGCCCCCACAGTGGTCAGCGTGTCCAATGTGACCACCAAGGAGCCTCTGACCGCGGCCCAGATTTATGCCACCTATGTGGGTTCCACGGTGGGCATTACCACTGAGATCGACACCAACGTATTTGGACAGGTGGTCCAGACCGCCGCCTCCGGCTCCGGCTTTGTCATCAGCCAGGACGGCTACATTGTCACCAACTACCATGTCATCGAGGACGCCAGCAGGATCACCGTGACCTTTGTGGACGGCAAGAGCTATGACGCCACCCTGGTGGGCGGCGACGAGGAGAACGACATCGCCGTGCTGAAGATTGACGCCACCGGCCTGACCCCTGTGGTCATCGGCAGCAGCGACAATCTGGTGGTGGGCGATCAGGTCTACGCCATTGGCAACCCTCTGGGTGAGCTGACCTTCTCCCTCACCGGCGGCTATGTCTCCGCCCTGAACCGGAACGTGACCATGAGCGACGGCCGCCGCATGAACTACATCCAGACCGACACCGCCATCAACAACGGCAACTCCGGCGGTGCGCTCTTTGACCAGTACGGCCAGGTGGTGGGCATTGTGTCCGCCAAGCTGTCCAACAACGGCGATACCTCTCAGGCCGCTGTGGAGGGCATTGGCTTTGCCATCCCCATTGACAACGTGTGGAACATGATTACCGACATCATGGAGTATGGATACATCACCGGCAAGCCCTACATGGGCACCATCAGCACCAATGTCAGCGGCGAGGCCCAGCGCTACGGTGTGCCCGCCGGCGCCTATGTGATGGGCGTGGTGGACAACTCCTGCGCCGCCAAGGCCGGCCTCCAGGAGGGCGACATCATCACCAAGCTGGACGACACCGACATCACCTCCTCCGACGACCTGCAGAACGCCCTGGCTGAGTACCGGGCCGGCGACACCGCTACGCTGACGGTGAGCCGCTCCGGTCAGACCCAGACTCTGACCATCACCTTTGATGAGCGCACCGACGAGCGGGTAGCGGCCTCCCAGGAGCTCCAGAATCAGATTGAGGAGGAGCAGAACCAGCAGTACAGCCAGCAGTATGGCAACAGTTACGGCGGCGGTTACTGGCCCTTCGGCTGGTAAAAGGAAAAAACAGAGCGGCGCGGTGAAGATTCACCGCGCCGCTCTGTTTTCATCCGGCACTGCTGGATTTAGTTCCCGGCCGCGTAGGCGGCGGCCTGTGTGCCCGCCTGCTTGCCAAAGACCATGCAGCCGGTATTCTGAATGCCGCCAAAGGTGGTGTGGCCGCAGATGTTGGCATTGCCCACAATCTCGCCGGCCTGATACAGACCGGGGATGGGCTCGCCGGCCTCGTTGAGCAGCTGGCACTTGTCGTTCATCCAGGGGCCGCCGGAAGTAATCATGACATAGGGAATGGTGCGGACGATGTAGTAGGGGCCGGTCTCAAACTTTTTCATCTCGCGGGTACGGCCGAAGTCGGCGTCCACGCCGGCGTCCACAAAGCCGTTATACCGCTCAATGGTGGCCTCCAGCCCGGCGGCGTCAATTCCGGCCAGCTCGGCGGCCTGGGCGACGGTGTCGCCCTTGAAGATTTCCTGACCGGCCTCCACGGCGGCGTCCCACTTGCTCCAATCGGTATCGCCGGAGAAAATGGGAAGCTCGCTCTCGCGCAGCTCGTCTACCATGGCCTGGTCGAACATAATGTAGACGGTGTTGTCCCCTTTTTTCCACCAGGAGGTGATCTCGTCGTAGTCAGAGCCATCCTCTGCGCCCAGCTCATCCACAAAGCGCTGGCCCTGGGCATTGACGAAAATCATATAGGGGAAATCCTTGATGCGGATGCTCATGGTCTTGACGAAGTTATCCCCGTCCCGCACGCCGCCGGCATAGGTGGAGCAGTAATCCATGTTCTTGAGCACGCCGCCGGCCTGCAGGGCAAAGCGGAAGCCGTCACCGGTGCAGAACTCGGGGCTGGTGGTGAGGCAGTTCTGGAAGTTGTACTCATGGAGGAGCTCTTCACTGTGGCCATAGCCGCCGGTGCACAGCACAGTGGCGGGGGCGCTGTAGGCGGTTTCGGTGCCGTCCTCGGCTCTGGCATTTACGCCAACCACCTTCTCGCCGTCCATTACCAGGCTGGTGGCCTCGGTGTTGTAGAGAATGGCAACCTTGCCGGCCTCCACCTGCTCGTCCAGAAGATTCCCCACAACCTCCAGGTAGCTCTTGATGCTGCCGCTGTAAACCCGGGCCACGTTCATGGGTTCGTAGAGGCTGGGCATCTTGGGAATGCGGTCGCCCATGTCGGCACCCAGGCTGTCCAGCCAGTCCACCGCCTCGCCGGAGTGGCGGGCATAGTACCAGGTAAGCTCTTCGTTGTAGTTGTCCTTTCCGCCGTTGTCGGCGTTGCGCTTTTCGATCTCCTCCACAATAAGCTCGGGAGTGTCCACAATGCCGGCCTCTTCCTGCATTTTGGTGCCCGCGCCGGAGAGCGTGGAGCCGCCCACATTGGCGGATCCGCCCCGCTTGCCGGTTTTCTCCAGCACCAGTACGTTGGCGCCCGCCTCGGCGGCGGCCAGGGCGGTGTTCATGCCTGCAAAGCCGCAGCCAATGACAATGACGTCGGGGGATTCAAAGGGCAGGGATACAGGCGCGGCGGAAGCGCTGCTCTCAGGCTCGGCCTCTCCCCGGGCTACGGCCAGGGCCTTGTCCACCGCCTCGCAGATGGCGGTGGAGGTGATGGTAGCGCTGGAAACAGCCTCTACTTCGGTGGAATTGGCCTCCACAATGGCCGTGGGAATCTGCTCGATGGCAGGGTCGGAGATGCCGGGCGTCTCGGCGTGCTCCACCACCGTTACATTGGTGATGGCGTTGGCGTCCACGGTAACTTCAACCGTCACCTTGCCGCCCATGCCGTTTTCCGAGGTGCCCTGATAGGTGCCGGGGGTGTAGATACCGTTTGCCGTTCCGGCGCTTGAGGTTGGAGCAGGTGAGGCAGTTCCGCTGTCGGGACTGCCGCAGGCGGCCAGGCTGAGCAGCATGGCCAGGGCCAGAAGCCCGCTGATAAGACGATTTTTCTTCATGCGTTCCTCATTCTCCTTCAATTATAAACCATACAAAACAAGCTGCCGTTCAAAAGCCGGATGAAAACAGCTGTGTCACTATATTAGGCGCAGGATATGAAAATGTCAACATTTGAGCGGCCGGTAAATCTATTTTTAGCAAAACAGACCTATCTGCGCAAAAAAACCATGCGGAAAAAGGAAAAGATTTTAGAACGAATGTTTGCGTTTTGGCTGGGGCTGTGATATAATAGCGTACACCAAGAGCGAAAGAAAGAACGGCGCGAAGTCCCGTTTATGGGGCCGCGCCTCTGCCGCCGCCGGCAGACCATACAAGGAGGGCTCGCAATGAGGATACTCTCTCCCAAGCAGCAGCAGATTTACGATTACATCGTGTCCTTCCAGGCCGACCATGGCTATCCCCCCTCTGTCCGCGAGATCGGCGAGGCGGTGGGGCTCAAGTCCCCCTCCACAGTCCACTTCCACCTGAAGGGGCTGGAGGAGAAGGGGCTCATCATCAAGGCTGAGGGCAAGACCCGTGCCATCACCGTCAGCGGTTCCGCCGGCCGGCCGATTGCCGAGGAGGAGCACCCCAGCGCCAACCGGGTGCCCGTGGTGGGCAACGTGGCCGCCGGTTCCCCCATCCTGGCCGAGGAGTGCATTGAGGACTATCTGACCTTTGACACCGGCGGACTGGCCGGGGAGCACTTCGCCCTGAAGGTACGGGGTGAGTCCATGCTGGGGGCGGGCATCCTGCCCGGAGACCTGGTGGTGGTCCACCGCCAGCCTGAGGCCCACAGCGGAGAGATTGTGGTGGCGCTCTTTGAGGATGAGGCTACGGTCAAGACCCTCCGCTGGAAGGACGGCCATCCCTGGCTCATGCCCGAGAACCCGGATTATCAGCCGATTGACGGCGCCGGAGCGGAAATTTTGGGCAAGGTGGTAGCTGTGGTGCGCAAGTACTGAGAATAACAGACAGCCCCGCTGTCCATCCATGGACAGCGGGGCTGTTTTTCGTGCAATATAGACGGCTTACTTCTGACCCTGGAGCACAGAGCCGGCGAACTCCAGCGCCTTGGTGGCAGCGGGCTCCCAGAAGGTCCAGGCGTGAACGCCATCGGGCTCCACAGAGAGCTGAGCGTCAGGGGCCACAGTGAGGAGCTGATTATAGAAGTTCTGCACCTCGGAGATATCCACAGTGGTATCCGCATCGCCGCTGATGACGTAGAAGGACACGGGGCTGTTCTTGGCAGTGTAGTCCTCCAGATAAGAGGCGGGGTAGAAGGACTCCCACACGCTCTGGGAGAAGTTGGCGTCACCCTCGGGGAACACATGCCAGTTGTCGTACAGGTCGTTGCCCCTGGTGGGCTCAGCCCACACAGCGGGGGAGATCAGCAGAGCGGCAGAGAAGAGCTCGGGATATTTCAGCGCAAAGCGGGCCGCGCCGTAGCCGCCCATGGAGATGCCGCCAATTATCCGGCCTTCCTTGGCGGCGTCAGCCCGGTAAAGGGACTCGATGGTGGGGAACAGGTCGTTGATAAAGGCGGACTCCATATCCAGGGCAGGACCGTCGATGTAGTAGGAGTTGAAGCCGTCGGGGAACACCACAATGGCCTCGGGCATCTGGCCGTTTTCGATCAGCGTGTCCATAATCTCGGGGGTGGAGAACCGCTCCACCAAGTTGCGGTGGTTGCCGAAGGCGCCGTGGAGCAGATAAATGACCGGGTAGGTTTTGCTGGCGTTGGCCGGGTCATCGTAGCCCCGGGGCAGATAGATGGTGTAGTTCCAGTCCAGCTTCAGAGTCTCAGAGTAGAGAGTGGGGGCCAGAGTGTAGCTGGCGTACTCCTCCTCGGGCTCAGCGCTGGGAGTTGGGGCAGCGCTGGGAGTAGCGCTGGGCTGGACGGACTGACTTGCCGAGACCGGGGGACTGGGGGAGGAGGTTCCGGCGGCAGGCTGCTGGGCACAGCCGGCAGTACCGGCCATTAAGACGGCGGCCAGCAGAAGAGCGGAAATCTTTGTATATTTCATCCTAGTTATTCTCCTTTTCCAAATGGATAGGCGATTTGTTCCTTCCTTGCCCACGCCCTTCTGATGGGCCCTTGTCTTGGGGCGGAGGCTGCCGTGCTGCGGTAGAACGGGCGTCCCCGTCTGCTGCTCCTGTTTCAATATGCGCCCGAAATGTTGAAAAGTCAATTTCTAAAATTGAAACATTGGTCCATAAATGCGGAGGATATTGGATAAAAATTGTGCAGAACATATAAAAAACGGCAGAGAAGAGCTGCGCGGTGTGGCTTGCAAAACGGGAAATAGAAATTTCGGGCGGTGATTTACTGGGCGCCGATGGCTGTGGTATAATAACAGAAACGCTGCTGTCCAGCGGCGGCGGGGCGAAGCGGAAAGGAGCGCGGGCAGGTGGACCTGATTTTGTTTGACACAGCTCTGGGGCCTATGGGGCTGGAGGAGGAGAACAGCGCCATTGTGCGCCTGCTGCTCCCCGGCCGGCCCGCGCCCAGAATTGCCTGTCGCGAAACTCCTCTGCTTACGGAGGGAAAACGGCAGGTGCTGGAGTACCTGGCCGGACAGCGGCGGGAATTCCACCTGCCTCTGGCCCCGGGAGGGACGGAATTTTACCGGTCCGTGTGGCGGGCGCTGGAGGCCATCCCTTACGGAGAGACCAGAAGCTATCGGGACATTGCCCAGGCGGTGGGACGGCCCAGGGCCGTCCGGGCGGTGGGGCAGGCCAACCACCACAACCCCATCCCCATCATCATCCCCTGCCACCGGGTGGTGGGGGCCAACGGCAGTCTGACCGGCTACGCCGGAGGGCTGGAACTGAAGGAGCGCCTGCTCCGGCTGGAGGCCGGGGCGGTGGAAGGAAAGGAGAACTGAGCCATGAAAAACCTGATTGCGGCGGGGAATCTGTACCTGAAGAAGATGGAGCTGACCGACATGGCCCTGCTCAAACTGTGCGTGGGGGCTCTGGGCGTACTCATCGGCCTGGGCGCCGCCAGGAAGCACAAAAAGGGCGCCGGCGCGCTGGCGGGACTGGTGTTCTGCCTGACCTATGTGCCCCTGCTGGGCCGGTTTTTCCGCGCCATTGTGACCGGGGACGGGGAGGAATAAGGAAATGGCAAAAACGGACAAGCGGTTCCAGGTGATCCGGCGGGAGACCCCGGCGGGCGGCTTTGCAATGGAGACGGTCATTTTGGTGGACACCCTCACCGGCGTGCTCTATCTCCAGGTGGTCAACGGGTACGGCGGCGGCCTGACGCCCCTGCTGGACCGGGACGGCAAGCCGGTAATCTGGGACAGCGCCCAGCCTTTGGAGGAAATGGATTGAAACTGGTATCGTGGAATGTAAACGGCCTGCGGGCCTGCCTGGGCAAGGGCTTTCTGGAGTCCTTCGCCGCCCTGGACGCGGACATCTTCTCCATCCAGGAGACCAAGATGCAGCCCGGCCAGGCGGAGCTGAACCTGCCCGGCTACAAGCAGTACTGGAACAGCGCCGAGAAGAAGGGGTACTCCGGCACCGCGGTGTTTACCCGGCTGGAGCCCCTCAGCGTGGCCTACGGCATCGGCTCGGAGGAGCACGACAGGGAGGGCCGGGCCATCACACTGGAATTTGAGGACTTCTATCTGGTCAACTGTTACGTGCCCAACGCCCAGCGGGAGCTGACCCGGCTGGACTGGCGCATGGAGTGGGAGGACGCCCTGCGGGAATACCTGCTGGGGCTGGACAAAAAGAAGCCGGTGATCTACTGCGGCGACCTGAACGTGGCCCACCAGGAGATCGACCTGAAAAACGCCAAGTCCAACCGGGGCAACGCGGGCTTCACCGACGAGGAGCGCTCCAAGCTGACGGAGCTGCTGGAGTCCGGATTTGTGGACTCTTTCCGCTACCTGTACCCCGACAAGACCGGGGCCTACTCCTGGTGGAGCTATATGTACCACGCCCGGGCCAACAACGCGGGGTGGCGTATTGATTACTTCATTGTCTCAAAGTCCATTGCAGAAAAAATCAAGGACAGCGTGATCCACCCGGAGATTATGGGCAGCGACCACTGCCCGGTGGAGCTGGACATTTTTTAAACCTGCGAAAAAGCCGCGAGACGCCTTTTTCGAGGGGGATTGCAGGCCGCTGCGCGCATAGTCCGGCCGCAGGCAGCCCTCTTCCTGCTTCAACCTCCATTGTGACAGACAAAAACGCCCTGCTGTGGAAATCACAGCAGGGCGTTTTGCGCTCTAATTTGTGGAGAAAAGGGGCGTTATCCCCATTCTGCGGGGTGAATGTGGAAAATTTACTGGTCCAGGGCCTCGGCTACGCCGGTGAGGTAGTTGGGCTCAAACTTCTCAATCTCGCCCTTGTCGCAGGCGGCAGACACGGCGGGATCGATGGGCAGGCGGGCCAGCACCTTCAGGCCCAGGTCCTTGGCCACCTGGTCAATGTGGCTCTCGCCAAAGACGGCGTGCTCCTTGCCGCAGTCGGGGCACTTGAAGTAGCTGTAATTCTCCACCAGGCCCAGCACAGGGATGTCCATCAGGCCGGCCATCTTCACCGCCTTGGTGACAATCATGCTCACCAGATCCTGGGGGGAGGTGACCACGATGATGCCGTCCACAGGCAGGGACTGGAACACGGTCAGGGGCACGTCGCCGGTTCCGGGGGGCATGTCCACGAACATATAGTCCACGTCGCCCCACACCACGTCGGTCCAGAACTGCTTGACCGTGCCGGCGATAACAGGGCCGCGCCACACAACGGGGTCGGTCTCGTGCTCCACCAGCAGGTTCAGGCTCATGACCTCGATGCCGGTCTCAGACACGGCGGGGTTGATGCCCAGGTCGGTGCCGGTGGCCCGCTCGTGGAGGTTGAAGGCGGTGGGGATGGAGGGGCCGGTGATATCAGCGTCCAGGATGGCCACCTTCCTGCCCCGGCGGCGCATGGCCACGGCCAGGGAGGAGGTCACCAGACTCTTGCCCACGCCGCCCTTGCCGCTGACCACGGCGATGACCTTGCCAATCTTGGACAGGGGGTTGGCGGGGGCCAGCAGGCTCTGGGGGGCGGTGCGCTCCCCGCAGTTCTCGCCGCAGGAGGAGCAGTTGTGCGTACACTCAGACATTGGAAAATCCTTCCTTCATCTTTAAAAGTTCATTGTCTCGGCTGATATATGAGAAAACAGCGGGAGTCCGCTGCCGCTCAGCGGTATTTGTAGCTGCCGCCGCCGATGAACTCCCGCAGCAGGGAGTCCTTGGCCACCATGGCCGGGTCCACCGCCTCAAAGGCGTCAAAGGCGTGGATCAGGTCCAGCAGCTCGGCCCGGCGCTGGTTTTCCGCCGGCACGGCCTGGAGCATGGGCAGGGCGTAATACTTCATGACGGACACTTCGTAGCGGAGCGAGGAGTCGATGATGACGTCGGCCTTGTTTTTGAAGGGGGAGATGTACAGCTTCTCCCCCCGGCGGACGTTGGCCCACATGTCCAGAGTGGTGGCAATGTCGGTGCCCCGGAAATTATAGTCCCGGACGGCCCGGCGGGTCAGCCGCATCCAGGTGCCCTTGAACACCACCCTGTCCCCGTCGCACACGTTGCTGCGGGCGGAGATGTACAGCTTGGTGGCCTGGGGGTGGCGGCCGGCGATGTCGTCGTTGAGGGCGTGGATGCCCTCGAAGATGGCGATCTCGTTCTCCTTCAGGCGCAGGGGGGTGCCCCGGGCGTCGTTGCGCATCTGACGGGCGAACTCGAACTTGGGGATGATGACCTCCTCCCCCCTGGACAGCTTGGCGAAGGTGTCCCCCAGCAGCTCCATGTCCAGGCATTTGGGGGACTCGTAGTCGATGTCCCCCTCGGGGGTCCTGGGGGCGGTGCGGGGATTCATGGTCTTGAAGTAGTTGTCCATGGAGATGGTGTGGGTGGAGATGCCCCGCTTCTCCAGCTCCTCCTCCAGCTTGAGGGCGGTGGTGGTCTTGCCCGAGCCGGAGGGCCCGGACAGCAGCACAATGGGGCTCACCCTGGCCCGCTTGGCAATGATGTCGGCGGCGGAGACCACCCGGCGCTGGAAGTTCTGGTCGCACTCGGCCAGAAAGGCGGCGGCGTCAGAGCGGATACGGTCGTTGATCTCATGCAGGGAATATGCCATGGTTACCTCCTTGCTGCGGCGTAAAAGTCCGCCAGCTTCTCCTTGTCGGCGATAATCCTGTCAATGGTGTTGATATATTCATATGGGTACTTGGGGTCGGAGATGCGCTCAATGCGCCCGGCGGACCGGTCCACCAGCTTGGTGACGCCGCCGCCCCCCAGGGCCAGCACGGTGTGCAGCTCCTCCATCATGCAGATGTTGTAGAGGTTCTCAGACCCGGGCCTGGTCCAGCCCACGTTCTCAAAGGAACCGGACATGTACTTCTGCCGGTACAGGTAGTAGGGCACATAGCCCGCGCCCCGCAGGGCGGTCCAGGCGTAGTCCAGCATGGCCGACACATCCTCCGCCGTGGGCAGGTGTCCCCCCTCGGTCATGAGCCGGGAGCCCTTCTTCAGAGCCAGAGTGTGGACGGTGATGTTGGCCGGGCCCATGGAGAGCACCTGGTCCAGGGTAGCGCGGAAGCCCGACCGGCTGTCCTCGGGCAGGCCGGCAATCAGGTCCATGTTCACGCAGGGAATGCCGGAATTCTGCACCAGCTCGTAGGCCCTGAGAATGTCTGCCGCCGTGTGGGAGCGGCCCATGGCCCGGAGCACCTGATCGCACATGGACTGGGGGTTCACCGACACCCGGCCGGCCCCGTTTTCCTTCAGAGCGGCCAGCTTTTCCGCCGTGATGGTGTCCGGCCGCCCGGCCTCCACGGTGTACTCGGTGCAGCGGGACAGGTCGATGTGAGCCCGGATGTGGCCCATCAGGGCGGAGAGCTGCTCTGCCGACAGCGTGGTGGGGGTGCCGCCGCCGATGTACACCGTGCGGACATGCAGCCCCTGGCGCTCCAGCAGGTCCCCGGCGGCCTCCACCTCCCGGAACAATGCCTCCAGATAGGGGGGCAGCAGCCTGAGGGCCCTGCCCACGTCGGCGGACACAAAGGAACAGTAGGCACAGCGGGTGGGACAGAAGGGGATGCCCACATAGAGGGAGATCTCATCCTCCTTCAGGCTGTCCAGGGCGGTCAGGCTGGCCTGGGCGCAGTCCATGGCCAGACGGCGGCGCACCGGGGTCACATGATAGGTGTCCCGCAGCACCGCCTCGGCCTGAGCAGGGGTCTCCCCCCGCAGCAGGGCCTTGGTGGGAATCTTCACCGGCCGAACGCCGGTGAGGGCGCCCCAGGGGGGCTCCTTCCCCAGCACCTGCACCGCCGCCCGGTAAAAGGACAGCTTCAGGGCCTTCTGAAGGGCCCGGTCCAGCTCTACCTGGCCGGTGATGCCCGCGGTCTTGACCCGGCAGGAGCCCACGGCGGATTTTCCCGCCCAGGTGAGGGCGGTGCGGCCGGTGGCCCACTGCGCGCCCCGGAAGAGGGTGATGCGGGCCTGGTCCTCCCCCTCCCCCGCCGGCTCCTCCGGGTAGAGGGGCCGCTGGCCGGGGAACAGGGTGAGCATAATCTGCTCGCAGGCGTACTTGTAGTCGTGGCCGGTGAGATAGAGTTTCATGGATAAATCCCTTTCCGGCGGGAGAGGGTCACTGGCCCGCGGCCTCCCGCATGTAGTAGTTGCCCTTTCGTTCGGCCTCCAGAGTGGAGGGGGCGTCATGGCCGGGGCAGACCATGTAGTCCCCCGGCAGGGCGGCAAGCCGCCTGAGGGAGCCCATAATCTGGTCATAGCTGCCGCCGGGCAGGTCGGTGCGGCCCATGGAGCCGCGGAACAGGGTGTCCCCGGTGAAGAGGGTATCCCCCACCTTCAGGCAAACGCCGCCGGGGGTGTGGCCGGGGGTGTGTATGACCTCCACCGTCAGGCCGCCCACCAGAACCCGGTCTCCGTCCACGTAGTCCTCCGTGGGGCCGGGGTCGGGGAGAAGGGAGCCGTCCCTGGCGGCCTTATCCGCCGGGTGGAGATACACCGGTACGCCGGGCAGGGCCCTGCGCAGCTCGGGCAGGGCGCCCACATGGTCGTAGTGGCCGTGGGTGAGGAAAATGGCGGATACCGTCAGGCCAAGCTCCTGCACGGCGGCGAGAATCCCGGCGGCATCCCCGCCCGGGTCCACAATGGCGCAGCGCTCCGAGGCTGCGTCGCCAAAGATATAACAGTTTGTACCGATGGGGGGTACGGTCAGCTGCTTGAAAATCATGTTCAGCACCTCGCTTGCATTCATGGGGGTGTTACATATGGTCGGTGTCAAAGAGGATGGTGACGGGGCCGTCATTCTGCGAAAAGACCTGCATATCGGCGCCGAATGTCCCACGGGTCAGGCCCTGTGGGAGCCCTGGACTGGACTCAAATCGCCCGGAGTGAATCCGGTCGATTTCAAGGTTTTCCTGCGGAAAACACTTG
>NZ_CALXGI010000021.1 GCF_944387805.1 uncultured Pseudoflavonifractor sp. | reverse complement strand
AACGGCGAGACCCCCATCTTCCCCATCCAGATCTTCCGGGTGAAGGAGGGCGTCAACTACAACCCCGGCGAGCCCAATTACGACCTGTTCCAGCTGGCCATCCGCTGCTCTGCCAAGCGGCTGTTCCCCAACTTCAGCTTTATCGACGCGCCCTTCAACCTCCAGTACTACGATCCCAAGCGGCCCGAGACCGAGATTGCCTACATGGGCTGCCGTACCCGTGTCATCGGCAACGTGTACGACCCCAGCCGGGAGATCTGCAACGGCCGCGGCAACCTGTCCTTCACCACCATCAACCTGCCCCGTCTGGCCATCAAGGCCAAGGGGGACCTGGACGCCTTCTTCGAGGGCCTGGACCGGATGATGGACCTGTGCGTGGACCAGCTGCTGGAGCGGTTTGAGATCCAGTGCCGCAAGCACGTGCGCAACTACCCCTTCCTCATGGGCCAGGGCGTCTGGCTGGACAGCGACAAGCTGGACTGGGACGACGAGGTCCGTGAGGTGCTCAAGCACGGCACCCTGTCCGTGGGCTTCATCGGCCTGGCCGAGACCCTGAAGGCCCTCATCGGCGTCCACCACGGCGAGAGCGAGAAGGCCCAGGTGCTGGGCCTGGAGATCATCTCCCACATGCGGGCCCGCATGGATGCGGAGAGCGACAAGCGGGGCCTCAACTTCTCCCTGCTGGCCACCCCAGCCGAGGGCCTGTCCGGCCGCTTCGTGAAGATGGACAAGGCCCGCTTCGGCGTCATGGAGGGCATCACCGACCGGGAGTACTACACCAACTCCTTCCATGTGCCTGTGTACTACCCCATCTCCGCCTATGACAAGATCCGCATCGAGGCGCCCTACCACGCCCTCACCAACGCCGGCCACATCAGCTACATCGAGATGGACGGCGACCCCACCGAGAACCTGGAGGCTTTCGAGAAGGTCATCCGCTGCAT
This sequence comes from uncultured Pseudoflavonifractor sp., assembly GCF_944387805.1. GTDB lineage: Bacteria > Bacillota > Clostridia > Oscillospirales > Oscillospiraceae > Pseudoflavonifractor. The sequence continues at coordinate 39,522 of NZ_CALXGI010000021.1, read as the reverse complement.
GAAGGAGAGCGGCATCGGCTACGGCTCTGTGAACCACCCGGTAGACCGTGACCCTGTGTGCGGCTTCTCCGGCATCATCGGCGACCAGTGCCCCGGCTGCGGCCGCACCGAGGCCGACGGCGTGCCCTTTGAGCGCATCCGCCGTATCACCGGCTACCTGGTGGGCACCCTGGACCGCTTCAACAACGCCAAGCGGGCCGAGGAGCACGACCGGGTGAAACACTCGGTGTAAGTATGGGATAAAAGCAGTGCCCCTGCCGCATGGCGGCAGGGGCACTTTTTCAGTCAAAAGAGCGGCTTTGCCGCTCTTTTGAGGAAGATGCAGCCCACTGCGCGCATAATTTGTCCGCTTGATGCGGACAAATTCCACACTTGTGGGCTGAGAAGAATTTTCTCCGACGTACATGCCGCCGGAGAAAATAGATTTCATTTGATTCGCGCCTGCGGGCGCGAACGCTGCGAGGCCTTTTGCCTGAGGCCGGTGGTCCAGCTGCCTATGACAAAGCAACTTTTGAGCCTGCGCCCCCTGATTTCCTTGTGCTTTGGCGGGGGAGCGGCTATAATGGAGAAAACAGCGTTTACAGAAAGGAACGAGCCTATGAGAATCGCGTCCACCATGTCCGATTCCATTGTGGACGGCCCGGGGCTGCGCTTCACGGTGTTCACCCAGGGCTGTCCCCACAACTGTCCGGGCTGCCACAACCCGGAGACCCACGACCCAGCCGGAGGGCGGGAGGTGACCGTGGAGGAACTGGCGGAGAAGATGGGCAAAAATCCCCTCACCGACGGCCTGACCCTCTCGGGCGGCGACCCCTTCCTCCAGGCGGAGGAGTGTGCCAAGCTGGCCGCCCTGGCCCACGGCCAGGGGAAGAACGTGTGGACCTATACCGGCTATACCTGGGAAATACTTACCGCTGCGGGACGGCCCGACTGGGACGCCCTGCTGGCTGAGACCGACGTGCTGGTGGACGGGCCCTTTGTGGCGGCGCAGAAGTCCTATGACGCCCTGTTCCGGGGCTCCACCAACCAGCGGCTCATCGACATGCCCGCCAGCCGGGTGGCGGGCAGGGTGGTGCTGTGGACCCGGCCCGACCCGCTGGCCCATTTCACGATTCCCGAGTCGTAAGACACGCCGGTACGGCGGCAGAGCAGTCCCGGGCCAGTCCGGCGCCGGTGCGCAGGCCCAGATAGAAGGCGTGGACGGCCAGGAAGCGGAAGAGGGCCTCATGCTCCTGCCGTGCCTGTACGGTGTGGCTGTTCTCCCACAGGGAAAAGAGAGATTCGGCCTCCAAATCCCTGGGCTGCCTGTCCAGATAGGGCTTGATGTAGCTGCTGTACAGAAAGCGGGAAAAATCGGTCATAACACCACCTCCTAAGTCGTGCTTATTATACACCACTCAAAATGTCGTGTCAAGGGGGAATAATGCCCATGGAGAAGATTATGGAGCCGTTTGGAAAACGGCTGAAAGAGTTGCGGGAGCGGGAACATAAAACCCAGGTAGATATGGCGAATCTTTTGCAGTGCACAGACCGCCACTATCAGCGCATGGAGTACGGCTATGTGAATGTTCCCTCACTGACGCTTATTTTTCTGGCAGATTATTTCCATGTAACCACCGACTACCTGCTGGGACGGGAGGAGAAGCACCATGACGGTGATTGACAAGGAGACATGGCCTCGGCGGGGACACTACGAGTTCTTCGCGCCCATGTCCAACCCTTTTTACAGTCTGACCTTTCCGGTTGACGTAACAACCCTGAAATTCTATACAAAACGGAATAAACTCTCTTTTTATTACAGTTTGGTGTACCTTGTCACCAAGGCCATGGACCAGGTGGAGGCCTTCCGGTACAAGTGCCGGGGGGAGGAGATTGTGCTCCACGACTGCCTCGTCCCCAGCTTTACCGACCTGAAGCCGGGGAGCGAGCTCTTCCACATCACCACCCTGGAGGCAGGGGAGGACATAGCCGACTTCTGCCGCCGGGCGGGCGAGGTGTCCAGGGCCCAGACCAAGTTTATCGACAACGGCCCCTGGCCGGGAGACCAGCTTATCTACTTCACCTGCCAGCCCTGGTTCCCCATTACCTCCCTGACCAACGAACGGGACCTGAACCCGGAGGACAGCGTGCCCCGGGTGGCCTGGGGCAAGTATGAGGAGAAGGACGGACGGCTGGTGCTGTCCATGTCCCTGGAGCTGAACCACCGCCTGGTGGACGGCGTCCACGTGGGGCAGTTCTACCAGTGTCTGAACGCCCTGATGGAGGCCCTGGGCTGACATGGCGCATACGGAACAGCTGGGGCCCTATACCCTCCGTTGGGAGGAGGGCTGCTTCCCCCTGGGGCAGGACAGCCTGCTGCTGGGGGCCTTCGCCACGGTGAAGCCGGGCTGGCGGGTGTGCGACCTGGGCTGCGGTCCGGGAACCCTGCTCCTGCTGCTGTTGGGCCGGGTTTCCACCTTGACAGTGTGCGGTGTGGAAATCTCTCCCATAGCTGCCGGCGTTGCCCGGCGCAATCTGGCGGATAACGGCCTGTCCGGGGAGATTATCACCGGAGATTTGAAGGACATTGCCAGCCTGCCAACTGCGGGACAGTGGGATCTGGTGGTGTCCAATCCGCCCTGGTTCCCGGACGGATCCGGCCGTTCCGGCGGAGCGGCCCGGATGGAGGAGCAGTGCACCCTGGAGCAGCTGTGCGCCGCCGCCGCCCGGTGCCTGAAAAACGGCGGCCGCTTTGCCCTGGTCCACCGGCCCGACCGGCTGACCGACCTGCTCTGCGCCCTCCGCGGGGCCGGTCTGGAGCCCAAGCGGATGCAGCTGGTGCAGCACAGGGAGGGGAAGGCCCCCTCCGCCGTGCTGCTGGAGGCGGTGCGGCAGGGCCGCCCGGGCTTGGAGGTCCTGCCTGTGCGGACAGGACCGTTAAAATGATTGATTTTCTGGAGGTAGCCCAATGGCCGGAATACTCTATCTGGTCCCCACGCCCATCGGCAACCTGGGGGACATGTCTCAGCGGATGATTGACACCCTGGCGGAGGCGGACTTCATCGCCGCCGAGGACACCCGGGTGTCCCTGAAGCTGCTCAACCACCTGGGGCTGAAAAAGCCCATGGTGAGTTACTACCGCCACAACACCGAGACCGGCGGCCAGACTGTGCTAAATCGCCTGCTGGCGGGGGAGAGCTGCGCCCTGGTTACCGACGCGGGTACCCCCGCCATCTCAGACCCCGGCGAGGAGCTGGTGAAGCTGTGCGCCGGCAACGGCGTGGAGGTCATCTCCATCCCCGGCCCCTGCGCCTTGGTCACGGCGCTGTCGGTGTCCGGCCTGCCCACCGGCCGGTTCACCTTTGAGGGCTTCCTGCCCATGAATAAGAAGAACCGGAAGGCCCATCTGCTCTCTCTCACCGGTGAGCAGCGGACCATGATCTTCTATGAGGCCCCCCACAAGCTCTCCGCCACCCTGGCCGATCTGCGGGACACCTTCGGCGGGGACCGGCGGATCTCTCTGTGCCGGGAGCTGACCAAGCTCCATGAGGAGGTGCGCCGCACCACCCTGGACGAGGCCGTGGCCTGGTACCAGGCCAACAGCCCCAAGGGGGAGTTTGTGCTGGTGGTAGAGGGCGCCCAGCCCGTGGAGGAGGAGGGCGTCAGCCCGGAGGACGGCCTGGCTCTGGTGGAGCGCTACCGGGCTGAGGGACGCTCTCTGCGGGACGCCGCCCGCCGGGCGGCGGAGGAGACCGGCCTGCCCCGCAAAGAGCTCTATGACCGGGCGCTGGGAAAGAAATAATCCTTTGTCCAGAATGATTGGACAGTAAAATTATATGCAATCAGCATACAGAGGCGCGGCGTCACCCGACGCCGCGCCTCTGTATGCTGATTGTCTTATTCCACAAGCCGAGAGAAGAAAAATTGACGAGAAAAGAAGAAGGATATCCTATTTTGTAATAAATTGTAAAAATATATTATACGAATAGTATATAGATGGAAGTTTATAACTTCACAGAATCATCAAATTCGCTTCGAATATCAAAGAAAATACGCAAAAACGCGCATATATATTTTCGATGCAAAAAGGTCATATGAGAAGAAAAATGTAACAAAATACAGGTAAAATGTATGGATAAAAGGAGAAGATGTTACTGGTTGAATGGGAGAAAAACAGGGCGGCCCGGCGCCCAAAGAAGAAAAAGAACATATAAAAAGCTCCCCGTTCTCATGAGAAAGGGAAGCTTTTAGATGTATATTTAGCGGCGATCCTTGCCGAGAAGTTCCTTAATGCAGTTGGGGCACACATTTTTGCCCTTGAAATTGATCACGTCTCTGGCGTCATCGCAGAAAATGCAGGCAGGCTGATATTTCTTTAAGACGATAGAAGAGCCGTCCACGTAGATCTCAAGGGAATCTTTCTCGGCAATATCCAAGGTGCGACGGAGCTCGATCGGGAGAACAATTCGCCCGAGTTCGTCCACCTTTCTTACAATTCCAGTCGATTTCATTCCTTTTTCTCCTTTCACCGACTCAAAGTAGTTTCCGCGTTTTTCCACTATTACCTAGAAACTGACATCATTATAACACAGAGTATTCCAAAGTCAATGAAAAAATGGAAAATAAATTACTATTTACAGGAAGTTAATGATTTTCCTAAGTTAAGGGAACGAAAAATTTTTAAAAATATTTATATCAAAACGGGACATGTTTGGCGGCAGAGTTGAATAGCATGGGGGAGAGAAGGCGAGGTGGAAGTGGATGGCAATGTCGGCGATCTGGACGGCCATGGTGGTGGTGTCCATCCTGTGCGGCCTGGCCACCGGGCGTGAGGGCGAGGTGGCGGCAGGGGCCGTAGAAGGAGCCGCGGCGGCAGTGGAGCTGTGCCTGGCCATGGCGGGGCTGCTCTGCCTGTGGATGGGGGTTATGGAGATTATGAAGCGGTCCGGCCTGTCGGAAAAGCTCTCCGCCCTGCTCCGGCCTGTCCTGAGCCGCCTCTACCCCGATTTTGCAGGGGACCGTGCGGTAATGGACGCCATCTCAGCCAATGTGTCGGCCAATCTGCTGGGCCTGGGCAACGCGGCCACGCCCCTTGGCATTCAGGCGGCCCGGAGCATGAGCAAAAAGACGCCGGGGGTGGCCTCTGACTCTCTGTGCATGCTGGTGGTGTGCAACACCGCGTCCATCCAGCTGATTCCCACCACCGTGGCGGGGGTACGGGCCGCGGCGGGCTGCGCCGCCCCGTTTGATATTCTGCCCGCCGTGTGGCTGGCCTCCGCCCTGTCGGTGACGGCGGGGATTCTGGCCAGCCGAATTCTGGCCCGGTTATGGCGGCTGATGGAGGGACGGAGGAAAAAGACGTGGAGCTGATGGTCAATCTGCTGATGCCCGGCATCATCGCCTTGACCGCCCTATGGGGGATGGTCAAAAGGGTGGACGTGTACGATGCCCTGGTCGCCGGCGCCGGGGAGGGGCTGGGGGTGCTGATCCGCATCGTGCCGCCCATGATCGGCCTGCTCACGGCGGTGTATATGCTCCGGGCCTCCGGCGCCCTGGAGCTGGCGGCCAGGGCCCTGGGACCGGCGCTGGAGCTGCTGGGCATCCCGCCGGAGACCGTAGCCCTGCTGCTGGTGCGGCCCATCTCAGGCAGTGCGGCTCTGGGCGTAGGGGCGGAGCTTATCTCCACCTACGGCCCGGATTCTGCCGTCGGCCGCACTGCCGCCGTCATGCTGGGCTCCACTGAGACTACCTTCTACACCATTGCCGTCTATTTTGGCGCCGCAGGCATCAACAAGACCCGATACGCCGTCCCTGCCGCCCTGTGCGCCGACCTGGTGGGATTTGCCGCCGCCGCACTCGCTGTGCGGCTGTTCTTTCCGTGATGAGATGGATGGAATCATAATAGGGAGGGACAAAAGCGCCCCGGACAAAGTGTCCGGGGCGCTGGGTTATGTATGCTGTCTCTGCCCGTAGTACGCGTTGGGGCCGTGCTTGCGGAGAAAATGCTTGTCCAGCATGGCCTGGGGCGCGGCCTGGGCGGCGGGAGAGACCTGCCGGGTGAGGATGGCCATCCTGGCTACCTCCTCCAGCACCACGCTGTGGTACACCGCCTGGGCCGGGGTGGCGCCCCAGGAAAAGGGGCCGTGGCCGGCGCAGATGACCCCGGGCACATGGACGGGGTTGATATTGCGCTGCTGGAAGGTCTCCACAATGACCCGGCCTGTGTTTCCCTCGTAGTCCCCGTTGATTTCCTCTTTGGTCAGCCAGCGGGCGCAGGGGATAGGGCCGTAGAAGTAGTCGGCGTGGGTGGTGCCGTAACAGGGGATGTCCTCCCCCGCCTGGGCCCAGGCCACGGCGTTGGGACTGTGGGTGTGGACCACACCGCCCAAGGCGGGAAAGGCCTTGTAGAGGACCAGGTGGGTGGCAGTGTCGCTGGAGGGGTTCAGATCTCCCTCCACCGTGTTGCCGTCCAGATCCACCACCACCAGGTTTTCCGGTGTCAGAGCGTCATAGTCCACACCGGAGGGCTTGATGACCACCAGGCCCCGATCCCGGTCAATGCCGGACACGTTGCCCCAGGTGTAAGTCACAAGTCCGCGCCTGGGCAGTTCCACGTTGGCCGCCCAGACGGCCTGCCGCAGTTCTTCCAGCATGCCGCTCACCGCCCTCTCAGCTTCCAGGCCAGGTCAGAGAGGAACAGATCGTGTTCCAGCTTCTCCGGCGTGGTACCGGCGGTGATATGGACAAACTCAATGTCCATCATTCGGGCCCAGTCCCTCATCTGCCCGGCGGTCACGTCGTAGCTGAGGACGGTGTGGTGGGCGCCGCCGGCGGTGATCCAGCACTCCACACCGGTGGTCAGGTCGGGAAGGGGCTGCCACATTACCCGGGCTACCGGCAGGTTGGGCATGGGGAAGATGGGCTTGACACAGTGGATATCCTGGCAGATGAGGCGCAGGCGGCCTCCCATATCCACCAGGCTGACCACGATGGCGTCCCCCTCGTGGCCCTCGAATACCAGCCGGGCGGGGGGCTCCCGGTCGCCGATGCCCAGAGGGTGGACCTCAATGCGGGGCCGGGCGGCGGCCACGCTGGGGCATACCTCCAGCATGTGTGCCCCTAGGCTGTACTGATTGCCCGGCTCCAGGTGGTAGGTGTAGTCCTCCATAAAGGCGGTGCCGCCGGTCTGGCCCTCGCTCATGGCCTTGAGGATGGCGGTCATGGCGGCCACCTTCCAGTCTCCCTCGCCGCCGTACCCGTAGCCCTGGGCCATCAGATGCTGGGTGGCCAGGCCGGGCAGCTGGCGCATGCCGTAGAGGTCCTGGAAGTTGTTGGAGAAGGCCCTGCAGCCCTCGCCGTCCAGCATGGCCTTCATGGCCAGCTCCTCCCGAGCCTGGTAGCGGATGGCCTCCAGGTCGTCAGAGCTCAGATCGTATTGCTTCCGGTACTCCTCCACCAGGGCGTCAATCTGCCCGTCGGTGACGGCGTCCATAGTCTCCACCAGTTTGCCCACCGGCCAGGTGTTCACCTGCCAGCCCAGCTTGATCTGGGCCTCCACCTTGTCGCCTTCGGTGACGGCCACCTCCCGCATGTTGTCGCCAAAGCGCATTACCTTCAGCGAGCGGGAGAAGGCCGCGCCCACGGCTGCGCGCATCCAGTCGCCCAGCCGCCGCTGGACAGCCTCGTCCCGCCAGTAGCCGGCAATGACCTTTCGGGGCAGGCGCAGCCGGGCGGCCAGAAAGCCGTGCTCCCGGTCTCCGTGGGCGGCCTGATTCAGGTTCATAAAGTCCATGTCGATCTGCTCGTTGGGGATATCCCGGTTGTACTGTGTGGCCAGGTGGCAGTAGGGCTTGCGCAGGTCCACCAGCCCGTTGATCCACATCTTGGCAGGACTGAAGGTGTGGCACCAGGCCACAATGCCGGCGCAGCGGGGGTCGTGGTTGGCCTCCCGGACCAGGTCGGTGATCTCACCGCAGGTCTTGGCAGTGGCCTTGTAGACCAGCTTACAGGGCAGGCCGCCGGAGGCGTTCAGCTCTGCCGCCATCTCCGCGGCCCGGCCGGCAACCGTCTCCAGCACTTCCTCACCGTAGAGGAACTGACTGCCCACCACGAACCAGAACTCATAATCATGCATGCTCATGCCTGTTAACTCCTTTGCTTATAATGCGCTTACAGCGGCCCGCTCCACCGCCAGGGCGGCGCGGTACCGCTCCAGAAAGGCGGCGAAACCTGCCCGATCCTCTGGAAGGGGCGCTGTGCAGTGCGCTTGGACATTGGAAAATACCCGCAGGGACAGGTAGTCCGCCAGGGTCTCGCCGGGGGCCCTGTTCACTGCATAGGCGGCCAGCAGGGCCATACCCCAGGGGCCGCCCTCCCCCGCCGTCTCCATCACGGCCACCGGCACGTCCAGCGCGCCCGCCATCAGCCGCTGGGCCACACCCTCCACCTTAAAGAGGCCGCCGTGGCCGGTGAGCCGGTCCAGAGCCACCTGCTCCGGGCCGGTGAGAATGTCCATACCCAGCTTCAGGGTGGCCATGGCGGCGTACAGGTGGGCCCGCATCAGGTTGGCAAGGGTCAGGCGGCTGTCCGGGCGCCGCACCAGCAGGGGACATCCCCCGCTCAGACCGGTCACCGGCTCGCCGGAGTAATAATTGCAGGCGGTCAGGCCTCCGCAGTCTGCCTCTCCCTCCAATGCCTTGCGGTAGAGCAGGGTATACAGCGCCGAGGTATCCAGCGGGGCGCCGGCGGCAGCCGCCGTCTCACCCAGCAGGCTTACCCAGGCGTCCAGGTCGGAGGTGCAGGTGTTGCAGTGGACCATGGCCGCCGGAGCTCCCGCCGGGGTGGCTACCATATCAATCTCCGGATAGACCCTGGACAGGGGGCGCTCCAGCACCACCATGGCAAACACCGAGGTGCCCGCGGACACATTGCCCGTTCTGGGGGCCACGCTGTTGGTGGCGGCCATGCCGGTTCCTGCGTCTCCCTCCGGGGGGCAGCAGGGGACGCCGGGCTCCAGGGTGCCGGTGGGGTCCAGCAGCCGGGCGCCGGCGGCGGTCAGACGGCCGGCCGCGGCTCCTGCCGGGAGTACCTTGGGCAGCGCCTGCCGCAGAGTGAAGCTGTGGCCGTGGGCCTGGAGCAGACCGTCAAACCGGTCCAGCATGGTTTGGTCATAGTCTCCGGTGACAGGGTCGATGGGAAACATGCCGGAGGCGTCTCCCACTCCCAGCACCTTTTCTCCGGTGAGCTGCCAGTGGACATAGCCGGCCAGGGTAGTGAGAAAGTCCAGCTGCGCCACGTGGGGCTCGTTGTCCAGCACCGCCTGGTACAGGTGGGCGGCGCTCCAGCGCTGGGGGATGTTGAAGCCCAGGCAGTCGGTCAGAGCCTCTGCCGCCTGGGCGGTGTTGGTGTTGCGCCAGGTGCGGAAGGCTGCCAGCTGGCGGCCCTGCCGGTCAAAGGGGAGATATCCGTGCATCATGGCGGACACGCCCAAAGCGCCCGGACGGCTGAGAGGGACGCCGCACCGCGCTCTGACCTGGGCGGCCAGTTGGGAAAAAGCTGTCTGGATGCCCTGCCATACGTCGTCCAGATGGTAGGTCCACAGCCCGTTCTCCAGACGGTTTTCCCAGCTGCATGCGCCGGAGGCCAGGGGCGCGTGGTCAGGCCCGATGAGAACTGCCTTAATGCGGGTGGAACCCAATTCAATGCCAAGCGCCGTGCCGCCGCTGAGGACGGCCCGGGCCATTGTCTCCTGTTCCATAAACAATCTCCTTTATGCTGGCCGCTCAGGGGCGCGGCTGTCTGGTATGGCTGCTCATCTGGCGCCTTCCTTTCGGCATGGGACATTGACCCGGGCGCTGCCGTAGGGACTCTCCGCCCGCACAGTCACGTCGCCGTCTGCCCGGATGACGGCCAGAGCCTGACCGTAGTAGGTGTCGGTTGTGTCAGTGAGATAGCCGCGCTCGTTGTAGGGGCAGGCGCTGCCCAGGGCCAGCAGCTTGCCGCCCTCCACTTCCACCCGGATATCACCCCGGGCCAGGGGCTTGAGCAGGCCGCTGTCGTCGGTGTAGCGCAGTCGGACGTAGCACAGCCCGTCGGGGCGGATCGTATCCTGCTCCGGCTCAGCGGTGAGGACGGTCTTTTCCCCGGCGCTCCTCAGGCTGGCGCGGCCCAGCTCGGCCCCGTCGGAGCCGTAGGACACTGCGGTCAGCTCTCCCGGCTGCCACACCACCCAAAAAACTGCCCGTCTGTCCCGGTCCGGCGATTTTTCTCCCATGGGCTTGCCGTTGAGAAAGAGGGCCACCTTGGCCCCCCGGGCGTATATCTCCACCCGGGTCTCTTTTCCCTCGCAGCCGTTCCAGGCCCAGCTCTCGTGGGTGTTGCTCATGCGCCAGGCAGAAGGGGAGTGGGGCTCGAAGGCGCGGTCGGCGGGGACCACGCCGATGCGGATGGGGCACATCTCAAAGGCCACCTGGGTGTAGGCGGTCTGGCCGGTGGAGGCGCCGGTCAGGTCCAGCACCCCCACGCCGGCGGCGATCCAGCCCGGGCCGTGGCTGAAATCAGGGGCGTAGTTCCTGTACTCCATGGCCCCCAGGCCCACTTCGCCCAGGTAGTCCATGCCGGTCCATACAAAGTCGCCGATGAGGGCGGGATGGGCCTTGGCCAGGTCCCAGAACCGGGCCGCGTCGGCGCAGAAGGTCTCGCTGCCCAGGATAACCCGGCCGGGGTACTTGCGGAAGTCCCGCAGGTAGCGCTTTTCGCCGTAGTTATAGCCCGCCACATCCAGCTTGGAGAAGGCATCCCGGCTCTTGCGGTCGCTGCCGCCCAGGGTGGCGCCGAACTTCATAAACTCCGAGCCGAAGAGCCCGGCCAGGTTGTTGAAAAACTCGCTGCCCACAGCCTTCTTCCTGGCCGGAGCGCCCTTGCGCTGCTCAGCCCTGGCGGCTTCCTCCTCTGCCTTTTTGTCGCTGTACACGCCGAAGCCCATGGAGGAGAGGAAGTTGAAGAAGATGTTGATGCCGCAGGTCACCGGCCGGTCATCCAGCTGGTGGAGGTACCCGGTCATGTCCTCGGTGAGCTGGATGCCCCGGGGCTGGGCGGTCTCGGAGACCTCGTTGCCGATGGAGTACATGACCACGCTGGGGTGGTTGAAATCCTTGTCCACCAGGTCCCGCAGGTCGCTCTTCCAGCTGTCCGGCATAAGAGAGGCGTAGTCATACCGGGTCTTGTGGATGTACCACATGTCGGCGTACTCGTCCAGCACCAGCATGCCCAATCTGTCGCAGGCGTCCAGCAGGGCCTTGGAGCAGGGGTTGTGGGCCGAGCGGATGGCGTTGTAGCCCGCCTGTTTCAAAAGGCGCACCTTTCGCTCCTCGGCCTCGGGGAGAGTGACGGCCCCCAGAATGCCGTTGTCGTGGTGAACGCAGGCCCCCCGGAGGATGACCCGCTGCCCGTTGAGGCAGAAGCCGCTCTTGGCGTCACAGGCGACCACCCGCACGCCGAAGGGGATCTCCCGCACGTCCTCCCCAAAGGTGACCCGGCAGGTATAGAGGCGCGGGTCCTCCACGCTCCACAGCTCCGCCCCGGGGAGGGGCAGGTCCAGCGCCCCCGTCCGGTCCACCTGTGTCTCCCCGGCGGCCAGGATGGCCGAGCCGTCCAGCACCTCCACCCTGGCAGCGCCGGCACAGTTGGCGGAGAGACTGATATGAACTGCGGGGTTCTTCCAGTCCGTGGCGTGAATTTTCACCCCGTCCAGGTCCAGGTGCTCCCGGGGCAGGACGTGGAGCCACACCGGGCGGTAGATGCCCGCGCCGGTGTACCAGCGGGAGTTGGGCTGGTCGGCGTTGCGGGCGATGACCCGGAGGGTATTCTCCTCTCCCGGGCGGGCTCTGCCGGTGAGGGGCACATAGAAGCCGGTGTAGCCGTAGGCGTGGAAGGCCAGCTGTTCCCCGTTCAGCCACACCTCGGCGTTGTGGTAGACCCCCTCAAACTCCAGAACCACATCCCGGTCTGCCCACTCCGCCGGGGCGGAGAAGGTCTTCTCGTAGACATAGTCCCGGCCGGCGAACCAGCCGGTGTTGGTGCCCCCTGCCGAGTCCGCCGAGCGGGGCTCGGCGAGCATGGCGTCGTGGGGGAGAACAACGGGGGCGGCCCTGTCCTCCTCCCCCAGATGGGCGACAGTCCAGCCGGTCGAAAATAAGACTTTAGACATGATAGATCCTCCTGATGAAGCCGGCCCGACAGACAACTCTGACGCCAGGGCGCGACTGCCTCATATTCCACATTTCGGGTCAGACCATTTGCCAAGCTGCTGCTGGCAGACACATATGTAGAAACCGTGTTGCAATTCACGCAGCAGCCCGTGTAGATAGCTGCTGTTATTAAAAAAGAATATACTCGTTTAATTCTGATGCGCGCAGGTTCTCGCCGACGATACACCAGAAGCCGGTACCTCCGGCCAGGCTCTCGATGGCGTGCTGATAGGAGGCATGGCGCAGACAGAAGTGGCGGTTGCCGCGAAGCCGCACGCGCTGCGGAGCACATTCCCCAGCAAGGCGGCGCGGTCCTCAATTCGTTGTTGTTTGGAAGGCCGTCCTGCTTTCATCCCGCTGACACGCTTGGCGGACAGAACTTTGTCGCCTAACCCTGAAGAGCCTGATGGACAGGCGCGTTCCCGCCGGCAGATTGGTGAAACTTGATGCGGCCGTACCATCTGCTGAGTATAAGGTATCAGACCATCGGTATTTTCGCAATTGATTTGTCTTTAAGAAAAGAATTTATAGTCAATCAAACAATATAAATTTTTGCTCGAGAGAAAAAATAAATACAATATTGAAATACATTGCGATTATCATTGATAAAAACGAAAAATATGATATAATGCATAATAAATTGTGTTGGAATTCAAAGAACAGAAATAGTCGGACAAAAATATTTGTATTCTTTTTTGCGGGGAAACCTATCTGATGTGCAGAGAGAGGGGGCAAAGTTATGGCCTTCAAATATCTCCAGCTGGCGGCCCAGCTCCAGGCGGAGATCGCCCGTGGGACCTTCCCGGATAAGCTGCCCACCGAGCAGGAGCTGACCCGGATTTACTCGGTCAGCCGCCAGACGGTGCGGCAGGCCCTGGACAAGCTGGTGGAGCTGGGCCTGATTGAAAAGCGGCAGGGCAGCGGCTCCCGGGTGCTGGACCGGGGACGCTCCGGCGGCAGTGACCGGGTGGCGGTGGTCACGTCCTATTTAAACGACTACATCTTTCCGACCGTCCTCCAGGACATCCAGGCGGTGCTCAGCCGGAAAAACTACTCCACCCTCCTCTACGCCACCCAGAACAAGGTGTCCAACGAGCGGGATATTCTCCAGGGGCTGCTCCACCAGCCGGTGGGCGGGCTGATTGTGGAGGGATCCAAGACCGCCCTGCCCAACCCCAACCTGGACCTGTATGGGAAGCTGGACCTGGCGGGCATCCCGGTGGTGTTCATCCACGGCAGCTATGGGGCGCTGCCGGGGGCGGTGTGCGTGTCGGACGACAACTTCGGCGGCGGGTACCAGCTGGCCCGCCATCTCATTGCCCGGGGCCACACCAAAATCGCCGGCATCTTCAAGAGCGACGATATTCAGGGCCACCAGCGGTACCTGGGCTACCTGACCGCCATGCGGGACGCCGGGCTGCCCCTGCCGGACGACCGGGTCATGTGGTACACCACCGAGGAGCGCCGCTACCTGCTGGACTATGGCCACAATGATCTGCTGAAACACTTTACTCAATTTTACCTCAAGGACTGTACGGCGGTTATCTGCTACAACGACGAGATTGCCGACCGGCTCATCCGTATGCTCCTGGGCAGCGGCCGCCGTATTCCGGCGGATACGGCGGTGGTCAGCTTTGACAACAGCTATTACAGCGACCTGTGCCCTGTGCGCATTACCTCCCTGGCCCACGAGGCCCACCGGCTGGGCGGTATGGCCGCCGAGCTGCTGCTGGAGCGGATGGCCGGGCGGCAGGTGCAGTCCCAGTCCATCACCTGGCGGCTGGTTCGCAAGGAGAGCGGCTGAGCAAGAGAAACAGGGGGAATACCATGGAATACGGAACAATTTCCGGGCTGGACAAGCCCGTATCCCGGCTGGTGCTGGGCTGCGCGGATCTGAAGGACACTGCCGTACTGGACGCGGCGCTGGATGCGGGCATCAATGCCTTTGACACGGCCCATGTATACGGCGGCAGCGAGGAACTGCTGGGCCGCTGGCTGAAGGGCAGGGCCCTGGACAAGCTTGTGATTGAGACCAAGGGCTGCCATCCCCTGGCTCTGCGGCCCGACCGGGTGACCCCGGCCTGCCTGGTGAAGGATGTGGAGGCATCTCTGCGCCGGCTGGGCGTGGACTGCATCGACCTGTTCCTGCTCCACCGGGACAGCCGTCATGCTCAGGTGGGAGAGATTGTGGAGACACTCAACCATCTGCGAAAGCAGGGCAAGCTGCGGGCCTTCGGCGGCTCCAACTGGGCGGCGGCGCGGATTCGGGAGGCCAATGACTACGCCGCTGCCCACGGCCTGACGCCTTTTACCGTCTCATCTCCCCACTTCGGCCTGGCCTGCCAGGTCCGGGACCCCTGGGGCGGCGGGGCGGGCTGCGTCACCTTGACAGGGGAGGGGCAGGAGAAGGAGCAGGCATGGTACCGGGAGAGCGGCACAGCGGTGCTGGCCTTCTCCAGCCTGGCCCGGGGGCTGCTGTCGGGCAAAATCTCCTCTGCCGATCCAAACCGGGCGGATAAGCTGGACGCCGCCGGGCGAAGAGGATATGACTGTCCGGAGAACTGGGAGCGTCTGAGCCGGGTGGAACTTCTGGCCAGGGAGAAGGGGTGTACCGTGGCCCAGCTCTCTCTGGCCTGGCTTTTCCATCAGGGAATGAACGCCTATGCCATCTTCTCCACCGGCAGCCCGGCCCGCATCGCCGTCAACTGCTCCGCCCTGGAAGTGGCGCTTACTCCGGAGGAGTGCCGCTGGCTGAACCTGGAGACAGGCGGACGCTGAGAAATTTTACCCGAGGCGCCGATAAATATGGACAAAACACCTTTCCACCGGGATAGAGAATGTGGTATACTGAATCAATAACAAAAAGGGGGAAGCCCAGGATGAATACCATGGTGATCGGCATTGCAGGCGGCACCGGATCCGGCAAGACCACCCTGACCAAGCATCTCATCGACAGCTTTGGCGGCAACATCTCAGTGGTGTACCACGACAACTACTATAAAGCCCACCCCAATATGACCTATGAGGAGCGGGCGTCCCTGAACTACGACCACCCTGACGCCTTTGACACCGACCTGATGGTAGAAGACCTGCGCACTCTCTGCTCGGGCAAGACCATCCACTGCCCTGTGTATGATTACACCATCCACAACCGCTCCACCGAGACGGTGGAGGTCAAACCCACCAAGGTGGTCATTGTGGAGGGCATCCTCATCTTTGAGAACAAGGCGCTGCGGGATCTGATGGATATTAAGATTTTTGTGGACACTGACGCGGATGTACGTATCCTCCGCCGGATTCTCCGGGACGTGAAGGAGCGGGGGCGGAGCCTGGACAGCGTGATCGACCAGTATCTCACCACCGTCAAGCCCATGCACGAGCAGTTTGTCCAGCCCTCACGGCAGTACGCCGACATTGTTGTGCTGGACGGCGGCCACAACCTGGTGGCTCTGGAGATGATTACCCAGCGGATCAGAAGCCATGTGGAAGAGCCGTAACAACCAGACCAATCAAGCAGCCGCCCCGGAGGGAGAAGGCACTCCCCCGCGGGCGGCTTTTTGCGGAAAGTTTTTTTCACAGGGCGGGAACTTTTTCCCCATGGGGTCCGTCAAAGACTGCGGTTTCCCAAAAGGGAAGTACATATCCCGTTTGATATCAGAATCAAAGGAGTTTGCGTGATATGAATAAGAAGATTTTTGTCCTGGCCCTCTCCGGGGCCCTGGCGCTCTCTCTGCTGACCGCCTGCGGCAGCCCTGACACTGAGGGTTCCACACCCCCTGTCAGCACGCCCCCCGTCACCGAGAGCCTGTCGCCCAGCGCCACCCCCAGCCCCGAGGTCACCCCCAGCGGGACCCCTGAGCCCACTGAGAGCGCCCAGCCCAGCGAGACTCCCGAGGCCTCTGAGACTCCCGCGCCCAGCGAGAGTCAGCGGCCCTCTGAGAGCCCTGCGCCCAGCGAGAGCCAGCGGCCTTCTGAGAGCCCTGCGCCCAGCGAGAGCCAGCGGCCTTCTGAGAGCCCCGCTCCCAGCGAGAGCCAGCGGCCCAGTGAGACGCCCGCGCCCAGTGAGACGCCCGCCGCCTCCGTGGTCCAGTCCATCTGGAACCAGGTGTCCGGCCTGGAGCGGCCTGAGATGATGGACCTGGACGCCGCCCTGCTCTCCGACCTGTACGGCATTGACCCCGCCGACCTGGTTGAGTTTGTGGCCAAGATGCCCCTGGTGAGCGCCAACATCAACGAGTTTCTCATCGCCCAGTGCGCCCCCGGCCGGGTGGACGCGGTGAAGGCTGCCTGCGAGTCCCGGCTGGCCACCCTGCAGAGCAGCGGCAGCCAGTATCCCGAGACTGCTGAGCTGTTGGACAACTACAAGCTGGTTACCAGCGGTGATTACATCCTCTTCTGCATCGACGGGAACGCCGACGCCATGGTGGAGGCCTTTAACGCCTACGCAAAATAATGCGTGACGGCGGCCCAATCCGGGCAGACTAACAGAGAGAAAGGCGGAGCGGGCATGCCTCCGCCTGAGATCCGGCAGGAGGGTTTGGTTTGGTATTTTCCAGTGTTCTGTTTTTATTCTACTATTTTCCGGTTGTCCTGCTCATTCACTATCTCTCGCCGGTAAAATGGCGCAATGCGGTTTTGCTGGTGTTCAACCTGATTTTTTACGGCTGGGGAGAACCGATTTACATTCTGCTCATGGTGTTTACCATTGTGGTGGACTATGCCGACGGGCTTCTGGTGGGCCGCTTTAAGGCCCAGGGGCGTGACGGCGCGGCCAGAATTGCGGTGGCGGCGGCCATCGTGATCAATCTGGCCCTGCTGTTCTTCTTCAAATACTGGGACTTTATCGCAGGCAGCCTGGCGGCCGTGGGGCTGAACTTCATGCCGGCCCTGGGCCTGCGCCTGCCCATCGGAATCTCCTTCTATACGTTCCAGACCATGACGTATCCGGTGGACGTCTACCGGGGAGACGCCAAGCCTCAGCGCAGTCTGGTCCGCTTCGGCACCTTTGTCACCCTCTTCCCCCAGCTCATCGCCGGCCCCATCCTGAAATACAAAGAGCTGGCCGACCAGGTGGACGAGCGGAGCTGGAGCGTGGAGCAGTTTGCCTCCGGCGTACAGGTTTTTGTTGTGGGCCTGGCCAAAAAGGTGCTGCTGGCCAACAACATCGGCATGCTGTGGGACTCCTATAAGGCCATGGACCCCAGCCAGCTGACTGTGGCCGGCGCCTGGCTGGGTGTGGTGGCCTTTGCGCTCCAGATCTACTTCGACTTCTCCGGCTACTCGGATATGGCGGTGGGTATGGGCCGGATGCTGGGCTTTGAGTTCCTGCGCAACTTTGACTACCCCTATATCTCCAAATCCATCACAGAGTTCTGGCGGCGGTGGCATATCTCCCTGGGCTCCTGGTTCCGGGAGTATGTGTATATCCCCATGGGAGGCAACCGGGTGGGCCGCCTCCGGCTGTGCTTCAACCTGATGGTGGTGTGGGGGCTGACAGGCATCTGGCACGGCGCCAGCTGGAACTTTCTCCTCTGGGGACTGTACTTTGGCGTGCTTATCATCGCGGAGAAGCTCTTCCTTCTGAAGTGGATCGAGAAGTGGCCTGCCGCCTGCCAGCACCTATATACGCTCTTCCTGGTGCTGGTGAGCTGGGCCATCTTCGGCCTGGAGGATTTCGGCCAGATGGTGGATTATATGCAGGCCATGTTTGGCGGTGCTGCCGGAGGACTGGCGGACAGCACCTTCGGCTATTACCTGCGCTCCTATCTGCCCATGCTGGTCATTGGCGGCGTAGCTTCGGCCCCCCTGGCCCGGGGCCTGTGGGACAAACTTCCCAAAAAGGCGGAGAAGGTTGTGCTCCCCGTGCTGCTGCTGGCCGGCCTGGTGCTGTGCACCGCCTATCTGGTGGACTCCACCTATAATCCCTTTATCTACTTTAACTTCTGAGTCAGGAGGACCATGGAATGAGTAAACGGTACTGTATTTTTCTCACCGCGCTGTTCTGCGTATTTCTGGGCGTGCTGACCACGGCCACCGCGCTGGCGCCCGACCGGGAGATCTCCGAACTGGAGAACCGCTCCCTTCAGCAGCTGCCCACCCTTACCGCCTCTGATTTCAAGCTGGCCTGGCCGGTGGAGAACAGCGGCAGCTTCTTTAACGGCACCTTTATGAAAGAATTTGAGACCTACTGCAACGACCAGTTCATCCTCCGGGACAGCTGGGTGGCCCTCAAGTCTACCTCCGAGCGGGCTGTGGGCAAGCAGGAGAACAACGGCGTCTATTTCTGCGACAAGGACACCCTTATCACCCGCTTTGACCAGCCCGACCAGAAGCGGGTGGACACCAATGTGGGCTATGTGAACCAGTTTGTGGCCAACGCCGGCGTGCCGGTGTACATGACCCTCATCCCCGGCGCGGTGTCCATCTGGGCCGACCGGCTGCCTGCGGGCGCCCCCAACGCCGACCAGAAGGAGGTTATCGACGGCATCCAGGCCAGCAGCGACGCCATCTGGTACGACAGCTATCAGCAGCTGTGGGACCATAAGGACGAGGATATCTTCTACCGCACCGACCACCACTGGACCAGCCTGGGCGCCTATTACGGCTATGTCTCCCTCATGAACGCCCTGGGCATGGAGCCGGTACCCCTGGAGAATTACACCAAGCAGACCGTGTCCGACAGCTTCTACGGCACCGTATTCTCCACCTCCGGTGTGCGCTGGGTGCAGCCAGACGACATTGATATCTATGTCCCGGATCCCGGCGTGGAGGTCACCTCCTGGTTCACAGGCGAGCCGGAGGAGGGCGCCCTGTACAACTGGGATAAGCTGGACATTAAAGATAAGTACACCTTCTTCATGGGCGGCAACCAGTCTCTGGGCGTTGTCAAGAACCCCAACGTGGACGGACCCAAGATCCTCATCCTGCGGGACTCCTACACCGACAGCCTGGTGCCTTTCCTGACCCAGCATTTCTCTGAGATCCACCTCATCGACCTGCGCTATTACCGCTACTCCATCCCCCAGTATATCAAGGACAACGGCATCGACATGGCCGTGGTGCTGTACAGCGTGTCCAACTTCGTCACCGACACCAACCTGTTTACCCTCCGCCAGCCCTGAGCCGGCTTGCCAGCGCTTGTATTTTCTTGTATTTTAAGGTGTCATAAATGGGCGGACGCAGCCGCGTCCGCCCATTTTTTATGAAACAGGTGTTGATCTATGACCAAGCTAACCGCCAATCCCAAGGCGGCGCTGTTTCTGGGGGTGCTGGGAGCGGCCTTCTCCTCCTTTTTTGTCCGCTGGTCCCAGGCGCCCTCTCTCTTCACCGCCACCTGCCGCCTGGGCTGGACGGTAGTCCTGCTGCTGGACCACAGCCTGGACCGGGACAGGCTGTGGGGGGGTGCCGGTGCTCGCCGGCGTGCATCTTTACACCAGAGCAGAATAAAAAGATAAAGAACGGCGTTTCCGCCTGGGCGGAAACGCCGTTCTTTGCATATGAGCAGTCTGATTTCTTTTCCCCTAAAATCCAACAAAAAATACTAAATTCTACATTTTTGTTTAATATTATCTTATTTTATAAAAATATACAAAAATAGAATAAATATAATAAAAAGGATGGATAAGGGGTAAAGTAACCGGTATTTCCCGGGAAAATATACCAATATAAGAGGGAAGATATACTGCAAGGGGAAAGTTTTTCTCGACAGGAATCCCCATAAACCGCGCACCTTCGCCCTTCGCGGCGGGGAGAGGTTTACCGATAGCAGCGGAAGGCAACATAATGCCGGCGGAACAGTCGAAAAGTGCGAAATATTACCCTTTCTAATTATTGGATAGTACAATATAATGTAGCCAGTGTGTAAAAGCAAAGGAGGAAAACGCAAGATGAGGGAAATGTTTGTAGGTACCCGAGAGGAGCAGGGCGAGGACGGGAGCACAGTCCAATGTGACTACTACGTCCTGATAGACCAGATGGAGGTAGGGGGCAGCTTTGCCTGCGAGAGCTACGGCGTGGGAATTGCCATACCGGGCGGCGAGCGGACGGATCTGCCCAACATTACCACCAGCGCCGCCCGAATCGACGAGCTCATGGAGCTTCTGACCCGCAACGCCGTAACGCCAGCCTCTCTGCGCGATGTAGTGGAGGACTGGCTGTAAGCGGAGCCGCCGGGTACCGTATATATCCCTTCTCCGGCATAGTATGATGAGATGCCCCAGTACACACGAATACACCTAACCTGCGAAAACAGCAGCCCGCCAGGCCATTGACCTGACGGGCTGCTGTTTATTTCCGTTTCTCAATCATCCCAGTCATCGCTGTTCCAGCCGCCATCACTGCCGGAGGAGCCCGAGTCCCAGTCGTCGTCCCAGCTGTCCTCCCGATGGGCGGCACTCCCGGCCCGAGGGCGGGAATGGCCGGAGGAGGGGAAGTGGGGCCGGAAGGGGGTGCCCATGGTCCGGTCCTCCTGGATGGCCTGCCATAGCCGCAGAATGGCGATGACGATTCCTGCGATCCAGGCCACAACGATGATAATGCCCACCACAAAGAGGCAGAGCAGGGCCAGAATCAGGATGCCGATAGGGTTCTTGAACACAATGGACATAATGCCCGCGTTGCCGAAGGTCTTGAGGGCGCCCAGCAGGGCAGGCAGCACGAAGCGGATGCCATAGAACAGACCGATGACATAGAGGGCGAAGGGCACGATAGCCCCAGGCCCTGCATACAGCAGGCCGATAACCAGCCCGGCGGCGGCGCACAGTCCCAGCCGGAGCAGCTCCCGTCTCAGCATCATGGAAATGACCTCCTTCTATGAAATACCTGCGGGCCGCAGCGCCTGAAAGATCAGAATGCCCCGCTTCCGTTCCGCAGGGAGGACAACCGCCGCATAGCCGTCCGGCAGGGTGCGCAGCTCCTCCTCTTCCATTACACGCCTGATTTCCTCCTTAATTACACAGCTGCATCCCTCGCTGTGCCGCAGAATGGCGGCGCTGTCCCTGGTGCGGGAGTAGGTCTGTTCCAGGAAACGGTGGCGGTAGGACCCCAGATAGTGGAGCCAGAAGTCCTTGCCGGTGGGAGAGGTGTGGAAAAAAATAACCGCGTTGGCGCCGCCGTCGCCACTTTTTATCATACTCTCCAGCAGGCCGGGGCAGGTCTGGAGCTGGACGGGCACGTCCGGACCGGAAAAGAGGAACCGGACTCCCGGCGCAATTCCGCGGAAGAACTGCTGCATCTGAACCGTACGCTCGGACAGGCTCAGCCCGTCGCACACCACCAGGAAGCGCCGGCCATTCTCCATCAGCCGCCGGAGCACCAGAAAGCACAGCTCCTTGGCGGCCAGATTGCTGTCCGACACCAGGTCAATGGAGGCCAGGCCGCCCAGCTCCACCGCCTGGGCCATGCCCAGCATTGCCTGGTCCGGATCGCCGGGCGTGGCAATAGCTCCTCGCCGCAGCTTGCGCAGCAGCTGGTCCCCAGTCTCCAGAGCGCCGGCGGGCAGGGCGCTGAGCCGGTCCAGCAGTGCGGCGGTTCTGCCGCCGTCCAGAGCGCCCTGCCGTCTGAGCCGGTCCAGTTCCTCCGGCAGGTTCCGGCAGGAGCAGCCGCACAGGGCGGAAAGGGTAACGGGATCACCCCGGAGAGAAAGTACATCCAGCACCAGCTCCCACAGTCCGCCCAACGGTGGAGCACTGGGATTTAGCGCTTGGCTCAGGTCGGTGAGCAGTTCAGCAACCGCGTCGGGAGAGCTGCCCAGCAGGGGATCGCAGTGGAAGAGCTGCCCGTCGGGCAGCACCGCCCCTGCCGCCATAGCGGAGCAGGACAGCCAAGGACTGCCGCAGTGGAGCACCACAGTGGGTACGCCCTGGGCGGCGTACTGCCGCAGAATACCATGGACTACCGCGGCTCGAAAGGGGGCGCTGCCGCCGGATGCTGCGGTGGAGCGGAGGGCATGCCGGTAGGTGGAGAAAAATTTATCTGTCCGGGCGCCCAGGTAAGGCAGGCGGGAGCGGTTATTGACCTCGTCCAGCTGCCGCTGCCGCACCACATCTGCGCTGGAGAAAAAATCAGAGAGCAAATGAGCCATGGCGCACCATCCTCTCGGAAAAGCGTTCAAAGTGGAAGGAAAAGGGCGGAGCCTCCGCCAGGCCTACCACCGCGTCCCCCTTGTTCAGCGCGGACAGATCCCAGTCCTCCACCGTCCAGCCCTCCCGGCGCTCGGGAGCGGGGGCGCGGCTGCCCAAAAGCTGCTCCAGCACCACGTTCCGGCCGAAGTGTTCCCGGATAAAGTCCCGGGTCACCGCGTCGTTGGGGCGAAAGGCAAAAAGAGAGGCAAAGCCGGTGGCGATGACCCGGCCCTTGTGTTCGCCGTACAGGGCATAGAGCTGGGACAGGCTCTGGAGGCCGGCAATGACCTTTACTCCCATACTGCGGCCGAAGTTTACCCCGTCGTCCAGATGCTGGAGATAGGGCAGAAGTTTCAGCTCGTCCAGCACCAGGTACACGCTGCCCTCAGTTCGCTCCTGGCTGAGGGCCTCTTTGAGCGCCTGGTCAATGAGCAGGGAATATATGGGGGCCAGGGACTCGCCTGCGGCCAGGTCGTACTCCACGTAGAGCACCCGTCCTCCCTTTTTCCGGACAAATTGCCGGATGGAGAAGTCCCCCTGCCGGGCAAAGACCCCCTGAAACAGCTCCTGGACCATGGCAGACAGTTCGCCCATTACACCCAAGGCCTGAAGGTTCTTTCCGTCCCCCAGGTATTTGGAGATGCCGCCCAGATCCGGATAGGAGGCGGCCAGTTCGCTGTACTGCTTGGCGCCCGCCTGGTCAAAGTAGCGCCGGAGCGTACGGTTGCTGCACGCCCGGTCCCCAAAGGCCGGATCGGCCTTTGCGCTGCGCAGCATGGCCAGCAGCCAGAGGCCGAAGATGCTCCGGGCGGCGTTGACAAAGAAGGGCTGCTGGGTGGAGCCGCGCCCGGCGAAGAGTCCCCGGGTAATCTCATCGATGCTCTGGATGATGAGCTCTTCGTCCAGTCCCCCGGCAGTCAGTTCAGGGAACAGGTTCCAGTTGGCAGTAATGTCCCGGAGAGCGGGGGAGTTGGACAGAACCAGGTCTCCACGCTCGGGACAGTAAAACCGGTTGAAGAAGTCCCGCTTGGCGTCAAACACTACCGCCACGTCCTTTGGGCCCATGGAGGAGAAGAGCTGCTCCAGCAGAAGCAGAATGGCGTTGGTCTTTCCGGTCCCGCTGCCTCCTACAAAGAGAGCGTTCCGGCTGAGCAGCTCCTCGTCCAGCCGTACGGCATCCGGCCTCCCGCAGCAGGCGCCGGGGAGACTGACCAGGGGGGCGGACACAAGAGGGGGGACCCCCTGGCTCAGGACATGCCCCCGCAGTACGGTTTGCATCAGTTCCATTGTGTAGCTCCTTTCAGGGCTCCATATCCTGTCCGCCGGAGGTACCGCCGCCCGGCGCCGCTCCGCCGCCCTCCTGCTCCTGTCCGCTGGAGGATGCTGTTCCGCCGCCTGCCGGAGCGGCGTCTGTCTCCTGAATGGCGGCGGCCTCCACACCGGCGGTAAAAGCGCTTGCCCCGCCTGCGGACTGGGGGGCGTCTTCCCCGGCAGACAGGGCGGACACCCCGGAGGCAAAGGCTGCCGCGCTCTGGCCTGGTTCGCCGGTCTCCTCCTGGACAGACAGAGAGGACACGCCGGACTTGAACTGGGCCTCCTCCTCGGACTGGGACAGTTCCTGAAACTCCTCCGCCATAGTTACAGTGAGGGCGTTGGGGTCGTCCTTCTGGAACACCCGGCCCTCGTCGTATTTCACGCTGGCCTCCAGGTCGGCCTGGGTGACGCCGGGAGGCAGCCGGCTCGCCGGCGCGTCCTCCAGCCCGCCCGCGTCCTTGGCCAGGTCTCCGGTGTGCATATTCTCGTTGGTGAAGGAAAAGTGGTCGGTAAAGGTGGCGCCGTCGGGCCGGACCACGGTATAGGTGCCCGAGAGGACGGCAGGCCGGTCCTGGCTGCCGGGGTAGCTGCTCTCAATGCTGACGAATACCCGGTTGCCCTGCTGCAGATCCCTGGCCCAGGAATTTTCCAGCCGCTTGTAGTCGCTGCGGTTGACCACCTGATTCTGGGCAAACAGGTTGTCCGCGCCCGGGCTGCCGTTGAAGCGGGTGCCGATGTAATGCCCGCCGTCGTCTTCCGGCTGACGGGCGGCGCCGCCCGCCGCCCGCTGGGCCGCTCCGTCCCGCTGCGGGCTGTCCGTCAGGCGCAGCTCACCGTAGGCCTGTATTACCCGTCCCTGTTCATCGGTACGGTAGCCGTAGCCGTTGGAGATATAATCCGCTTTTCCCATAGCCTGCACCTCTGACATATTCTTTCCGTTAGTTTAAAGTGGTCCGGCAGGGCTGTCAATTAACCAGGTTTATTGGAAGGTGAAGTAGATGGTGAAGATGTTCAGCTTCTCATCCGTGCTGTGGTATACCGTGCTGGTGTCCAGGATACCGGAGCCGCCGTCGGTATCCTTCACCAGGTCAAGAAGATCGTATTGCCTGGTAAGCGCGTCCACCGCCTGGACCAGAGCCTGGGAGGTAGTGAAGCGGAAGGCGGCGCTCTGCCGCTGTGCCGCTGCCCGGCGCATGATGTCCAGCACGGTGTCGTAGTCGTACCGGTCCAGGAGCAGGCCGCTGCGGACAAAGTAGTTGCAGGCTGTGGCGGTACACTGGGGGAGGGGAAAGGTGTCATCCGGCGTATGGGTCTGGAACAGCTCCTCACTGGTGACGCAGAAGTAGTTGTAGGACACATAGTCCGGCTCCTTTTCGCCGCCGGAGAAGAGAGGGTCGCCCCAGGTAGGGTCCAGGTAATACCAGTCGCCGTCAGCCAGCACCAGGTTCCAGCCGTGGGCGCCGCCGCGGGCCGTGCCCGTCACATAGGTGCAGGGGATGCCCAGCCGGTTGAGCAGGTACTGGGTGGTCTTGGCGTAGCCGGCGCACACGCCCCGGCCGCAGACCAGGACGGTATACAGGCTCTGGTCCGCGGCGTCCACGTCGTACTCCGTGCGGCGGATGACCCAGTCGTACACAGCCTTGAGCTTGTCGTAATCACTCCAGGCGGGGTCAATGCCGCTGAGGCACTCCTGGGCGGCCGCCTCTACGCGGGCCTGGGCGGCGGCCGGATCTGCGGCTTCCCCGCTGTACCGGAACTCAATGGCCGCCTCGGTGGGCACGCCGTTCACAGTCGTGATGGTGCTGGAGTTGACGCCCAGCAGCCAGAAGAGTTCGGGGTAATCGGCGCGCACATAGTCCACCATCCGGCGCATGGTGTCCAGGTCGGAGCTGGAGCAGGTGATGGCAGGCTCTGCGTTCTGCACAGCTTCCAGCACCCGGAGGTAGAGGTCCAGCTCATGCCCGCTGAGCAGCTGCCGGCAGTACCGCAGCAGGCCGGCCTGGGCGGCAGGGGCGGCAGGGAGAACGGCCTGCTGCTGAGAAACTGCGGGCTGAGAGACCACAGGCGGCTGGGAACTGGCGGAGGAACTGGGACGGAGGAAGAAAAGGGAGGCGCAGCCGCTGCACAGCAGCAGAGGGGCAAAGAACGCAGCTGTGAGCAAGAGGCGAAGAATCTGTTTCATGAGAGACACACTCCTTCTGCCGGAGGACCGGCGGTATGAACGGACCGGGGCTTCCGGCTGTGCTGCAAAAGAAAACGCCTGAAGAGCTGGATTGTCACAGGAGAAAAATAAAAGTTTTTCGAAAAAAGCCTGTGACAATCAAAAGAAGCTTCCGTTTTCTCTTACAAAGTGCGGGGAATGCAGTGCTCACAGCAGCGCAATATGGGCTGAGAAATGAAAAGGAAAATTCAGGAAGAAAATGAAGTTGCAATAATAAACGAGTGATATTGACTTGAAAAAAGAAAATACTTACAATTTGTCTATATTTAACATAAAAAGAAGAATAATAGTGGAAATGTAATACAAATACTTGCCTGGGACAACGTTTGAGGGAGGAACCGGAGATGGAGAAGAGAAGCAATATGAGCAACGCATGTCTGAGACGAATCGCATTGGCAGTGGCACTCTGTCTCCTGTGCAGCTGTTTCGGCCTGTGGGCTCCGGCTGCCGGCGCGGCGGAGAACTCCGGCAGCTATCAGCCCTACAACATTGCCCTGCTCATCGACAAGAGCGGCTCCATGAATGCTACGGACCGGGAGCGGCTGGCCGTGTCGGCGGCGGGGATGTTTGTCAATTCCCTGTATACCGAGAGCCTGATGGGCCAGGCCGGCGGAGCGGAGACGGGCAGCTCCAAGGTGGGCGTCATCTCCTTCAGCGCGGACACGGAGACAGAGACCATCCCGGTGGAGTTGGCCTCCGAGACCGAGGTAGGCTTCATCACCGGCAAAATCGATGCCATTGTCTATGACACCGTAAACACCGGCGCCACCGACCTGGGCCGGGCGGTGCTGGCGGGCACAGAGATGATCAAGAACGCCCAGGACGGCGTGCGGAAGAACATGATTATCCTGTTCACCGACGGCTACACCGACGCCCTTTCCGCTGAGGGGATGGCACGCTCCTCCGCCATGATGGCGGAAGGCCTGGAGGCGGCCCGGCAGATGAACTGTGAAATTTACGTGGTGGGTCTGAACTACCAGGGGCGGATCAACGACCAGGGCCGGGCGGAGATCTGGAACATTGCCAACAGCACCCAGGCCGGGGATGGACTGATGCTCCCCGACAGCGATGACACCGGCGCGGCGTCCCGGGTCAATTACCTGATCACCGACTCCCGCCAGGAGGTCAGCACATTCTACACCGCCATCTTCGGCATGATGATGGGCTCCGACAGCACGACGCTCCCACCCTGGTACCAGGACGGCTGGACCTACTATGACGTGGACCTCACCAGCCCGGGCATCTTCTGCGCCAACATCTACATCATCGGGGAAGGCGCCATCGGCGGGCTGTCCCTGTGGGACCCCAGCGGAACCGCAGTGGATCTCGGCGGAGACAGCGTCCGCTTTGTCCGTGGCAACGGATATGCCATGATGACCATTATGGCCCCGGTTCAGGGGGTGTGGACCCTGGGCGCCGAGGGTGAGGTGTCCTATAACGTCAGCCTGGTGCCCGTTACGGGCATTACCCTTCAGATGGAGAGCAGTCTCTACGGCGGCACCGCCGAAATCAAGGTGCAGGCCGTCTACATGGACGAAATGCAGGGCGCGGAGTTTTACGCCGGCCTCAGCAGCGCCGTCTGCACGGTGACTCCGGAGGCAGGGGGAGAGAGCCAGACGGTGTCCCTTACATACAGCGAGGCGGAGAACGCCTTGGTGGGACAGATTACCGTCCCCGCTCCTGGCCGGTATGTGGCCGAGGCGGCGGTTGCCGCCGCCCAAATGGCCCGCACCACGGCCCAGACTCTGGAGTTCACCATGGGCGGCGACCCTGTTCTGGTGACTGTGCCCCACAAGGACAGCGTGGACGTGGACCTGCATCAGCAGTTTATGGCCGGCTGGGATAACGTGAGTCTGGAGGTGGACAGCGCCTCCTGGGACCCCCAGGACCGGCTGGACATCATCTCCGGCGAGAACGGCGTCATCACCATCAAGGGGCTGAGCCTGGGCCAGGCGTCTTTTACCGTCCACGCGGTGGACAGCCTGGGCCAGACCTGGGACATCCCTGGAACAGTGGAGGTCACCTTCAGCCTGGCGGCCTGCCTGCCCCTGATACTGGCGGTGCTGGTACTGCTCATCGCTGCGGCTCTGGTGCTGCGGAGACGGACCCGGTATCTCCGCGGCGACTTTACCGTCATCTGTGCCTGCGGCGAGGGGTACAGCGTGGAGACCATTCCTGCGCCCCGGGGCGCCTCTTTTACCCTGTACACTCTGGTGATGTCCAGTCTGGACCCCGGCTCCAGCAGCGCGGGCATGCAGCGCATTGTAAAGGCGGTGCAGGCGGCAAAGACCGAGCTCACCTCCGACCGCTACCGCATCCGCATCACCACCCGCACCAGCGGCCGGACCAAATATGAGACCTACCGCTACGGCAGGGACAGCCGGGCCCTGAGCGGAGAGATCTACCGGAACGATGAGAGCGGACTGACCATTGAGGTGGAATTCCGGCGGCCGGACGAGGAGGAATTCTGAGCCCTGGCCTCCGTACCATATCACCTGAGCGGAAGAGAGAAAGGAAGGATATCCATGTCTATGAACGAAGCCCAGAAGCGAAAGGTAGAAGCCAATCTCAAGACGCTGGACTATCTGGACGGTACCGGCGTCATCTCCACCCACAAGCGGAAGCTGGTAAACGAGATGTTTCTCTTCATCAGCAGCGGCGGCAACGGCCACAAGACCCTGTGCACCATCCGGGACCAGCTGCGGTGGAAGGTGGACCCTCTGGAGCTTGCTGAGAAGACCGCCTTCCTGGCGGTGGACGCGGCCCACAAGGAGCTGGACGAGCTGGAGAATGAGCGGGGCTTTGACAGCACCGAGGTGCTCCGGCTCCCCTACGAGGGGGCCCACGAGTCCATCAATCCGGCCAGGATCTCCCCTCAGATGAAGGCCTGGGTGGACCCCAAGCTGTACGATGAGACGGGCGGCATGGCCATCACCGCCCCGTCCCAGTCCGGCTTTGACGAGACGGGCGCCGGCGCCTGGCGTCAGCCCGGCCGTGTCCGTCTCTGCCAGCCCAACACCATCGCAGCCCTCACCAACGGCTTGACCGCCGCAATCAACCGCCTGTTGGTGGGCAAACCGGCCAGCGTGCGGCTCAATGTGTTCTTCCTGGGCGGACTGGCCGGCGGCACTGGCAGCGGCACCATGGTGGACCTGCCCTTTCTCACCCGGCAGATTATCTTCAACATCAGCGAGGATCGGTACAGGCACACCGGCGTATCCGCCTACCTGATGCTGCCCAGCGCCTGCGGCAACGAGCCCGACCCAGTGCGCAAGAAGAAGGGCAACCGCAACGCCTATGCCGCCCTGAAGGAGATCGACTATTTCATGGGCCTTCAGAGCCGGGGCGAGGTGTTCCGCCACCAGTACGGCACCTTTGATGTGGAGATCAAGGAGAATATCTTCGATTTCTGCACCCTGGTGGAGGGCATTGCCAACGGCGGCGTGATTTTCGGAGACCCGGCTGACACCGCCCGAAAGGTGGTGGCCAACTCCATCCTGAACCTGATCTCCACCACCGAGGCCAAGGCGGGCAGCAAGCCCTTCCTGGTGGATTCCTTCCTCTCCAACCGCACCGCCCTCAGCGGCGAGGCGGTGGGCCGCCAGAGCCACCAGGTCTTTCCCCGGGACGCCAACTACTGCTACAACGTCATCGGCTACTCCTCCTGCGTGGTGCCCATTGACCTGATGACGGTCTACGTGGCCAACAAGGTCTTTGACAAGGTTTGGGATAATTTTTCCAAGTGCAGAGATGCCACCAGCGAGGCTGCCGAAAAATTCCTGCTGGACGCCAGGCTCTCGCCCCACGACGTCAAGGCAGCGCTGGGAAACAAGAGAGAGCTCCGCAAGCGGTTTGAGGACAGCGCGGAAAAGGAGCTCCAGGCGAAAGGCCCCTACTACATGATTAACCTGATGGACCAACTCCACGGCGTGCTCTATGACACCGGCAAGTTTGTAAACTACGCGGCGTCCAGGGTCAAGGGCTTTTTCGGCGGAACCAATCAGGACTGGGCCGACACAGAGCGGTGGTACAGGCAGCTGGACGAGAAGATGATCCTGCCCATGGGCAGCGGCCTCTACAATGTATATACCTTTGTCATCAAGGAGCTGCAGAGGCTGCTGAAGAAGAACGCAGGCCTCCTCACCGACTCCAAGGAGCATGAGGCGCTGTTCGGCCGCTCCTTCTCCTGGTCTCCCATTGACCTGACCGGCGGCGAGCACGCCACCAAGGTAGTGATGCGCTACCTGGACGACCTTATTCCGGATACGGAGGTGAGCCGGAAGGCCAAGAAGTTTGTCTCCCTGCTGTGCAGCAAGAAGGACGAGTGGACCCAGCTGGACCCGCCCCAGGGCAAGAGCCAGGCGGCCTTCGACGCGGCCAAGATCATCCGGGACTTCATCCAGGAGGAGTTCGGCCAGGTAGTCAACTCTACCATGGAGAACTTCCTGGTGAAGCTATACTCCGGCGACAAGGACGCGGTGGTACCCCAGCTGCCTCCTGCTCAGGACCCCGACGGCCACAAGCCCCTGGAGACCGCCGCCCAGACCCTGGTCAACCAGCTGAGCATGAACGCCAGCCCGCTGCTGCAGACCAGGACCGGCTTCTCCCTGGACAGCTGCGGCTGCAACAAGTACCTCACTGTGCCATATGGCTGCAAGTGGCTGGACCAGCACATTGAGAAGTACGCCACCAGCCACGGCGTGGTGGACCCGGGCAGCGTGTACCGCAGCTCCGCCCGGGAGGAGATTGTGCTCTACCGGCTGTATATCTGCGTGCCCGCCTGGGCCCTGTCCTGGGTGGAGCAGGCGGAGAAGGACTATGAGTCCAATCCCCACGAGGTGGGCCTCCATATGGAGTACGGCGAGAATGGGCGGGACTGGAGCCGCTTCCCCAACCTGGTCAACCAGACCCTGTTCCACGGGGACATCCCCGAGTGGGACCTGCGGGAGGCGGGGCTGGCCAAGGAGGCGGCGGATGACCTGAAGAAGGCCGCTGGTCTGGGGCTGGTGGTGCGGACCAACCCCGGTGCCACTGGCGCCACGGCGGAGTACGCCCTCTATCTGCCCAATCCGGACGTGTCGGCGGCCGGCCTGCTGGCAGCGGCGGAGCTGGATGACAGCACATCCTGCACCATGGAGGAGCTGTGCGGCATTCTGGCGGGCAGAAAGATCAAGGATGCCAAAGGCCTGCTCAAGCCTGCCATGCGCAGAGAGGACCTGAAGTATGTCAACCAGGTCATGACCACCACCGACAACCCCGCCCCTGCCGACCTGGGCGAGCGGCTGGCCGAGAGCGGCCTGCGGCGGAAGATGTCGGTGTGGACCGAGCTGAAGGCGGACTTCCCCGCGGCGGAGGAGCTCAAGCAGCTGCTGGAGGCCCACAACACTGCCGCGGCCATCCAGGCCAAGTCGGGCAAGAGGAAGCAGACCTTTGTGGACTGCCTGGCGGGCGGACTTATCGAATACAACAAGCTGCGCGGCCGCTGGAACATAGAGGTGGGCGACGAGAAGCCTCTGGGCGGCAAGCTGACCAGCCGCCTGGAACGGGACTGCAAGGAGTACTATGCCGCCCAGGCCTTCTATGCCCTCGGAGACGACGACTATGAGCGCTTCATCGACGCCCTGAGGGACCAGGAGGACAACGCCACCGACGCCCAGCTGGAGGCCATTCAGGC
The DNA here is from genome assembly GCF_944387805.1 of uncultured Pseudoflavonifractor sp. Taxonomy (GTDB): domain Bacteria; phylum Bacillota; class Clostridia; order Oscillospirales; family Oscillospiraceae; genus Pseudoflavonifractor. The sequence goes on along the minus strand of NZ_CALXGI010000021.1, from coordinate 7,965 downwards.
CAGACGGGCGGAGCTGAAGGCGTACCTCAAAGAGCTGCGGGCGCTGAAGCGGGAGAGCGATGAGCTGGACATCGCCTACCCCATGGCGTCCCGGGACTTTGAGGATGAGGCGGGCAGCGAGCTGGCGGAGAAGATCCGAAGCTTTTACGACTGGCTGATCAAGCAGATGTAATTCAACTCCGCGCCGGCCATGCCGGACAGGGCCGGGCCCTGTCCGGCGCTGCGGCGGCCGTTTCGAAAGAGAGGTTGACTGCCGGTGAAACCCAATCTGAGAGAAGAACTCCGGAGCCGTGTGCAGAACGCCCTGCCCCGCATGGACCTGCTGCCCCGGAGGAGAGCGGCGGTGCTGGCCTGGAGGGAGTCGGATGCCGCCGCCGCCCGGCTGTGCGGCGCCGCGGCCCCTTTCCGGGCGCTGTACCGCCCCTGCCCTCTGGGAGACGACCCGGAGCAGACCCTCCGTGCCTGCCTGGAGGACCTGGCGGAGGAGCGGAGAGAGGGGGCTGTTGTCTGCCCTGACGGTCTGTATCTGCTGTGGGTATGGAGCGAAGCGCCTCCCGACAGACTGCGGGCATTGACAGAGGAGGTTCGGGGCAGGCTGCCTGTCCGGGCGGAGCAGTGCCGCCTGACGGCGGATGCGGCCTGTCCCCCTAACGGGCAGGGCCGTATCTGGCTGGTGGACCCGGGGGTGCCTGGCGCTGCTGACGCTCTGGCCGCGCTTTTGCTGACAGGCAGCCTGAACGCAGAGCTTGCCGCCGGTGACCCGCAGGCGGCGGTCAGGCTTCAGGCCACCCTCCACAGCGCGGTGGAGCGGGATCTGGCCCGTCAGCTGCGGGACAAGCTGGAGGCCCTGACCGAGGGAGATCAGGCGGGAGAGAAGGAGCGCTTTCGGGGGGAATTCGGCCCCACCGAGCGGGACCTGGAGACCCTGATGGAGCGGATACCCCTGCTGCAAAATATGCCGGTCACCGGTTGGAAGGCCCTGGCGGAGCGCCTGAGGCCGGAAGAGGGGCTGTTGAACCGGATAGCCCGCGCCTTCCGGGACGGGCAGAACGGCGGAAAGGCCATTCCGGTGCGGGCCGCCCTGGAGGGAATGTTTGGACGGCCGGAGGGACGCGCGCCCCATGAGTGGCTGCTGGAACGGGTGCTGCCGATGCTGCCCCGGCTGTGCAGGGAGTACATCAGCCGTCTGGAGCTGGAACAGCGATGCTTCCGCCAGCCCCTGCGTCTCCTCACCGGCGAGGCCGCCGGACTGGCTCTCTACTTCCAGGAGCAGGCCAGAGAGGTGCAGAGCCAGAAGAAAATCCAGCTGGACGGGGCTATGGGCCGGGAACTGAAGCCCCGGAGCGCCCACCCCGCCCAGCTGCTGGCAGAGGTGGAGCCGGAGCTCAAGCTGTGGGAAGGATGCGTCCGCAGCGGCCTGGAGGCGGCCTGGTGGGGCTGTGTCAGCGAATTTTTCGGCGCGGACAGCAGCCTGGTGCGGCAGGCCCGGGAAAAACGGGAGGAGCTGATCCGGGGGCTGACCATTCTCAGCGCTATGGAGCTGGGGCCCCGGCGGGAGCCGGCCGGTCAGACTGGGGACTGGCGGAAGGAGACGCCGTCCACGCTGCTGGCCGGGCTGTACAGCCGGGCGGAGTTTACCGCCGGGGACGCGGCTCTGCTGGCTGAGGGCGCCCGGCGGCGGGCAGAGCAGTCCTTCCGGGCTACGGGCCGGGAGGAGACCGTTCTCCTGTGGGACGGGGACAGCATGGAAATGCTGAAGGAGAGCAGAAGCCGCACTGGACAGCCCCTGTTTGAAGACAGAAACGGTGTTCTGGCTGCCCGGAGCAATACGGGAAATGTACGTGTGCTGCCGGTGCAGGGGCTGGGACGGAAGGTCATGTGGGAGCTGCGGATCAGCCGGCGGCCGGAGGGCGGAGAGGAGCGTTGAGCGGTGGAGCTGAATTTCTTTGAGGACCAGAGGTACCTGGCCGTCTGGGCCGAGCATGAACTGGATGGCCGGAGCAGGGCCGTACTGGTCATTCAGCCTGTCCAGTGCTTCGGAAGCAGCCGGGCCCAGACGCTGGAGGTGCCGGTATATCGGGCCCAGGACTACCGGCCGCGGAAGCTGGAGACCAGGCTGCCCGACGGCCTTTACCGCTACTTTTTGGCTGACAGCGACAGCGGGCAAGCCTTGACGCCCAGCCGGGAGGTGTTTTTCGGGCAGCGAAAGAAGGTGGACATTGAGATGGAGCGGGAGCAGGGGGGCTTCCGCCGGTTCACCATTGTCAGCCCCCTGCCTCTGCGGGCGGGGGACTGCAGCCTGGACTACGGCATCTTCGGGACCATGCCGCTGCCCGAGGCGGACCGGGAGGGGGAGCGGTATGCAATCTCTTTCCTGCTGCTGACCCGGCGGGAGCTGCCGGTAAAGCTGAGCTGGACGGAGGCGTTGAAAAAAATCCTGGTGCTGCCGGAGAAACTGGACGATATCTCAGGCTGGCAGTGACGAGCAGAGGAGAGAGGAGAACGACCATGGAATGTATCTGCCCCTACTGTGGAAAGAAGGACAAGAGCTCTAACCTGTGCTTTGACCTGAGCGAGCAGTTCAAAAGATGGAAGAATATGTACTTCGGCCAATGTACGCAGGAGGAGCGGGAGCGGTTTTCCGGCGCCTTTGACGGCCTGGTGAACTACTGGCACAACCAGGGCCATGGCCCCACGTTCTTTTCTGAGGCGGAGCTGCTGGAATATTCGGACAATCTGACCGACACCGGAGCACAGGGCGTGTCCAGAGGCATACTGGAGATTCTGACGTCCAAATGGAAGGAGAAGCTGCACGAAAAACGGGACGAGGTACCAGCCGAGTACCGGGACCTGATGGAATTCATGCTGGGCGACAGCTTTGGCTGCAAGGTATATATGCTGCGGCTGGAGGTGCAGTACTATAAAGAGGGGGACGGAGACGTCCGGATTACCTCCATCCGCGATATCAGGGGAAACATGATTGCCGACAAGCGCCACTGTCCTCACTGCGGCGGCGTCATGTCCTACTGGGCGGGGCGTTATCCCGAGGTAGTGCTGACCGTGCTGGGCGGGCCCCGTATCTCCAAGTCCACCGCCCTGGCGGCCTGCGCGGATGTGTTTGTCTATGACCGGGCGGCCTGCGCCATTAGCTGGCAGAGCCACGGCGTCCGCACAGTGGACGGCAGTGAGGTCCGGGAAAAGGGGGACAAGAGCTGGATTCAGTTTGAAACCGACTGCCTGGAGCCGTACAGCAAGAACAGAAAGGTGGCAGCCACCAAGACGGGCAATACGGAGGCCATCCCCCGGTTCTCTGTGCTGGTGCGCATCGGCCAAAAGACCAATCTGATCCTCACAGTGGTGGACCTGCCCGGCGAGTACAGCCTGGACCGGGATCGGCTGGGCGTGTCCGAGAATATCTTCACCAAGTATCAGGAGTTCTACCGGAATGTGGACTGCGTCTGGTACTGCACCGACGTGGTGGAGCTCAAGCAGCTCAACGTCAGCGAAAAGCAGGAGCTGAATAAATATGGCTATGATGAGGGGCGCAGGCTTACGCCCACAGATGAGCTGGTGGCGCGGATAAGACAGCTGTCCGCGCTGTTCCGAAAGGACGTGCCGGTGGTGTTCCTGCTGGGCAAGAGCGACACGGTGGAGGCCCAGGGACGGATTCGTTCCATTCTGTACCAGGACAACTACCGGCCCGGCGCGTCCAGCGACTGGCTGGACATAGAGGGGAAGCGGCCCCCCATCCTGCGGGCCAAGGACTTCTGCGACAGGGCACAGCAGCTGCGGGCCTATCTTGTGCAACAGAATGCCCGACTCATTGAGTGTTTTGAGGAGCATTTCCCTGTTCATACATTCCTGGCCACCTCCAACTACGGCCACGGCTTTGTGGACACAGAGGTGGAAAAAGGCGTTCCCACCGGGGATAAGCGTCCCTTTCAGACCGAGGCGCCCTTCCTGTGGATGCTGGCCATGCTGGGCTATCTGCCGGTGTCGGAGGGAAATACGGAGTACTACACTGTGGACCGTGAGGGGCGAAAGGATGCGGACCAGCTGACCTGGGAGAACCTGGGTATGTACGGCCGGAGTGCCGGAGGCTACCGCTCTCACGGAAACCGCCATGGCGGCGGAGGCGGCCTGCTGGGCGGCCTGTTCGGAAGGAGGTAAGGGCATGAGCGGAAATCAGTTAGCGGGCGAAATTCTGAAGGGACACGCCGGACAGTACCGCAGCTTCTCCTGGCCCAAGGGAGCGCTGACCCCGGAGGAGGAGGAGCGGTGCCTGAGCGGTATTCTGCCGGGAGACCGGAGCAGGGGCAATCAGACCCTGCGCTGCGTCACCTGCGACAGCCGGCGTCTGCTGGTGTCGGCCTACAGCGCCGCGCAAAAGAGCAGCTCGGTGGATGCAGTCTATCAGCATGCCGTCTTCTTTGAAAATTTTCAGCAGCAGTTTGGGGGCAATGCGGCCCATGAGATGGCTTTTTTTCGCTTTGCGGGCGAGGGGGATTTTCAAAACGTTGCCAGCGGGGGGACGCAGCTGAGCAATGGCTGGCCCCGGCGGGGTGCCGGACTGCGGGAGACACTGTGCCAGCTGCCGCTGACGCCGGATCAACAGGCGGACCTGGCCTGCTGCTGCCTCTCCAAAGGTATGACCAACGACTTTGGCAGCCTGGTCATCCTGGTCCCGAGCAGTGAGGACTATGCCGCCTACTGCCGTACCGTTATAGAACGGGTACTCAGCTGCGTGCCCGCCGGCCTGTGGCGCTATCTCAGCTTTGCCACCAACCCGGACGAGACGGGCAAGCGGAGCTTTGCCGTTCTCTTCGCCCCGGAGGGCACTGCGGTACGGGCCGGAGAGCGGACGGCCATCCGGCTGGAGGATGGCGCGTGGCCTGTCAGCAGCTCCCTCCGCCCTGAGACGGCGGAACTCATCCATACCGCAGCGTTCAATCCGGAGATACTCCGGACCGTGGCCGGCGAGGTGGAGCGGGACGAGACGCTGGACCGCCTGACCGAGGAGCGCTATGTCAACTTCTGGCGGCAGTATCAGCTCAGCCGCAAGCCGATGGACTGCACTGCCCTCAGGCAGTACTGCGGCCAGCTGAAGCAACATCTGAGCCAGCGGGAGCGGAGCAGGCTGGAGGAGGAGATCAGGGGCAGACTCAGCGCCCAGGGAGCCCTGGAGCGCGCCCTGGGACAGGACGAAGACCTGCTTCGGGCTGCCGGACCGGAGGAACTGGACCATGGCCTTTCGGCCTATGGGGAGATATTCCGCATTCTGGGCCGGGGACTGGACAAGGCGTTCTCCGCAGAACTGCTGAACCGGATAACCTCTGCCGGGCCGCGCACCCTGGAGCAGCTGACAGAGGACGCTGCCCGTCTGGACCGCTGCCGCAATGCCGGGGAGCAGGGAGTTCTGGACAGGGCGGCAGTGCGGGAACGCCGCGAGGTGCTGCGCCGGGATATTGAGGCGGCAAACCGCGTCCGGCAGGAGGAGTTTGAACGGGCCATCCCCTGCGGATGGGACTGGAGACAGCTGCGGGAACAGGTGGACAGCCTGAACTGCTGCCAGGAGGGCGTGCGGCACAGCTGCCTGAACAAGCTGGCAGGGCTGGCTATGGCCCGGCTGAAGGATGGGACGCTGTCTGAGGAAAAGACCCGGGAGTTCTACGCCAATATCCGAGGCCTGATAGACAGCGCACCGGAGCAGATGGAGCTGGAGCGGTGGTATCAGAGCTGGCAGCAGCAGTTGGAAGCGCGGCGGAAGATGCTGGAGAGCATGACCAGCTACCGGGCCTATTTGCAGCTGGAGAAGCCGGATGAGGAGTGCCTGCACCGCCTGTGGGACTGGTTTGATGAAAACGGCTACCAGAATGCGGGCGTGTGGGATCTGCTCCAGGCGGCAGAGCTGAAGTGGGGCGAGGCGTGGCCCCGACTGCTGGAGAGACTGGACGGACTGCTGCGCACTATGAAAAAGGAGCGGAGGCTGGGTATATGGCTGGCGCCTGGGAAGAGCCGGGCGAACCTGCACTCCGAGCTTCTGGCCTGCCGAATGATAGAGCAGCAGATCGGGGGGATCGAGCTGCGCGTGTGGAATCAGGTGTCAGAGAAAAACAAAGCACCAAGAACAGTGCGTGTGGATAAAATTCTAAAAATGCTCCGTCCCATGCTGCTGAAGGAGAAGCAGAGCGGGGGAGTGAGCCCGGACCAGGATGAATTTCCCCCAAAAGGGACTGCTGCCAGTGCGGCTGACACAGAGGACGATGATATCCTTCGGGATATGATGGATGAAGGAGGGGGGGAGCAGCCCAGAGAGAGCAAGGGCCGCAAGCCGAAAAAGCTGCGGCCGGTGTTTATAGCGCTGGTGGCCTCTGCCGCTCTGCTCCTGTTGGCCATCGGTATGGCCCTGGGGCTGTTTCTGGCATCGGCGGTCAACCAACCCCAGCCGTCTGAGACGCCCGCGATCGTGCACAGCGGCGAGCCCTCTGCCGTACCGAGTCCTTCGGAAAGTGAAGAGCAGGTGCAGCCCTCCCGGACGGAGGGTACCAGCCCTTCTTCCAGCCAGGACGGCGGCAGGGTCACACCCAATCAGCCGGAACCCTCCGGACAGCAGGGGGAGAACGGCGGGACGGAGGTCACGCCCACCCGGCCCTCGCTCCCGGCAGACAGCGGCGGGAAAGAATAAAACAGCAGGGACCGCAAATGCGGTCCCTGCTGTTTTTACCTGAGGGGCAGGTGTGCTCAGTGTTCCTTGAGCAGCTTGTTCAATTCCTCCATAAAGGTGCTGATGTCTTTGAACTGGCGATACACAGAGGCAAAACGGACATAGGACACCTCGTCCACATCCTTGAGCTTTTCCATCACCAGCTCGCCGATGCGTGCAGAGGGGATTTCCCGGTCCATCTCGTTCTGAAGGGTGAGTTCAATTTCATCGGCAATGCGGTTGAGTGTGTCAAAGGGAACCGTCCGCTTCTCACAGGCACGGATCATGCTGTTGAGCAGCTTGCTTTTGTCAAAGGTCTGGCGGCTGCCGTCCTTTTTTATAACTACCATGGGGAGGCTCTCCATAGTCTCGTAAGTGGTGAAGCGCTTGTGGCACACCAGGCATTCCCGGCGGCGGCGGATGCTGGCGCCCTCATCCGAGGGGCGGGAGTCCACAACCTTGCTCTCTGGGTTGGAACAGAAGGGGCATCTCATGGCCGACTCCTCCTATCTGAAAATATGTCGTGGGGCTCTTCTGAGAGAAGTATAACACGGGCTGGGCGAATATGGTATTCCTATTTAAAAAATTTTTGGCTGATATGAAATATTTGCGTATAAGCCGCAGAAAACAGGGGGAGAATATGGCCAGTGAAAGCGAGGTGAGCTTTGTGCAGAACGAGAAGCAGAATAAAACCAACATGGGTCCCCAGGATAAGACCAACGGTCAGAATCCTCAGAACAAGAAAAAGGACCAGGCTCAGAACAAGAGCAATCGTCCCGAGCAGTACTAAAGCGCAGCCGGAGCCGTCCGGAGGTGGGCAGATGCCTCTCCTCCGGACGGCTTTTTGACTCCGGCTCGGTGCGGCCGGCAGAAACTTTTCAGATGGAAACTCAGATAAATAGGGATAAAAAGACAGGAATTTTCCCGTGCCGAAAAAAATAAAAAAATATTGAAAATCATGCTTGACAAATCGCGGGATTCTGGTATAATAAATCCTGCGCTTGCGAATGAGCGAAACAAAATAGCGGGATTGTGTAAGGGTAGCACGACAGACTCTGACTCTGTTTGTGAGGGTTCGAATCCTTCTCCCGCTGCCAAAAAGAAACCCCAGAGCCGCAATGGCTCTGGGGGTTTCTTCTATCTATCCGAAAAGGGCCGGCAGCTTCTCAAAGGAGAAGCTGCCGGCCTTTTCTGTTGCTTAAAGAACCACTGGGTCTGCCAGTGGATAAAGAGCTTATAGCTATGGACAAAAAAAGGACTCC
>NZ_CALXGI010000020.1 GCF_944387805.1 uncultured Pseudoflavonifractor sp. | reverse complement strand
CAGGGTTTTGCTCCGCAAAACGCCTGTTAGGGCGTCAGACAGGTGTTGCCCTTCTGATGCTGAAAGGCGGTGAGTTCTATCCCAAATCTTACTTTCGATCTGCATCTCCACTCCTGTCTGTCGCCCCACCCGGCTTTAGCCGGGCGGGGACCCCGTCTTTTTTATCTGCTCGGGCGGAGTGAATCCGCCCGGCATCAGGGTTTTGCTCCGCAAAACGCCTGTTAGGGCGTCAGACAGGTGTTGCCCTTCTGATGCTGAAAGGCGGTGAGTTCCATCCCAAACCTTACTTTCGATCTGCATCTCCATTCCTGTCTGTCGCCCTGTGGCTCTGAAGACAACACCCCCGCCAACCTGGCGGGAATGTGTGCGCTGGCGGGCATTGAGGCCGCCGCCCTCACTGACCACAACACGGTGGGCAACTGCGCCGCCTTCTGTGAGGCTGCGGAACGGTATGGCATCATCGCCCTGCCGGGGATGGAGCTGACCACTGCCGAGGAGGTCCACCTGGTGTGCGTATTCGGGGATCTGGATGCCGCCCGGGTCTTTGAAGCCGAAGTATTCCGCCGCCTGCCGCCCCTGGAGAATAACCCACGAATCTTTGGCCCTCAGGTGAAGATGGACAGCCGGGACACCGCGCTGGGTGAGGAGCGGCGCATGCTCTCCGCCGCCACCGGCATCGGCATCTATGAGGCGCCCGGCCTGGTGGCGGCCCTGGGCGGGGTCTGCTGGCCCGCCCACATCGACCGCCCCTCCTTCTCCCTCATCTCCAACCTGGGCCTGTGGGACCCGGAGCTGGGCTTTCCCTTCGCGGAGGTTTCCCGCGCCTGTCCCCCCAGCTTTCTGGACCGGCCCGATTTGAAGGGGCTGCCGGTGATCACCGCTTCGGACGCCCACTATCTGGATCAGGTCATGGACGCCTGCCAGCAGATCACGCTGACAGAAAAAAATCCGGCCGCTCTGCTGAGCTGGCTCAAGCGCCCTGATTTCAAGGCTTTCAAAACAATGTCACCTTGAATTTTCAACCCTTTTCCCACATAATTTTGACAATTGTCCGGATTGCCTCTTGCACCCTTCAAAAAAGTTAGATATAATGAACAAATATTAGGCCAAAACAAAGCCCATACATTGAGAACATATACGAAAAAGGAGGACACCTACATGCCAAACTGCAAGACCGTTGTGCCCTACAACGGGACGCCTGAGCAGGAGGAGCGGCTGCGCCAGGTCATCGCCGAGCACAAGGGTCAGCCCGGCTCCACCATGCCCGTGCTCCAGGCCGCTCAGGAGATTTTCGGCTACCTGCCGGAAGAGGTTCAGATTATGATTGCGGAGGGGCTGGACATTCCCCTCTCCGAGGTCTATGGCGTCGCCTCATTTTACGCCCAGTTCTCCATGAATCCCAAGGGCCGGCACCAGATTTCCGTCTGTCTGGGCACCGCCTGTTACGTCAAGGGCGCGGCGGACATTCTCTCCGCGGTAGAGAAGAAGCTGGGTATCCGTCCCGGCTCCATTACCCCGGACGGCAAGTTCTCTCTGGACGCCTGCCGCTGCGTGGGCGCCTGCGGTCTGGCCCCGGTCATGATGGTGGGCTCCGATGTATACGGCCGCCTCACCCCCGACCAGGTCGGGCCTATCCTTGACAAATACGAATAATTGTCCGCCGGAGGGAGCGGAATAATGAAAGAGCTTTCCCTTCACATTCTGGACATTGCCCAGAACTCCATTTCCGCCGGATGCACCAGGCTGGAGCTGTCCCTGACCGATCAGGACGGACAGATCACCCTGGTCATCGGGGACAACGGCCGGGGCATGACGCCGGAATTTCTGGCATCGGTCACCGACCCCTTCACCACTACCCGCACCACCCGCAAGGTGGGCCTGGGCCTGCCCCTCCTCCGCATGGCGGCGGAGCAGACCGGTGGCAGCCTGGCCATTGAGAGCACGGTGGGGGTGGGCACCACGGTGACCGCCCGGTTTTGCACCGGCCACATCGACTGCCCTCCCCTGGGCGACATGGCGGGTACGGTGGCCCTGCTGGTGCAGGGCGCGCCGGAGGTGGACACCATCTACACCCACACCACGCCCCGGAGCTCCTTTACCTTTGACACCCGGGAGATCCGCGCCGTGCTGGGGGAGGGCATCTCCCTGGCCGAGCCGGAGGTGGCCGTGTGGATGCGGGGCTATCTGGAGGATCTGGAGCAGAGCGTTTGATCACGGCGCGGGATGTTTCCATCCCGCTGACAGGACCGCGGCGGGGTCTCCCCGTGCCGGCGGCAGCCCGGCGGGGCGCGCTCCGTCCGGGCGGAAGCCAACTTGTTTGAATGGGGGATGAATTTGTGAAAAGCCTGGAAGAACTGAAGGCCATCCGGGACCGCATGCAGAAGCAGGTCGGTCTGCGTGAGTCCGATGAGAATACCATCCGCGTGGTGGTGGGCATGGCCACCTGCGGCATCGCCGCCGGCGCCCGTCCCGTCCTGGAGGCCTTCCTGGAGGAGGTCAACAAGCGAAATCTGAAAGACGTCACCGTCACCCAGACCGGCTGCATCGGCGTGTGCCGGCTGGAGCCCATCGCCGAGGTATACGTCCCCGGCGAGGAGAAGGTCACCTATGTCAAACTCAAGCCCGAGATGGTGCCCAGGATTGTGGCCGACCATCTGGTCAACCGCCAGGTGGTGACCGAGTACACCATCGGCGCGGCGGAATAAAGGAGGGTATGCGGCATGAATCTGGTTCGATCCCACATCCTGGTCTGTACCGGCACCGGCTGCACCTCCTCCAACAGCCTGAAGATCATTGAGGCCTTTGAGCGCGAGCTGGAGGCCCAGGGCATGGCCAAGGAGGCCCAGGTGGTCAAGACCGGCTGCTTCGGCCTGTGCGCCATGGGCCCCATCGTCATGATCTACCCCGAGGGCGCCTGCTACACCAAGGTCACCCCGGCTGACGTGCCCGAGATTGTCTCCGAGCACATCGTCAAGGGCCGTATCGTCCAGCGGCTGCTCCACATGGAGAGCGACGAGGGCGGCACCGCCACCAGCCTGTCCGAGACCACCTTCTACAAGCACCAGCTGCGCATCGCCCTGCGCAACTGCGGCGTTATCAACCCCGAGGATATCGACGAGTACATCGGTGTGGACGGATACGCCGCCCTGGGCCGCATCCTCACCGAGAAGATCCCGCCCCAGCAGATCATCGACGAGATTCTGGCCTCCGGCCTCCGGGGCCGGGGCGGCGCCGGCTTCCCCACGGGCCGGAAGTGGCAGTTCACCCATGACGCCGTCTCCCCCGACGGGGTGAAGTTCGTCTGCTGCAACGCCGACGAGGGCGACCCCGGCGCCTTCATGGACCGCTCCGTGCTGGAGGGCGACCCCCACAGCGTCATTGAGGCCATGGCCATTGCCGGCTACTGCATCGGCGCTCAGCAGGGCTACATCTACGTCCGCGCCGAGTACCCCATCGCCGTCAAGCGTCTGGAGATCGCCATCAAGCAGGCCAAGGACTACGGCCTGCTGGGCGACAACATCTTTGATTCCGGTTTCTCCTTCAATCTGGAGCTGCGCTTGGGCGCGGGCGCCTTCGTCTGCGGCGAGGAAACCGCCCTTATGACCTCCATCGAGGGCAAGCGTGGCGAGCCCCATCCCCGTCCTCCCTTCCCCGCCAACAAGGGTCTCTTTGAGCGTCCCACCCTGCTCAACAACGTGGAGACCTACGCCAACATCACCTGGATTCTCAACAACGGCGCCGACAAGTTCGCCGCCATCGGCACCCCCAAGTCCACCGGCACCAAGGTCTTTGCCCTGGGCGGCAAGATCACCAACACCGGCCTGGTGGAGATCCCCATGGGTACCCCCCTGCGCACCGTCATCGAGGACATCGGCGGCGGCTGCCCCAACGGCAAGAAGTTCAAGGCCGCCCAGACCGGCGGCCCCTCCGGCGGCTGCATCCCCGCCAGCCTCATCGACACCCCCATGGACTACGACTCCCTGGGCGCCATCGGCTCCATGATGGGCTCTGGCGGCCTCATCGTCATGGATGAGGACAACTGCATGGTGGACATCGCCAAGTTCTTCCTGGAGTTCATCGTGGACGAGAGCTGCGGCAAGTGCTCAGTGTGCCGCATCGGCACCAAGCGTCTGCTGGGCCTGCTGACCAAGATCACCGAGGGCGAGGGCACCCTGGAGGACCTGGACACCATCGAGGAGCTGTGCTACCACCTGAAGTCCAGCGCCCTGTGCGGCCTGGGCCAGACCGCACCCAACCCGGTGCTGTCCACCCTGAAGCACTTCCGGGATGAGTATGTGGCCCACGTGGTGGAGAAGCGCTGCCCCGCCGGCGTATGCAAGAACCTGCTGCGCTATACCATCGACCCCGCCAAGTGCAAGGGCTGCACCCTCTGCGCCAAGAACTGCCCGGCAGGCGCCATCTCCGGCGCGGTCCGCGCGCCCCATGTCATCGACCAGAGCAAGTGCATCAAGTGCGGCGTCTGTATGGATAACTGCCGCTTCAGCGCCATTCTCAAGGGCTAAAGGAGGGGAAAGAAGATGGAACAGAAAATGGTCAATCTGAAAATCGACAATATCCCGGTCTCTGTGCCCGCCGGCACCTCCGTGCTGGAGGCGGCCCGGAACGCAGGCATCAGAATTCCCTCCCTGTGCTTCCTCAAGGACATCAATGAGATTGGCGCCTGCCGTATCTGCGTGGTGGAGGTCAAGGGCGCCAAGAGCCTGGTGGCCTCCTGCGTGTACCCGGTCAGCGAGGGGATGGAGGTCTTTACCAACACCGAGAAGGTCCGCCACTCCCGCCAGCTCACCCTGGAGCTGATTCTGTCCAACCACCGGATGGACTGCCTCACCTGCTCCCGCAGCGGCCGCTGCGAGCTGCAGGATCTGGCCCGGGACCTGGGCATCGACGCCGTGCGGTACGCCGCCGACAACCTGCCCCCCCAGATTGAGGACTCCGCGCCCCATCTGGTCCGGGACAACTCCAAGTGCGTCCTGTGCCGCCGGTGCACCGCCGTGTGCCGCAAGAGTCAGGAGGTGGGCGTCATCGGCTGCAACGACCGGGGCTTTGCCACCCACGTGGGCTGCGCCTTTGACCGGGACCTGAACGAGGTGGACTGCGTGTCCTGCGGCCAGTGCATCGTGGCCTGCCCCACCGGCGCCCTCCAGGAGAAGGACGACACCGCCAAGGTGTGGGCCGCCCTCAACGACCCCACCAAGCACGTGGTGGTGGGCCCCGCTCCCTCCATCCGGGTGACCCTGGGCGAGTGCTTCGGCATGCCTATCGGCACCAATGTGGAGGGCAAGATGGTCACCGCCCTGCGCCGTCTGGGCTTTGACAAGGTATTTGACGTGGACAACGCCGCCGACTTCACCATCATGGAGGAGGGCACCGAGTTCCTCCACCGCCTCCAGGAGGGGGGAACTCTGCCCCTCATCACCTCCTGCTCCCCCGGATGGATCCGGTTCTGCGAGCAGCACTACCCCGAGATGATTCCCAACCTGTCCACCTGCAAGTCCCCGCAGCAGATGTTCGGCTCTCTGGTCAAGACCTACTACGCCGAGAAGATGGGCATCAACCCCCTGGACATTGTGGTGGTGTCCGTCATGCCCTGCACCGCCAAGAAGTACGAAGTACGGCGGGAGGAGATGCGCCAGCACGGCTGGCTGCCTGTGGACATCTCCCTCACTACCCGGGAGCTGGGCCGGATGATCACCCGGGCCGGCCTGCTGTTCCAGAACCTGCCTGACGGCCAGTTTGACGAGATGCTGGGCGTGTCTACCGGCGCGGCCACCATCTTCGGCGCCTCCGGCGGCGTGATGGAGGCGGCCCTGCGCACCGTGGTGGAGATTGTCACCAAGGGCGAAATGAAGCCCCTGGACTTCACGGAGGTCCGTGGTATGGCCGGCATCAAGGAGGCCAGCTACGACCTGCCCGGCAAGACTGTCCGGGTGTGCGCGGTCTCCGGCCTGGCCAACGCCAAGAAGGTGCTGGACGGGGTCAAATCCGGCCAGATGCAGTACGACTTTATCGAGATTATGGCCTGTCCCGGCGGCTGCATCAACGGCGGCGGCCAGCCCATTCAGCACGCCGACGTGCGCAACTGGACTGACATCCGCTCCCTCCGGGCCAAGGCCCTCTACACCCAGGATGCCGGCATGACCTACCGCCGCAGCCATGAGAATCCGGTGCTCCAGCAGGTGTACAAGGAGTACCTGGGCGAGCCCGGCGGGCACCGGGCCCACGAGCTGCTTCACACCACCTATATCCCCCAGAAACGGTACCGGACTGAGTGATATACTACACTTTTCAGATGCGAGCTTAAATCAGAGCCGTCGCTTGACGGCTCTGATTTTTCTATCGTATTTTCAAAAATAGTCATTTGACGTTTTCTTTTTTCATCTTTTATGTATAATAGATAAAAAAGATGATATTACTCTTCTATTTCTTAGACTTATTTTTCTTTAGAGGAAGCCTTTTTATGGATATTGCATCGCTGACCATTCGTTTCCCTTCCATTTCCTCTTTTCTCAATGAGCTTCCCCCTGCGCTTCTCTCCCAGTCCAATTTAATTTATTTTCCCTTAGGGCACACCCTTGTGAAGCGTGATGACCCTGTGGAACATGTATATATCACCCTAAGCGGTGAGCTTTTGGCTTGTAACGAGACCATAGATGGCAAATTCTCTACTTTGCTGACCATGAACGCGCCCACCATTATCTCAGATCTGGAGATTCTTGCAGGGGAAAAGACTTATGTTGCCAATGTAGCCGCCGCCACAGACTGCTGGGCTCTCTCTATTCCGCTGGACCTTTTTGTCTCCACACTTCACCAGGATATTTCATTTTTGTGGTTGGTTACCTCCATCACAGCAAAGAAAAATTATGCTCTCTCCCATATGCGCGGCACTTCTGCTTGCCGCTCCAGTATAGATAAGACTGCTCTCTTTCTTCTCCAGTATTGCTCCGCCAGGGCTCCGTCTCCTCAGCAGGACACTGTCATTCAGCGCACCCGTGCGCTCATTGCCAGCGAGGTCATGGTTAGTCAAAAGACCCTGGACCGCTGCATTATCCGCCTCCGGGAGCTGGATTATCTCTCCATCGTCCACGGCAAGATTCACATTAGCTATGACCAGTATCAGCGTCTTCTCTCCAACTTTTTGCCGGAACTTTAGTTTGTCTGCCGCTTAAACAGGTCATTACGGACCGACAATCCGAAATGATATACTAAGAAACAAGGGAGGATCCACATGAAAAAAGCACTCAGTTTAATGCTCGTACTGACCCTGTTGCTTTCTGTCAGTCTCCCGGCGCTGGCCGCTGACAGCAGTCCGTCTGTCACGGTGCAGACGGTTGCCTGGCCAGTTGTCAAGGGCAGCGAGAGCGCCCCAGCCAATACGGCGACCTACTATCACTACATCCCCGACGGCTTTAAGTTCCGCGGAAACAGTACGCCGGTCATTTTTGTCCTGGGCGATAAAGCCTGGACACAGGACACCGCCAACGAAGCGCTGACCCGCGGCGGCTTTGATCAGATGGCAGCCGACGAAAACGGCCACATCGTATTTGTCAGCCCCTCCAACGGGAAAAACTGGACGGCTGACGATTATGCCCTGATGCAGACCCTCGCCACCAATATTACCGACGATTATACCTATGAGCTGGAGCAGCAGGGCACCTACGACACCGGAATTGGAGAGGACGGCCGTCTCTTTGCCGGGCGCTTCCGCCTCTATACCTTTGCCGAGGGCAGCGCCCAGGCCTTTGTTAAAGAGTATTTGGATACACCTGACGCCACATACTGGGTAGCCCAGTGGGACAACCTGGTGGACGGCTTTGGCGCCGGCTTCCACTATGCCGACGAATTTTCCCGCGATGATAACCTCAACGCTTGGGCGTCGCTTCGCCGCACCAACCGGCTGAGCATGATGGACGGCGTGTCCTATGTGGGCGAATACTCAGTCTATTCTGATTACGGTATTGAGGAGCGGGTCACGCGCTTTACCGCCTCCAGCGGCGTCTCCTTTGAGTACTGCATCTATCTGCCTGACTCCATTGATCTCACCGCTGCCTCCGGGAAGTATCCCCTGGTTTTTGTCTTTCATGGGGCTAATCAGCACCCTGACGGCTATATCCATCTGATGGACTGGCCCGTTGTGGGTGACCAGTACGGCTTTTTTACTGTGGCTGTCAACGGAAATCAGACAAATGCTGACCTGTTAGAGTTGCTGGATCAGCTCATTGAGACCTATCCCATTGACGCCAGCCGCGTCTACTCCACCGGCTACTCCATGGGTGGAATGAAAACTATCTCCCTCGGTTTTGAGCACACCGAACGTTTTGCCGCCATTGCTCCCACTGAGGCCATCCCCAATATGGGACGAGAGTCTTTTTCCTATGATGTTCCTGCTCAGGAAATTCCCACCTTCTGGATCGGCGGTGAGGGAGAGTTCCACATCATCTTCCCCAAGGATACCCCCTACGCCGTGGATTTCATCTCCTTGCTGGCAGAAACGAACGGCTTTACTTACAGCGGCATATATGACGAGAGCCTGGAGTACTACTTCGGCACCACCTTTGACCGCACCTATACCTATAACCGCGCCCCTGCCTACCACGGCGACGCAGGTATCTGGTCCATCCACGAGATGCTTGACCGCGACGGCGTGCCCTCTACTCTTCTCTCCTCGATCTCCAAGCTGGGTCATAGTGCTTACCTTCCCTCTGCCGAGCGCATCTGGAAGTTCTTCACCCAGTTCAGCCGTGCAGAGGACGGCACCTCTGTGTACCATCCCACGCCCTGGACTGACGTGGCCGCAGGCTCCTGGTATGAGGACGCTGCCGCCCACGCCTATGCCAACGGTCTTATGACTGCCTCTAATGGCGGTTTTGATCCTGCCGGTAGCTTTACCGGTGATATGCTGGCCAATGCCCTATACGCTCTCGCTGGTACTCCTGCCGCAGAAAGCGCTACTAGTTGGGCTTCTTCGAACGCTCTACCCACAGGTTCTGTCGCTCTCACCCGCGGCCAGATTGCCCAGGCTCTCTATGATTTCATGGCTCTTATGGATGGTAATCGTACTGTCTCTGCCGATCTGAGTTCCTTCTCCGATGGAGCTGGTGCTCCCGCTGCACTTCAGTGGGCAGTTGGCGCTGGAATAATAAATGGCCGTTCTGACGGTACGCTCGCTGTTAACGAAACCGCCAGCCGATCCGAAGCCGCCGTTATGCTCCAGCGGCTGGCATTGTTCCTGGCCCAATAACCACTTTTCCTGACTTGGAAAGGGCCGTGCTGTAAGCACGGCCCTTTCTCTCTATATCTTTCGCTTGTTCTTCCGCTTCCTATTTTAGCCAATTGTCCAATTTTATATTGCTTTTTCCCCTGTACTTATGTAAAATAGAGAGCAAGACACATTGACTTCACATTTCTGGAGGCGGCAACCATGGATCTCACCAGCTATCGCGAGAGCAGCAAGAAAGTCGCGGAATTTCTCAACAAGGTCCCCCCTGTATTGCTGGACAGCGGCACTCTGGTCCGGGTCCCCGCCGGGCAGGTGGTGGTGCGCCAGGAGGAGCCGGTAAAGTACGCCTGGTTCCTGCTCATGGGCGAGCTGCTCACCTTCAGCGAGACGGAGGACGGCAAGAAGTCCAGCTTCATCACCCTGGACGCCCCCAGCATGCTCTCCGACCTGGAGCTGCTGGCCGACATGCCGGTCTACGCCTCCAATGTCATGGCCAACACCGACTGCGACATGATCCGCTGCGACGCTGCCATGGTTTCCCGCTGGCTGGACAACGACCTGCCCTTCCTGCGGATGGTCTCCGCCCTGTGCAACCGCAAGACCTATGACAGCTCCTATTACCGGGGCAAGTCCGCCTTCCGCTCCAGCCTGGACAAGGTGGCCATCTACCTGCTGCGCTACTGCTCCATAACGCCCCCCACCGCCGCTCGTGAGACGGTGGTCACCAAGACCCGTCAGACCATGTCCAGCGAGCTCATCATGAGCGCCAAGACCGTGGACCGCTGCCTCCAGCAGCTCCAGGACGGGGACTATCTCTCCATCGTCCGGGGCAAGGTCCACATCAACGCGGACCAGTACGCCCGTCTGACGGAAAACTGGGGTAGGAACGACTAACGCCCCTTCCTGTTGCGTCTCTTCCGCCCGCTGTTCCCATCCGGGGGAACAGCGGGCTTTTTCTGCCGTTTTTTCCAGTTTGAACGGAAGTTTTGTCCCGCTTTTCTCCGATAACAGCCGTGTGTCCGTTGCTTTTTTCCCGCCTCTGGTGTAAAATACCTCTGACTTGCCGCATACTATGGCCTGAACGCTGAAAAAGGAGGTTCTCCGGTATGGATGAACGCGTGAGAGAGCTGCTGGATCGGGTGAGAGGCACTGCCCTGACTGTGAGCGAGGCTGCGGGCACCACCGCCCGGTATGCCGCCAAATGCGCCGGGCAGACTGTGGACATTGCCAAGCTGAACATGAAGATTTTTGACCTGAAGACCGACATCAACAACCTGCTACGGGAGGTAGGCCAGACGGTCTACGACACCCATCTGGGCCGCTCCGCCGACCAGTCCGCGCTGGAGGAGACTCTGGGCCAGATTGACGAGAAGAATCGCGCCATCGACGAACTGAAGGACCGCATTGCCGCCCTGAAGCACGCCAAGGAGTGCCCCGCCTGCGGCGCCTCCTGCGGCCGGGACGACAAGTTCTGCAAGCGCTGCGGCCGGCCCTTCTGACGTCGGACGGATTTGTTTTCTTTCCTTCCACTCACGCCGGGCGGGCCCGCCGCCCGGCTCCAACCACTACAAAGGAGGACAATCGTATGCACTATACCTTTGCCCAGTATCAGGAGAGCGCAGACTACATCCGCTCCAAGATCGGTGACTTTATCCCCAAGGCAGCCATGGTGCTGGGCTCCGGCCTGGGCTTCATGGGCGACGTGGTGAAGGAGCCCATTGTGGTGCCCTATAAGGAGATTCCCCACTTCAAGGCCTCCACCGCTCCCGGCCATAAGGGCCAGCTGGTGTTCGGCTATCTGGAGGACAAGCCTGTGGCCGTGATGCAGGGCCGTATGCACCACTACGAGGGCTACTCCTATGAGGAGGTGTCCTACGCCGTGCGTGTGCTTCGCCTGCTGGGCGCCGACACCCTCATCGTCACCAACGCCGCCGGCTGCGTCCGCACCGACTGGAAGGCCGGCGACCTGATGCTCATCACCGACCACATCAAGATGTTCTCCGAGTCCCCCCTCCGGGGCGAGAACCTGCCCGAGTTCGGCGTCCGCTTCCCCGACGCCTCCTCCCTGTACACCCCCGCCCTGCGGGATCTGGCCCGTCAGGCCGCTGCCGAGCTGGGCATCGAGCTGCGTGAGGGCGTCTACTTCTACTGCTACGGTCCCCAGTACGAGACTCCCGCCGAGGTGCGGGCGGCCCGTATCCTGGGCGGCGACGCGGTGGGTATGTCCACTGCCCCCGAGGTCATCGTGGCCGGCCACTGCGGCATGCAGGTGCTGGGCTTCACCCTGCTGAGCAACATGGCCGCCGGCATCCTGGATCAGCCCCTCAGCGAGCAGGAGGTGCTGGACGCCGCCGAGGCCTGCAAGGACAAATTCTCCCGGCTGGTGCTCTCCTGCCTGAAGAAGCTGTAAGGATAACCGCTCCATGGGAGACGGCGCCGGTTCCGGCGTCCGTCTCCGCGGTTTTTTCCCCACTGAATTCTGAGATAAGGGGGTTTTCCCATGTCTGTTTTGTTTGAAAACGCCACCGCCGTGCTGATGGATGAGAAAAACACGGTGCTGGAAGGAGCCTTTGTTGCTGTGGAGGAGGACAAGATCTCCTATGTGGGCGCTGAGCGCCCACAGGGGACCTTTGAGGAGGTTATTGACGCCGCCGGCAAGGTGCTCATGCCCGGTCTGGTCAACGCCCACACCCATGTGCCCATGACCCTCATGCGGGGGTACGGCGACGGCAACAATCTCCAGGACTGGCTGAACAAATTTATCTTCCCGGTGGAGGACAAGTGGGACGGCCGGGCCATCCGCTCCGCCGCCGCCCTGGGCCTGGCCGAGATGATCATGTCGGGCACCACCTGCCTGGCCGACATGTATATGTTCTGCGACGAGATCTGCCAGGAGGTGGCCGCCGCCGGCATCAACGCCAACATCGCCCGGGGCGTCACCGCCTTTGACCCCGCCGCCGACTTCTCCACCTGGACCTCCTGCGTGGAGACCCGGGAGCTGGTGGACAAATGGCATGGGTATAACAACGGCCAGATCCGCGTTGACGCCTGCCTCCACGGGGAGTACACCTCCTTCGCCGCCCCCCGGATTTGGGACGGGGTGGCCCAGTACGCCAGAGATAAAGGCCTGGGCATGCACATCCATATCTCCGAGACCAAAACCGAGCATGAGGAGTGCCTGAGCCGCTGGGGCATGACCCCGGTTCAGGTGATGGAGAAGCACGGCCTGTGGGATGTGCGGGCCATCGCCGCCCACTGCGTATGGACCACGCCGGACGACTGGGCTATCATGGCCGAGCACGGCGTGTCCGCCGTCCACAACCCCTGCTCCAACCTGAAGCTGGGCAGCGGCGTAGCCCCTGTCATTGGCATGCGGAAGGCCGGGGTCAACGTGGCCCTGGGCACTGACGGCGTGTCCTCCAACAACACCACCGACCTCTTTGAGGACATGAAGATCGCCGCCATGCTTCAGAACGGGGTGGAGCACAATCCTCTGGCTCTGCTGCCCTCCGACGCTCTGCGGATGGCTACCGTCAACGGCGCAAAGGCCCTGGGCCGGAACACCGGCCGTATTGCCGTGGGCTGCGATGCCGACCTCATCCTGGTGGACTTCAGCCACATTAACCTGATGCCCCGGCACGACGTGATTTCCAACCTGGTCTACGCCGCCCACGGCTGCGACGTGTCCATGAATATGTGCCGGGGCAAGGTCATATACAAGGATGGGGCCTTCCTCACCATTGACATCGACCGGGTCAAGCGGGAGGTTGAGGCGTATGCCCTGCCCCTGCTCTTCGGCTGAGCCGCCCGCCAACCAACACAGCCGCCCGGCGGCTGTCCCGTGAAAGGAATGTAGCCCTTGTCAAACGCAGAAAAGAAAAGCACCTTCTTCGGCGGCGCAGCCATTCTGGCTGTCAGCGCCATTTTGGTGAAGGTCATCGGCGCCATTTACCGCATCCCCCTGGGGAACATTCTCTCCGACGAGGTGATGGCCGACTACAACAGCGCCTACAACATCTATAACTTCTTCCTCACCATCTCCACCGCCGGCCTGCCCGTGGCCCTGTCCAAGACCATTTCCGAGGCCAACGCCCTGGGCCGCCACAACCAGGTCCAGCGCACCTTCCGGGTGGCTTTTGTTACCTTCCTTGTCCTGGGCCTGGTCAGCTTCTTCTGCATGACCGTGCTGGCCGCGCCTATGGCCCAGATCGTCATCAGCAACCCCAAGGCGGTGTACTGCGTCATGGCGCTGGCCCCGTCGGTGCTGTGCGTGTGCGTCATGTCCGCCTTCCGCGGATACTTCCAGGGCCACTTCAACATGATGCCCACCGGCATCTCCCAGGTCATCGAGGCCTTCTTCAAGCTGGTGGTGGGCCTGGCCCTGGCCCTCTTCCTGGTCAACGTGGTCCAGAAGCCCGAGCTGGGCAGCGTAGGCGCCATCATCGGCGTGTCCTGCGGCAGCGTGGTGGCCCTGTTGTATATCCTATTTCTGTTCTTCCGGGACCGGGGACGCCGCCGCACCCATGCCACCGACACCCCCGAGCGCTCCGGCCGCATTCTGGCCAATCTGCTGCGGCTGGCCATCCCCATCACCCTGGGCTCCGCCGCCACCTCTCTGGTCACCCTCGTTGACACCAAGCTGGTCATGAGCCAGCTCACCAACATCTTTGAGAATGTGGACGGCCTGCTTCTGAATGCCGACGGCACCGGCCCCGCCCTGGACGCCGCCCGCAATCTCTACGGCATCTACTCCAAGACCATGTCCATCTACAATCTGCCTTTCTCCATGATGGTTCCCCTCACCGCCTGCATCATCCCCGCCGTCTCCGCCAGCCTGGCCCGGCGGGACCACCTGGGGGCCCAGAAGGTCAGCGAGTCCGCCCTGCGCATCGGCCTGCTGCTGGCCCTGCCCATGGGCATGGGCCTGTTCGCCCTGGGCGGCCCCATCATGGGCCTGCTTTTCCCCGCCATTGACGTGGAGGTGGCCGGTCCCCTGCTGTCCGTACTGGGCCTGGCCTCCATCTTTGTGGCCCTCCAGCTGCTGTGCAACTCCATCCTCCAGGCTAACGGCATGGTCAACCTGCCCATCCTGGCGGTCATCATAGGCGGCGTGGTAAAGGTGATTGTCAACTTCATCCTGGTGGGCAATCCGGACATCCGCATCAACGGCGCCCCGGTGGGCACCCTGTGCTGCTTCATTGTCATCAGCGCCCTGGAGATTTTCATCATCCGCCGCTCCATCCCTGCGCCTCCCAGCTTCCTGCGGGCCTTCCTCAAGCCCTTTGTGCCCTCGGCCATTATGGCCGCCGCCGCCTGGGCCACCTACGGCCTGCTCACCAACTTCCTCCACTTTGGCAACGCCCTGGCTACCATCGGCGGCATCGGCGTGGGCGTGGTGGTTTACCTGGTGCTGGTGCTGGCTCTGCGGGTCATCTCCCGGGAGGACCTGGAGCTCATGCCCAAAGGCGACAAAATTGCCAGGATTCTGCACATTAAATAATCAATAGCCCGGCAGCCGCCCCGGCCAGCGCCCCGGAGCGGCTGCCAGTCCTATGAAAATAACGTTTTTTTCCCTATCCGGCGTGTAAAAAAGGCAAAAAGCGCTTGCAGGAGTGTACAAAGTATGGTAGATTTTCAGTACAAGGATTCCTATGATGTGAACGATTTGGTGGAAATTGTGCGGATTCTCCGCTCGCCCGGCGGCTGCCCCTGGGACGCCGAACAGACCCACGAGAGCATCCGGCGGGATTTCCTTGAGGAGGCCTATGAGGCCGTGGAGGCCATTGACGAGGGCAGCGCCGAGCACCTGAAGGAGGAGCTGGGCGATGTGCTCCTCCAGGTGGCCCTCCATGCCCGGATAGAGGAGGAACAGGGCTCCTTTGATCTGAACGGCGTGGCTGACGGGGTGTGCAAAAAGCTCATCTACCGCCACCCCCATGTGTTCGGCGACGTGGCCGTCTCCGGCACCGGTGAGGTCCTCACCAACTGGGAGGCCCTCAAGCGGAAGGAGAAGCACCAGGCCACCCACACCGACGCCCTCAACGCCGTGGCCCGCTCTCTGCCTGCCCTGTGGCGGGCCGAGAAGGTCCAGAAAAAAGCAAAGAAAGCCGGCTTCGACTGGCCGGACGTGTCCGGCGCAGTGGACAAGCTGTCCGAAGAGCTCACTGAGTTCAAGGCCGCCGTGGCTGAGAACAGCAACGTGGAGGAGGAGCTGGGCGATCTGCTCTTCTCCGCCGTCAATGCCGCCCGCTTTGTGAAAGTAGATCCGGAGGCCGCGCTTCAGAAGGCCACGGAGAAGTTCATCTCCCGGTTCCGCCGGGTGGAGGAGCTGGCCGGCGGCCGCCCCATGGAGGACATGGATTTGGCGGAATTGGACAAGCTATGGGAGCAGGCCAAGCACGAGGCTTAACAGCGGATACGCTTTAAGTGATAACTGCGGCGGAGAACCGCTGCCAAAATGTAGGAGGAATTTTTACCATGAATAAAGCCGAACTCATCAACGCCGCCGCTGAAAAGGCTGGCCTCTCCAAGAAAGACACCGAGAACGCCCTCAACGCCGCTTTGGATGTGATCTCCGCCGCTCTGGCCGAGAACGACAAGATCCAGCTGGTGGGCTTCGGCTCTTTTGAGGTGAAGAGCCGCGCCGCCCGCATCGGCCGCAACCCCAAGACCAAGGAGAGCATTGAGATTCCCGCCTCCAAGGTGCCTGTGTTCAAGCCCGGCAAGGCCCTGAAGGACGCCGTGGCCCAGTAAATTCATCCCACATGGAGCGGCTCCGGATGCCCGGAGCCGCTCTTTTTCAGAGAGGAGTTTTCCCATGCGACTTGATAAATGGCTTAAAGTCTCCCGCCTCATCAAACGCCGCACCGTGGCCAACGAGGCCTGCGACAACGCCCGTGTCACCGCCAACGGCCGCCCGGTCAAGGCCTCCTACGACGTGAAGGAGGGGGACGTGCTGGAGATCTGCTTCGGCGAGAAGGCCGTACGGGTGGAGGTTCTGGCCGTGTCCGAGGCTGTAAAGAAGAACGATGCCCCCGCCATGTACCGGGAGCTGGCATAAAAACGGAAAAGAGCCGTGTGCGCAGTACCGCGCACACGGCTCTTTTTATGCCCTGATTTATTCGATGGCTCCAAAGTCCTCGAAGGGCAGCACCACAAAGATCGCCCGGCCGATGACATACCGCTCGTCGATGACCCCCAGCCGCACGTCCCGGCTGTCGTTGGAGTGGTTGCGGTTGTCGCCCATGACAAAGATGCAGCCCTCGGGCACCGTCACCGATGTGATGCTCATGTTGGGGTCGCCGGGCTGGCGCATGGGCTCGCCCAGGTAGCTGTCGTCTACCTTCTCTCCGTCCACATAGACGCAGGAGGCGTTGTAGTCGATCTCCACGGTCTGGCCCTCAGTGGCGATGACCCGCTTCACGATGGGGCCGTCGGCAATCTCGGAGGGCTTGGTGAGCACCACCACGTCCCCCTGCCTGGGGGTATAGCCCAGCTCCTGGATGATCATCATGTCCTTGTCGTACAGGGTGGGCTCCATGGAATGGCCGGACACATAGATGAACCGGCCCACAAAAGTAAAGATGAGGATGATGCACACCAGGGCCATGACCAGGGCCTGGAGCCAGTCATACAGCGCCTGGGGCAGGGCAGGGCCCTGCTCCTCCTCTGTCTCAGGTTGCTTTTCTTCCGCCATTGGTTATGCCTCCTAATGGATTGTTTGCAGATGCCCCAGAGGGAACAGCACCGCCCGGGCCTCTCCCAGCACACAGCGCAGATCCACTGTGCCCAGGTTGGGATGCCGGCTGTCTGAGGAGTGGTTCCGATTGTCCCCCATGACGAAAATCTCGCCCTCGGGCACCGTCACTGTCTCCACGGGCGAGGAGGAAAAGGCGGGCTGAACCATGGCCTCCGCCACATAGGGCTCCTCCAGCCGCTCCCCATCCACGCTGACGCTGTTTTCTATATAGTTGATGACAACGGTCTGGCCTCCGGTGGCGATGACCCGTTTCACAATGGGTTCGTCGAGAAATGCCTCCTGGGTCAGCACCACAATGTCCCCCTGCTCCACGCTGGCCGCGCCGCTGCGCAGCAGCAGCATGTCCCCGTTGTGCAGGGTGGGCTCCATGGAGCTGCCCGACACGGTGACCACCCGCCCCACATAGACGAAGCACAGCACCACCGCCACAGAAATAAGCACAAAGGCCTGAAGCCAGAGGTACAGGTCCCCCTTCCAGGCGGCCTTTCCCTTCAGCTGCTCGATTTCGGGTCTCAGCTCACGCTTTCCCCGGGCCATGTCCTCATCTCCTATCCCGCAGATGATATATTATACCGCGCCCCGCCCCATATTGCAAGAAACAGCCTGCCGAAACGTAATTCCGGCAGGCTGTTGTCCGGGGTTCTCACTGTCCCCCGGAGAGGGTGAGCACCTTCACGTCTCCCGCATCCTTGAGGCACTCTGCCTCCCGGCCGTGGCAGGTGAAGAGGAGAATCTGCCGCTCCTCTGCCAGCTCCCGCAGCACATCCAGGGCCATGGCCATGCGGCTGTCGTCAAAGGCGTCCAGAGCGTCGTCCAGCACCAGGGGCGCCGGGTCCTCCTTGGGCAGGGCCAGGCGGCACACCGCCAGCCGCACCGCCAGATAGACCTGCTCCGCCGTGCCCTGGGACAGCAGCAGGGTCCGCCGGGGCAGAGGGCTGTCCGCCTCCTCGGCGGAGGCCTCCAGCTCCCGGGTCAGGGTCACCCGGCTGTATTTTCCGCCGGTGAGCCGGGAGAGCAGCTCCCCCGCCCGGGCGTTGAGGGCCGGGGAGAACCGGGACCGGAGCTGGCTGTTGGCCTCCTCCAGCCCCTCCAGGGCCAGGGTGAGAGCGGCGTACTCCTCCCGGCGGCGGGACAGCTCCTCGGTCAGTTCCTCCCGCCTGGACTGGAACAGCACCGGGTCGCCCAGGGTGTTCATCTCCCCCTGGGCCATGGCCTGGAGGCTGCGCAGCCGGCTCATCTCCCCCTCGGCGGAGGAGAGGGCGGCGGCAGCCTCCTGCGGATCAAAGTGCTCGGGCAGGGCCCCGTCCGGGTCTCCTTCCATCTCAATGGCCTGGGGCTTTGGCAGGCTGGCGGAGAGCTTCTCCGCCCCGGCCAGCCGCACCCGGGCGGTGGACAGCCGCTCCTCCAGGTTCAATGCCCGGGAGATGGCGGCGGACACGCCGAAAAAGTCCCGCACGCCCGGCTCAAAGGTGTGGACCAGGTCCATCAGTGCCCCGGTGAGCTCGTCCCGCTGGGCAATCAGCCGGCGGCGGGCCTCCGCCACCGCCTCAGCGTTCCGGCGGGCCTCCTGAGCGGCCACCCACTTCTCCCGGAAGGCGTTGGCCCGGGCGATGATGTCGTCGGGATACTCGGCGGAGTAGCGGCCCAGCAGCTCCTCCGCCTCTGCGGTCAGCCTGCCCGCCCTGCCCCGGCTCAGCGCCAGGGAGACCGCCGCGCCGATGACCAGCACCGCAGCGCCTGCAATGGGCAGGATATACCCGGCCTGGGGCAGCAGGAACCAGCCGGCGGCGGCGATTGCCGCCCCTGCCGCCACGGACGCCGCGGCGCCCGCCCACCCGGCCCGCACCGCGCGGGCGGCCTGGGCCCGGCACTCGGTGACCCGGGCGCTGTGGCCCGAGGCCTGCTGCCAGGCCTGGTCGGCAGTCATGTCCGGGAAGAGGGCGTCCGCTGTCTCCGCCTGGGCCGTCCGGGCCCTCTCCTCCGCCTCCTGCACCTGGCCCTCAGCCAGTTTCAGGTTGGCGTTTATGGTCTTGAGATAGGCCAGGTCCTCCTGGGCCTGGCGCAGGGTCTCCCGGTCTGGAGGCGCGCCGTGGCGGTTCTGGTCCGCCTCCAGGGCGGCCACCTCGTTTCTGGCCTTCTCCAGCTCGGCGGCGGCCTCCTCCCACATGCGCCGCCGCTCCCGGTTCTCCCGGCTCTGCCAGGTGGCAATGGCGGTCTTCAGGCTGTCCCGCCAGCGGGTCAGCTCCTCCAGGTCCCGGCGGGCCTCCTCCGCCTGGCGGGCAGCCTGGTCCTGCCGGGCCAGGGTGTCGTCCAGCACGGCCAGCTCGTTCTCCAGCCGGGGAATCTGGCCGCTCTTGTTGTACTTTCTCCGCCTGAGCCATTCCTTCAAAGTATCCTCCACCTGGGAGTAGGACACGTCCTCCTCCCCCGAGGACACCAGGGCGGCGATGCGCCGCTCCAGCTCGGCGTCGGCGGAGATAGCCGCGCCCCCCTGGCCCACAAAAGCGGACTTCTCAAACACGGACCGGGACACGCCCAGGATGGTCTCCCCGCAGTTGGCGGCGGTGAGGCCGGGGACGGGCTCTCCGGTGTCGCTGTACACGGCGGAGAAGGCGCCGAAGGGTGTGGTGCCCCTGGGGCCCCGCCGGATGGTGATCTGTCTCCCCTGCCACTCCAGCTCCAGAGCGCCCTCCATGGCGCTGCCCGACCAGGGCTGGTAGCGGTTCTTCTCGGCAATATAGTCCTGCCGGTCCCGCTCCCGGGTGGGAATGCCGTAGAGCATGGAGCGCAGGAAGGCGCACCAGGTGGACTTTCCGCTCTCGTTGGGGGCTACAATCAGGTTCAGGCCGGGTCCGGGCTCCAGCACGGCGTGATTCAGGCGGCCGAAGGTGGCCGTCATCTTGATGATTCTCATGGGCAGCAGTCCTCCCCGTTCTCCAGCGCCGCCAGACCGAAGCGGACGGCTTTTTCCACCAGGGCCCTGTCCTCGCCGGTCTCCGCCTGGGCCAGTCTGGCCTGCATCTGCCGCAAAAACAGCCCGGTGAGGGTGTCCTCCTCCGCCCGGCTCCACAGGTCCCGGCGGACCCGAGTCCGGTCCCGGAGGGTGACGCTGTAAAAATAGGGCTGGGCCACCGCCTCCAGCGCCTCCAGGTCCAGACCCTCCACGCCGCTCTCTCCGGTGAGGATGATGCGGCAGATGTCGTTCTCCCCGTCTCTGGGCAGGGCAGCGGCCAGGGTCTCCGCCGGATTTTCCCCGCCGGACAGGTCCACGGTGAGGATTTCATAGCGCCGGCGGCACAGGGGCACGAATTTGGCGGAGACCTCCCCCTTCTCCACTTCCACCACCAGCACGCCCTTGTCCCCCAGCTCGTCAAAGCCACGGCCCTCGGGGCAGCCGGGGTAGGCCCACCAGGTGTTTCCCTCCTTCCGGAGGCCGGAGCAGGCGTGGATATGGCCCAGGGCCAGGTAGTCCAGGCCGCTGGCGGCAATGTC
The DNA here is from genome assembly GCF_944387805.1 of uncultured Pseudoflavonifractor sp. Lineage (GTDB taxonomy): Bacteria > Bacillota > Clostridia > Oscillospirales > Oscillospiraceae > Pseudoflavonifractor. The sequence goes on along the minus strand of NZ_CALXGI010000020.1, from coordinate 21,578 downwards.
CGCCCGGTCGATGGAGCCGTACCGCCCTCTGCCGTCCACGTCGCCGTGGAGGACCATCAGATGGACTCTGCCGTCCTCCGGGGCGGAAAAGCCCTTCAGAGGAGACCGGTCGCAGGAGGGGGCGATGAAGGCTGCGCCGTGGACGGCGCAGTTCAGTCCGGGCAGCTCCACTGTCTCCAGGGTGGAGCGGGAAAAGATATGTACGTTTTCCGGCCAGGCCCCGGCGCTCCAGGGAGAGCGGGCGGACCAGAAGTCGTGGTTGCCCGGGGCGATGAACACAGGGGCCTTCATCTCCCCCAGGGCCCGGGCCAGGGCCTGGACGGTCTCATAGCGGGCCTGATCGCTGTCCAGCAGGTCGCCGGATAGCAGCACCAGATCGGCCCGCTCCGCCTCGGCCAGCTCGGCCAGACGGGTGAGGAGCTGCCGCTGCTCCTCCCGCCGCTCCGCCGCCCGCTCGGGGGGCAGGGCGGCAAAGGGCGCGTTCAGATGAAAATCAGCGGCATGGATCAGCTTCAGCATGGTTCTTTCCTCCGGTTTTTTCTTCCGGTCAGTCCCGGATGTCCACCCGCTCCACGGACACGCACCGCTTGGTCTCCGTGTCGATGGAGAAGAGCACGCTCTCCAGCTTGCACGCTCCCCCGGCCGATTCGTACCGCTGGGGCAGGCCGCCCAGGAAACGGTTGATGGACTGCTCGGGCTTGATGCCCAGCACGGAGCGGATGGGCCCTGTCATGCCCAGGTCGGTGACAAAGCCAGCGCCCTTGGGCAGAATCTGGGCGTCGGCGGTGGGCACGTGGGTGTGGGTGCCCCACACCGCCTGAACCCGGCCGTCCAGATAGTAGCCCATGGCCCCCTTCTCGCTGGTGGCCTCGGCGTGGAAGTCCACCACTGCGATGTCTGCGCCGCCCTCCTTCAGGATGCGGTCGGCCACGGTGAATGGGTTGTCGAAATTGGAGTCCATCTCGCACCGGCCGATGAGGTTCATCACCCCGATGCGGATGCCCCGGGGCCCCTCAAACACCCCCCAGCCCCGGCCGGGCACCCGGCTGGTGTAGTTGGCGGGGCGGAGAATGTACTGGTTCTCGTCCAGGAAGGGGGCGATCTGGATGCGGTTCCAGGTGTGATTGCCCAGGGTGATGACGTCGGCTCCGGCATCGAAGATGTCCTGTGCCTGCCGGGGCAGGATACCCACGCCGGAGGCGTTCTCCCCGTTGACCACAGTGAAGTGGACGCCGTGGAGCCGCTTGACCTGGCGCAGGTGCTTGGAGAGATAGTTCAGGCCGTCGTCCGAGGTGACGTCCCCTACGGCCAGCAGATTGAGTATCATGGCTGTTCCTCCTGCCGGATGACCAGCTCGTCATAGCCGGTCTCCGGGTCAAATTCTGTGTCAAAGCGGACATCGGGCAGCTCCAGCACCACAATCTCCGCCGTTGTGTTGACAATGCACCCCGCCATCAGGTGGCCCCCCAGGGTGGTGAGGTCCTCCCGGGACAGGGAGATGTGCAGGTGGGTCCGCTTCTCTGACAGGGTACCCATCAGGGAGACGATCTCCAGGGGCTCGTCCAGAGTGCGCACCGTGACGCCCGAGGCGTCCCGCACCCGGGCCCGGCTGACGCAGCCCACCCCGGACACCACAGCAGCCGCCGGGACATGGTGCTCCCGGGCGAATTCCTCCAGCTTTTCCAGCAGGTCCTCTCCCCGCCGGAGCCGGAAGCAGTGGGTTTTCATAGACATGCCTCCCTTCCGTCCGCCTCTCCCACAGGGAGAGGTGAGACTTATATTATATGCGATTTTTCCTGCCAGAGCAATGCGCTTTCTCCTACGGCGGCGTTTTTCATTTGCCAGCAGCAGGCAAATAGGGTAGAATAGGGGGCGGACGCCGGGCCCCGGGCCCCGCTTCTTAAACAGTTCTTAAACCTTTCCGTTCTTGCGGCTTAAAGTTTCCGTGCTAGGATAATTTCAGACATGAGGTGAACAAGTTGTACAACATTCTCATCTGTGACGACGACAGGGACATTGTCTCCGCCCTGGACATCTATCTCACCAGCGAGGGGTACAAAACCTATAAGGCCTATGACGGCCTGGAGGCGCTGAAAATGGTGGACCAGTACGACATCCAGCTGGTGCTGCTGGATGTGATGATGCCCGGACTGGACGGCATCCGCACCACCGCCAAGCTGCGGGAGAGCAAGAACATCCCCATCATCCTGCTCACCGCCAAGAGCGAGGACTCGGACAAGATTCTGGGCCTGAACATCGGCGCCGACGACTATATCACCAAGCCCTTCAACCCCATTGAGGTCATCGCCCGGGTGAAGAGCCAGCTGCGGCGGTACACCACCCTGGGCGGCCGGGAGAAGACCGAGGACAACGTGATCCGCAACGGCGGCATCGCCATGGACGACGGCGCCAAGTCGGTGACTGTGGACGGGGAGAGCGTGTCCCTCACCCCCATCGAATACAACATTCTCAAGCTGCTGCTCAGGAGCCCGGGCCGGGTGTACTCCACCAGCCAGATCTACGAGCAGGTGTGGAACGACCCCTCCCTGGGCTCGGAGAACACGGTGGCGGTGCACATCCGCCACCTGCGGGAGAAAATCGAGATTGACCCGGCCAACCCCCGGTATATCAAGGTGGTGTGGGGCCTGGGCTATAAGATGGAGAAGCTGTAAATCCCCGCTTCTCCGGCAAATCAACTGACAGGAGCTGATTTCTGTGAGAAGCTTCAATTTCAATCCGGTGTCCCGGGCGGGGGTCTTTCTCCTGACCATGGCGGTGCTGGCGGCGGCCTTTCTCTCCAGCCTGCTCACCGCTGTCAACTGGGACGACCTGTGGACCGGCGGCGACTACTACAACAGCAACACCGCACGGGAGGACATGTACTCCGACCTGAGTCAGGTGGAACAGCTGGTGGATCTCCTGCTGCGGGAGCGCTGGAGCGGAGACCTGTCCTACCTGGAGGAGCAGCAGCTCAGCGGCCTTCAGGATCGGCTTTCCCCTGAAAACACCAACTTCCGCTACCAGGTCCACGACCAGTCCGGGGCCCTGCTGGCCTCCAATCTGAACGGGGCATCCCTGGTGGACACCACCGGCGCTCAGATAACCAACGCCGCCACCATTACCTACGGCAACGACCTGGCCTATGACGACTACACCTATTACGATGAGAATCTGGATCGGTATATCCGCATGGTGCGCACGGAGGAGGGCTTTGTCGCCTGCGACCCGGCGGACAGCGTGGAACATTTCAACGCCTACGGTTACTACTCTAACGGCGAGAGTTTTGACGTCTATGACGAAAGCTTTGACACCCGCATCAAGCGGGAGGAGGTGGTCATTCAGGCGGGTATTACCAACCCGATGGTTATCCCGGACCGCTACTCCAGCAACCGCTTGACCTATGCCGACCTCCAGAGCCGCCTGCCCTATGTGGCCTTGGCCGCCCTGGTCTTCTGCCTGCTGAGCCTGGCGGGTATCCGCAGCCTGCTGCTGGACTGCTGCCGCCGCCGGGAGGACGGCTCCGTGCCCCTCACCTGGCAGGAGCGCATCCCCTACGACGTCTACCTGCTGGCGGACTTTTTCCTGGCCGCCGCCCTGCTCTCCGCAGGGGACCAGGTGTCCTATGTGTACAACCAGGGCAACACCCGCCTCTTTGTGCTGGTGGGCCTGGCCGTGTTCGCCATGGGCGGCGCAGCCCTCACCCTGGGCCTGCTGATGACCACCGCCATCCGCCTGAAAAACCACAACCTACTGCAGTCCATGCTCCTGTGGCGGATGCTCAGGGCCATGGTCCACGGCCTTTCCCGGATGGTCCACGGCTGGAGCATGAGCCGCCGCACTGTAACCCTCTTTTTGCTCTACCTGCTGGGCAGCGTGCTCACCGGTCTGACCGTGGTGCTCATCCCGGTCTACCAGGGCTTTGTGCTCTGGTGCCTGTGCCGGTGGAACCGCCAGTGGAAGGCCATCCGGGCGGGCACGGCGGAGATTGTGGGCGGTAACCCGGAGACCAAAATCGACACCACCGGCATGTACCGGGACCTGCGGGAGCATGCCGAGCAGCTCAACGACCTGGGCGCGGCGGTGAGCGCGGCGGTGGACCAGCGGATGCAGTCCGAGCGGTTCAAGGCCGAGCTCATCACCAACGTGTCCCACGACCTGAAAACTCCCCTCACCTCCATTATCAACTATGTGGACCTGCTGAAAAAGGAGCCGCTGGACAACCCCAAGGCGGTGGAGTACCTGGAGGTGCTGGACCGGAAGAGCCAGCGGCTGAAAAAGCTGACCGAGGACCTGGTGGAGGCCAGCAAGGCCTCCACGGGCAGTCTGCCCGTCACGCTGGAGCGGCTGGGCATCGTCCAGTTCGTGGGCCAGGCGCTGGGGGAGTACGAAGAACGGTTCCAGGCCTGTCATCTGACGGCGGTGCCCACCCTGCCCGCCGACGAGCTGTTCATCTGGGCCGACGGCCGCCACCTGTGGCGGGTTATCGACAACCTGTTCTCCAACTGCTGCAAGTACGCCCTGGAGGGCACCCGCATCTATCTGGACGTGACGCGCTGGGAGGGCATGGTCACCCTGTCCGTGAAGAACATCTCCCGCCAGCAGCTCAACATCCCCCCGGATCGGCTGATGGAGCGTTTCGTCCGGGGCGAGGAGTCCCGCACCACCGAGGGCTCCGGCCTGGGCCTGTCCATCGCCCGCAGCCTGACCGAGCTTCAGGGCGGCGCCTTCCGGCTGGACATTGACGGAGACCTGTTCAAGGCCTCTGTCTCCCTCCCCGAGGCAGCGGCTCTGCCCGAGCCCATCCCCGAGCTGCCCGCAGAGCCGGAAAGCGGCTCCGCCCCCCTGGATCACAGCGCATAAACCTTCGCCGGCACGGGACAATATCTCGTGCCGGAAATTTTTTTGCTTTTTTGTGCGATTCCCCTTTTCAACTGTGCGGTCCTATGATATGATTCTATTAACAAGAATAATTCTTATTATGAGGTGATTCCATGTACGACGTCATCATCATCGGCGGCGGCCCTGCGGGCCTGACCGCCGCCATCTACGCCAAGCGGGCCGGATATTCCACGCTGCTGCTGGAGGGGGGTACCCCCGGCGGTCAGGCGGCCACCACGCCGGACATTGAGAACTGGCCGGGCAGCAAGCAGGTTTCCGGGCCGGATTTTGCCATGAACCTTTACGAACAGGCCCAGGCTCTTGGCACTGACATCCGCTTTGAGCAGGCGGCCTCCCTGGCCGACCGGGGGACATACAAGACCGTGACCACCGGCGGCAGCGCCTATGATGGCCGGACAGTCATCATCGCCAACGGCGTGCGCCGCCGGAAGCTGGAGGTGCCCGGCGAGGAGCGGCTGGCGGGCCGGGGCGTCAGCTACTGCGCCACCTGCGACGGCAACTTCTTCCGGGGCAGGGACACGGCGGTGGTGGGCGGCGGCAATACCGCCCTGGAGGACGCTCTGTTCCTGGCCAATATCTGTCCCAATGTGTACCTGGTCCACCGGCGGGATACCTTCAGGGCGGAGCGGCATCTCATCGACGCCCTGGCCTCCGCGCCCAACATCCACGTGCTCCTCTCCCACAGGGTGGTGGAGATCCAGGGGGAGCAGGCCGTCACCTCCCTGCTGGTGGAGGGCCCGGAGGGAAGGCGCTCCCTGCCCGTAGCGGGGGTATTCGCCGCCGTGGGTTTAGTCCCGGACAACCAGGTTTTCTCTCCGCCCCTGGAGCTGGACCAGGAGGGTTATATTATCGCCGGAGAGGACGCCCGCACCAACGTGCCCGGCGTCTTTGCCGCCGGAGACACCCGGGTGAAGGACCTGCGCCAGCTGGTTACCGCGGCGGCCGACGGGGCCTCCGCCGCCACCCAGGCCGGGCGCTACCTCCAGGCCGGACAATAAGCGGCGCGCCGCCTGTTCCGGCGGCGGACCCGCCGTTTAAAATATGGACCCCACCGCCGTCAGGCTTCCGGCCAAATCGGCCCGGTAGCCGGCCCGGCCGGGAGAGAGGCTGTTGATGACAACGCCGTCATCCCCCGCCCGGGCGGTGGCGTGGATATACCGTCCGTCCCCCAGGTACATGGCCACATGGCCGGGGAAGAAGAGCAGATCTCCCGGCCCCATCTTCTCCCCGGGGATAGGCCGGACGGGGTAGCCCTCTTTGATGGCCGCGTCCCGCCAGATAATCACTCCGCAGAGCAGATAGGCCATGGAGCACAGCCCGGAGCAGTCGATGCCCATGGGTGTCTTGCCCCCCCAGCGGTAGTGGGTTCCCCGGTAGGCCAGAGCAGCCTCCACCAGGGCGGCGCGCATACGATTCTCATCCCCATAGGCAGGCGCAGTGTGGAGCTGTCCCAGAAAGCTGCTGCGGAGATATCCCTCCTGTCCGCCGGGGAGCAGCACCCGCTGCCAGCCGTCTTTTGCCTCCCCCTCCGGGGCCGCCAGATCTCCCCGGACCAGAGCGGCCACCGGCCAGGCTGCCGCGTCGGGAGCGGACAGCACATCGCAGGCGCTCCGAAGCACCACCTTCTTCTCCCGGCGTACCCAGCGCTCCGCCGTCTCCTCGCCGAAGAGGAGGCAGCTCTCCGGGGCATAGCCGGTGTAGCCGTAGTGGGTACGCACCAGCCGCCAGCCGGCGCCCGTATCCTCCAGCACCTCCACCACCATGCCCCCCAGTGCCTCGTCCGCCCGCCCGCACTGGAGCGCAGGCCCGCTCATCAGCGGACAGATGGATGCCGTTACCACTGCACGCATGCTTCATTCTCCTCTCTTTCCCGGACCGCCGTCCGGTAACTGCCGTTCTGCCTATCAATACGAGGGTAGCACAGATTCCATTCCCTGTAAAGCTGTCCAGTCCTTCCTAAAAAGATTGAAAATTTTCCCTTTTATTATCCTGTGTCACTTGGCAGAGAAAGAAAAATATGGTATGCTTCTGAAAAGTCCGTTTTATCGTACACTTTTTGCGTTACGATGGTATGGAAAGGGGGGATGCGCCATGGCGAGAGGCGCGAATCAAAAGCTCAAGCTGCCGCTGCTGGAACGGGCTCTGTTCCGTGAGACCGACGAGGACCACCCCATGACCGTCCAGCAGCTGATCAGCTCCCTGGAGGCCCACCAGGTAGGCGCAGAGCGGAAAAGCATCTATGACGACATGGACGCCCTGCGGGAGCTGGGCCTGGACGTGCAGAGCAGAAAGGGCAAATCGCCGGGCTGGTTCATTGGCAGCCGGCTGTTTGAACTGGCCGAGCTGAAGCTGCTGGTGGATGCGGTGCAGTCCTGCAAATTCATCACCCGGCGCAAGTCGGATGCGCTGATTCACAAGCTGGAGACCCTGACCAGCCGCCACCAGGCCCGCTCGCTTCAGCGGCAGGTCTATGTGTCCGGACGGGTGAAGGCCATGAACGAGAGCGTGTATTACAACATTGACAAGCTCCACAGCGCCATAGCCACCGGTAAGTCGGTGACCTTCCGGTACTTTGAATACAATGTGCGGAAGGAGAAGGTGTTCCGCCGGGAGGGGCGGCGCTACCAGGTGAGCCCCTATGGACTCATCTGGGACAACGAGAACTACTATCTGGCCGGATACGACCACCTGCATCAGGAGATGCGGCACTACCGGGTGGACAAGATGGCCGAACTGGCAGTGACCTGTCTCCCCCGGCTCGGAGACGAGAGCTGCCGGGACTTTGACCTGTCCACCTATGCCCAGAAGCACTTCGGCATGTTCAGCGGCCGGGAGGCCCAGGTGACCCTCCGGTGCCGGAACCAGCTGGTTGGAGTGGTGCTGGACCGGTTTGGGCAGGACGTAATCCTGGTGCCCGATGGGGACGACTGCTTCACGGTCACTGTCCGCGCAGTGGTGAGTCCTCAGTTTCTGGGCTGGCTCTTTGGCCTGGGCGCCGGCGCCGAGCTGGTGGGGCCCGACTGGGCGGTGGAGGCCTTTCGCGCACAGCTGCACAGCGCGGAGGGCGCCCTGTCTCCTCCGGCGGAGGCCAGCGGCCTGTAAGATAGACGTTTTCTCTTTCCCTGTCCTGTCCCCGACGACTTCTCAAGGAAAGGATGACATCTCCATGGCAGCACGGATTTTGATTGTGGATGATGAAGAAAAGCTGCGGGCCGCTGTGGCGAAGCACGCCCGCCACGCGGGCTATGAGATTGCCGAGTGTGCCGACGGACACGCCGCGGTAGCGCGCTGCCGGGAGGGCGGCGTGGATCTGGTGATTCTGGATATCATGCTCCCCGGCCTGGACGGCTATGAGGTGCTCCGGGCCATCCGCACCTTCTCCGATATACCGGTGATCATGCTCTCTGTCCACGGCGAGGAGCAGGACAAAGTCCGGGGCTTCAAACTGGGCGTGGACGATTTCATGGTCAAGCCCTTCTCACACCGGGAGCTGATGTGCCGGGTTGCCGCCATTCTCAGGCGACGGCCCGCTCAGGCCCTCTCTCCCACCCTGGGCGCCGGCGGCCTGGTGGTGGACCCGGCGGCCCGGCGGGTTTCGGTGGACGGGCGGCCGGTGGGACTCTCCCCCAAGGAGTTCGACCTGCTCCTTCAGCTGGTCTCCCACCCCGGCGCCGCCATGCCCCGCCAGCTTCTGCTGGAGACGGTATGGGGCGCCGACCGCCCCAGAGGAGAGCGCACCCTGGACACCCATATCAAGCAGGTCCGCCGGGCCATCGGCCCCTATGCCGGCTGTATCGTCACCCTCCGGGGCGTTGGATACCGCTTCGATGCCGTCCCGTCCCAGTTCCTCTGAGCCGGATCGGCCAAGCCGCTCCCATCAGCCTGCTGGAAAATTTCCGGCAGGCTGATTTCATACCCGCCTTCCGCAGCGCGAGAGCAGGTCCGCGGCTCATGTCCCGCTGTCTCCGGCAGACATCCAAAACATTTCCTTCTGTTTTTATAAAACGTTAAAAATTTCTTACTGGATTTCCACTGCTTTGCCCTTTAGAATATACATTATCAGACAGCTCCCCCTAATTTCCAATCTTCTCCCCGGTCCGCCGGGGCGTTTTGTGAGGCGTTTGAAGATATGAAGAAACAGCAGACCAGCTCCGCCGCCGTCCAGGCCCCGCCCCCTCAGAGCAGGCGGCCCGTCTCCCCTGTCCGCACTGACCCGGAGCAGGGACTCACCTCCGCCCAGGCGGCGGAGCGGGCCGCGGCGGGGTATGCCAATACGCCGGTGGAGGCCCCCACCAAAACGGAGAAGCAGATTATCCGGGAGAATGTGTTCACCTTTTTCAACCTGATTTTTGTGGTGCTGGCCGTGTGTCTGGCGGTGGTGGGTGATTTCCGGGACATGCTCTTTCTCCTGATCGCCATTGCCAACACGCTCATCGGCATTGTCCAGGAGATCCGCTCCAAGCACACCATCGACAAGCTCACCCTGCTCTCCGCCCCCAAGGCCACGGCGGTACGGGACGGCAAGGTGATTACCCTGCCGGTGGCCAAGCTGGTGCGGGACGACGTGGTGGTTTTCTCGGCGGGCAGTCAGATCCCGGCGGACGCGGTGATGGTCTCCGGCTCCCTCCAGGTCAACGAGGCACTCATCACCGGCGAGCCGGACGCCATCCCCAAGGCGGCGGGGGACGAGCTGCTGTCGGGCAGCTTTGTGGTAGCGGGCAGCGGCCGGGCGGTGCTCACCCGGGTGGGCGCCGAGTCCTACGCCTCCCGCCTCACCCTGGAGGCCAAAAAGGGCCACGCCCCCCGGCAGTCCGAGATGATGAACTCCCTGGACAAGCTCATCCGGATCATCGGCATCGCCCTTATTCCTATGGGCGTAGCCCTGTTTGTCAAGCAGTACTTCTTTCTGGAGACCGGGATCCGCCACGCCATGACCTCCACGGTGGCCGCCCTCATCGGCATGATCCCCGAGGGGCTCTACCTGCTCACCAGCGTGGCCCTGGCAGTATCTGTGCTCCGTCTGGCCCGGAAGCGGACCCTGGTCCACGACATGAGCTCCATTGAGACTCTGGCCCGGGTGGATGTGCTCTGCGTGGACAAAACAGGCACCATCACCGAACCGGGCATGGCGGTGGCCGGCCTGGTGCCCCTGGACGAGGAGCTCTTTCCCGTCCGGACGGTAGAAGCCGCCCTCAATGCCTTCTATTCCGCCGCCGATGCCGACAACGACACCGCCAAAGCCCTCAGGGCCCGGTTTTCCGGCAAGTCGGTATGGAAGGCGGAAAAAGTAATCCCCTTTACCTCGGCCACCAAGTGGAGCGCCGTTACCTTTGTTGGCCACGGCACCTATGTGGTGGGCGCGCCGGAATTTGTCATGGGCCGGCGTTACGCCGACCTGAAGGAGACGGTGGAGGAGTACTCGGGCAAGGGGGAGCGGGTGCTCCTGCTGGCCAAACACGAAGGCCCCATCACCGGCGGCCATCTCACCGGAAAGCTCTCCCCCATGTCCCTTATCCGCATTGCCAATAAAATCCGCCCCGAGGCCCCCGACACCTTCCGCTACTTTGCCCAGCAGGGAGTGGCGGTAAAGGTCATCTCAGGGGACAACCCGGTCACTGTTTCCCAGGTGGCCCTCCAGGCGGGCATCCAGGGGGCGGAGCAGTATGTGGACGCCGCCACCCTCAAGTCGGACGCGGACATCGCTCAGGCGGTGGAGCAGTACACCGTATTTGGCCGGGTGACCCCCAGCCAGAAGCGGAAATTCGTCCAGGCCCTGAAAAAAGCGGGCCATACAGTGGCCATGACAGGGGACGGCGTCAACGACGTTCTGGCCCTGAAGGACGCCGACTGCGGCATCGCCATGGCCTCGGGGGCGGACGCCGCCTGTCAGGCCGCACACCTGGTGCTGCTGGACTCCAATTTCGCCTCCATGCCCCAGGTGGTGCTGGAGGGCCGCCGCGTGATCAACAACATCCAGCGGGCCGCCTCCCTTTTCCTGGTGAAGAATATTTTCTCCTTTCTCCTGTCCCTCATCACCATCTTCGCCACCGCCATGCCCTACCCCTTTGTTCCTCTCCAGCTCTCTCTCATCTCCGCCCTCACCATCGGCGCCCCCTCCTTCTTCCTGGCCCTGGAACCCAACCGGGCCATCGTCAAGGGCCGGTTCCTTCCCAATGTGATGAAGCAGGCCTGCCCCGGCGGCCTGACCAACCTGTTCCTGGTCCTGGGGGCGGAGGCCTTTGCCTACGCCTTTGGATTTTCCACGCAGTCCCTGTCCACTGTCTCCGCTATGCTTATGGCCTTCAACGGTCTTATCGTCCTCTTCTACGTGTGCCGCCCCTTTGACTGGAAGCGAAAGGTGCTGTGGGGCGCCATGACCGTATCCATGGTGGTGTGCGTGGTGCAGCTGGGCTCCTTCTTCTCCCTGGAGCCCCTGACCCTTCAGACCGGATTGGTGTTCTCCGTGCTGCTGCTGCTGGCCGTGCCCTGCCAAAAGGCGGTGCTCAAGGCGATGGAGCTGTGCACCCTGGTATACAGAGCCTTTGCTGCCCGGCTGCGGGCCCGCAGCCGCCTCCGGGTGCTGCCTGAGGACGTATAACCCCTGTAACGCAAAAAAGGAAGCCGCCGCGGCGGCTTCCTTTTTTTATTCCGCATACCCAAACAGCCCCCGGACGGACACGTCCCCGGCATTGACGGTCTCCCGGGTGCCGTCCTCCCGGCGGACGATAAGGGAGAAGTCGCCGGCCAGTTCCTCGGCCACGCCGGTGAAGGTCTCGCTGCCCCGGAGGACCCGCACCTGCTTTCCCAGAGTGAGACAGTCCCTGCGGTAGCGCTCATACCAGCTGTCCCGCCGGTCAGGGAAATCCCGATACATATTGTCCAGGGCCCGCAGCAGGGCGACGGCCAGATCGGTGCGGCGGGGCGCCTTCCCCAGAGCCTGGGCCAGGGAGATGGCCACCGGAGCGGCCCCGGGGCCGAAGTCGGCCGCCTGCTGGCTGACGTTAATGCCAATGCCCACCACTGCATACTGGAGGCGGGCGCTCTCCCCCTCCATGCCTAGTTCTGTGAGAATGCCGCACAGCTTCCGCCCCTCCAGCACCAAATCGTTGGTCCACTTGATGCCCGGCCGGACGCCGCAGACCTCCTCTACTCCGTCGCACACCGCCACCGCCGTCCAGGCGGTCAGCTGGGGCAACTGGTCCAGGGTGCACTCGGGCCGCAGCAGCACAGAGCAGTACAGCCCCTTTCCCGACGGGGACTCAAACTCCCGCCCCCGGCGGCCCCGGCCGCCGGTCTGTCCGTCGGCGAACACCGCCAGGCCCTCAGCCCTGCCCGCCAGGGCCTGCCGTTTCACCTCGCTGTTGGTGGAATCCACAGTGGGCAGACATAGAAGTTCCCGGCCCACCAGGCAGCCGTTCAGGCCGCCGGACAGCGCGCCGGCGCTGAGCAGGTCGGGCGCTTCCACCAGCCGGTAGCCCCGGTTGGTGGCGGAGGAGATGACATACCCCTCCTGCCGGAGGGCCTCCACCGCCTTCCACACCGCCGCCCGGGACACCCCCAGGCGTCTGCTCATAGCCTCCCCCGACAGGGGGCTCTCCCCCTGCTTCAGCAGGGCCAGCACCTCATCCCGCAGCACAGCCCTCTCCCCTTTCCTGTTTTGTGTTCCATTGTATCCCCCTCATCCTCTCCCGTCAACCGCAATTGTAACCCTCTTTCAAAAATCAGTTGACAATCCTCCAATTGTAAACTATTCTATTTTATGAGTTTACAATCATCCCGAACCTCTGCCGGGAGAGAGGAGCACATTATGAAGACAAGAAATTTGGTTCTCACCGGAATCATGGCCGCCCTGCTGGCCGTCTGCGCCTGGATCTCCGTCCCCACCACGGTGCCCTTCACCCTCCAGACCATGGGGGTATTCCTGGCGGTTGGCCTGCTGGGCGGAAAGCTGGGCTCTCTGGCGGTGGGGGTATACCTGCTGCTGGGGGCGGCGGGCCTGCCCGTGTTCTCCCACTTCACCGGCGGCATCGGGGCCCTCATCGGCACCACCGGCGGCTATCTGCTGGGCTTTCTTCTCATCGCCCTGGTAATGTGGGCCGCCGAATCCCTGCTGGGCAGGGGGCCTCTGGTCTACCTGACCTCCGCCGTCATTGGTCTGGCGGCGTGCTACCTGTTCGGCTCGCTGTGGTTCCTGTACCTCTACTCCGCCGGCGGCGCTTCGGCCGATATGCTGACCGTGCTGGGCTGGTGCGTGTTCCCCTTCATCCTGCCCGATCTTGTCAAGCTGGCCCTGGCCTTTGCCCTCTCCCGGCGCATAGCCCCCGCCCTGTCCAGACAGCGGACCTGACCGGGCATATCCTGTCCCCCTCCCCCATATAGATAGTGCAGAGACTGAAAGGGAGGGACGTACCATGCCCTATGAGGAAAAATCCATCCGTACCGACGCGCCCCACCACCTGATTCTGGAGGGCCGGGAGCAGCTCTCGGTCTCCGGGGTGGAGGAGGTTGAGAGCTTTGACGAGACCCAGATTGTCATGTACACCACCAAGGGGACGCTGATTGTCCGGGGCGGCGGGCTGCACATTGAGAAGCTGAGCCTGGACGGAGGGGACCTGAAGGTGGAGGGGGAGATTGACTCCCTCGCCTATGAGGACGGCGGCCGGGACAAGGGCGGCCTGTTCTCCCGGCTGTTCCGCTGAGGGGCCGGACCGTGGAAATCTCAGTGGCTGGGCAGGCCTTTGCCCTTCTGTCCGCTTTGGCGCTGGGCGTCCTGGTGGGCCTGCTCTACGACCTGTTCCGGGTGCTCCGGGTACGGGTGCGCCTGCCCCTGCTGGGGGGTGCGCTGGACCTGCTGTTCTGGCTGGCGGTAACGGTCTCCCTCTTTGTGTTCACCATCAGCCTGGGGGGCGGCCGGGTCCGCCTCTTCCATATCGGCGCCATCTTTCTGGGCGCGGCCGGGTACTTCCTCCTGCTCAGCCGCTGGGCCCTGAAACTGGGCTATCTGCTGGCCGACGCGGCAGGTTTTTTGTGGCGTTTTCTCCTCCTGCCGGCCACGGCGATAAAAGCTCTGTGTAAAAAAATTAAAAAACTTGCGAAAAATCACTTTCATTATAAGCGGAGATGGTATAAAATAAGGCACATACCCGAAGAGATGGCGCAAGCTGCCCGCAGGCGGGCGGCGCGCGGAGAAGGAGGAGCCGGATATGAAGGTCAAACGTGCGGGACTGCTCACCAAGATCGTCGTACTGGCGCTCCTCATCGGCTTGGCCATCGCCCTGCTGGATCTGCGGAGCCGGCTGGAGGACGCTCAGGCCCAGAAAGCCGTGCTCACCGCCCAGGTGGACGCCCAGACTCAGGTCAACGCCGACCTGTCCGACGCCGTGGAAAACAGCGATGACCCCAAGCGGCAGCAGGATATTGCGCGGAACTCCCTGGGTCTTGTGCTTCCCGGCGAGAAGATCCTGCGGATCACCGAGTAGCGCATCCTTCCGGGTGAATTTTGAAGGAGGATATATCGGTCAGTATGGAGTTTGGTGTTGGTTCTATCCTGGAGGGTAAGGTTACAGGTCTTACGAAGTTTGGCGCGTTCGTGTCTCTGCCCGAGGGCAAATCTGGCCTCGTGCACATTTCCGAGATCGCCTATTCCTATGTGAATGACGTCAAGGACTACTTAAAAGAGGGTCAGGAGGTCAAGGTCAAGGTCATCGGCATTGACGAGAACGGCCGCATCAACCTCTCCATTAAGAAGGCAATGGATCCTCCTCCCCGCCCCGCCGGCCAGGGCCGGTCCGCGGGCGGCGCCCGTCCCGCTGGAGGCGGGCGGTCCGGCGGCTTTGGCCGGGGCCCTGCGGCCTCTCGCGAGCCCGCCAGCTTTGAGGACAAGCTCAAGCAGTTTATGCAGGCCTCGGACAGCAAGCTCTCCGAGCTCCACTACACGGAGAAGCGGAGCAGCAACCGCCGCGGCGGCCGGAAATAAGCGCTCAGCATCCGCGCAGCCTGTCGAACCCGGTGGTTCGGCAGGCTGCTTTTTCTTCCCTCCGGCGCAGCATTTCATGCGCATATGGGTCTGCCCCGGCCCCGGCGCCCAGCCTTATGGCTGCGCCGCCGGAATCGGCCCGGGGCCGGGCGCCGGGCGCTTCCACGGCAAAAAAAGAACGCCCGGTTCCGGGCGTCCAAGGTGCGCGGGAGAATGGAATGAGTTCCCTTGCTGGAATTGAGATGGATTGCATATTGGATGAGCTGCAAACATAATATAACTTATTTTCCTATATTTGTCAAACACTACTTTTGTCGAAAGGACGGGATTTCTTTGCTGATTACCAACGGAATTCTGCACACCATGGACGGCCCGGTTATTGAGGGCGGCTTTGTCCATGTGGAGGGAGGCAAGATTGCGGCGGTTGGACCCATGTCCGACCTGCCGGCGGGAATTGAGGGCCCGGTAGTGGACGCGGCGGGCCGCCATGTCTGCCCCGGCCTGGTGGACGCCCACTGCCACCTGGGACTCTTCGGCGACGCGGTAGGCTTTGAGTCAGACGACGGCAACGAGTCCACCGACCCCTGCACCCCCCACCTGCGGGCCATTGACGCGGTCAACGCCCTGGACCGCTGCTTTGCCGACGCCCGTGCCGGCGGCGTCACCTGTGTGCTCACCGGTCCGGGCAGCGCCAACCCCATTGCCGGCCAGTTCGCCGCCCTCAAGACCAGCGGCCGTTGGGTGGACCAGATGATTGTGGCCGCCCCAGCGGCCATGAAGTTCGCCCTGGGAGAGAACCCCAAGAACGTGTACAACGACCGGAAGGAGACGCCCATCACCCGGATGGCCACCGCCGCCATCATCCGGGAGAACCTGTCCAAGGCCCTGGAGTACATGGATAAGCAGAACAAGGCCGACGAGGACCCGGAGGCGGAGGTTCCCGCCTTTGACGCCAAGCTGGAGGCCCTGGTTCCCGTTCTGAAGGGCACCCTGCCCGTCCACTGCCACGCCCACCGGGCGGACGACATCGCCACCGCCGTGCGGCTTGCAAAGGAATTCGGCGTGCACCTGGTGGTGGTCCACGGCACTGAGGCCTACCGCATCCCCGACCTGCTGGCCCAGGAGGGGATTCCTGTCATCACCGGTCCCTGCCTCACCGACCGGAGCAAGCCGGAGCTGGGTGGCCAGAACCAGGAGAACCCGGTGATCCTGGCCAAAGCCGGAGTGAAGGTGGCCATCTGCACCGACCACCCGGTCATCCCGGTCCAGTACCTGCCTGTCTGCGCTGCTATGGCCGTACGCGCCGGTATGGACGAGGAGGCCGCCCTGGCGGCCATTACCATCAACCCGGCGGTCATTGCCGGAATTGCCGACCGGGTGGGCTCTCTCACCCCCGGCAAGGACGCCGACATTGTCCTCTCTACCGGCCACCCCCTGGACTGGAAGAGCAAGGTGGAGCAGGTGTACATCGGCGGGGTCCAGGTGGTCTGAACAGGAGGGGCATAGGATGCGAGAAATCCGGTTTGATGACATTGCAGCCGCCGTGCGGGACGCCTGCATCCGGGCCAACACCGTGCTGCCCGGCGACCTGTGCACGGCCATCCGCGCCGCGGAGGAGACGGAAGAATCCCCGGTGGGCCGGGCCATCCTGGGCGACCTGGAGGAGAACTTCACCTTTGCCGCCCAGCGCGGCCTGCCCATCTGTCAGGACACAGGCATGGCGGTGGTCTTTCTGGAGCTGGGCCAGGAGGCCCATATCACCGGCGGACTGCTGGAGGACGCGGTGAACGAGGGCGTCCGCCGGGGCTATCTGGAAGGTTCCCTCCGGTGCTCGGTGGTGGGGGACCCACTCCGCCGGGAGAACACCGGGGACAACACCCCTGCCGTCCAGTACCTGCGCCTCACTGAGGGCGACCGGCTCACCATCACCGTGGCCCCCAAGGGCTTCGGCAGCGAGAACATGACCCGGCTGAAGATGTTCACCCCCGCCGCCGGGCGTCAGGAGATTTTGGACTTTATCGTGGAGTCGGTGTCCCTGGCCGGGTCCAACCCCTGCCCGCCGGTGGTGGTGGGGGTGGGCCTTGGCGGCACCTCCGACCGGGCGGCCCTGCTGGCCAAGCGGGCTCTGCTCCGCAGCGTGGACACCCGCAGCGCCGACCCCTTCTACGCAGAGATGGAAGCAGAGGCCCTGGAGCGCATCAACGCCCTGGGCATCGGCCCCCAGGGGCTGGGCGGTCGCACTACCGCGCTGTCGGTGGCCATCCTGCCCGCCCCCACCCATATCGCGGGCCTGCCCTGCTGCGTGAACCTAGGCTGCCACGTCACCCGCCACGCCAGCGTAACACTCTGATTGATTTTGTCCGTTGTTCACAAATTGTTGTAGCTTTTTCCTTCGAGTGTGGTATAATTGAGACAAGGAAGCCGGACCACTCCGCTTCCAATGAGTGCCCTCCCCAAAGGGCGGAAGGAGCTGACAACTATGAAGTTCGTGTTCACAGACAAGAAGGTCAACCTGCCCCGCAAGGTGCATGCCTATGCCGAGAAGAAGGTGGGCAAGCTGGACCGTTATTTTAAGGCGGACGCGGAGGCCGCCATCGTCTTCAGCGTGGAAAAGGACCGCAACAACGTGGAGCTGACCATCCGCTCCGCCGGCACCATCATCCGCGTGTCCGAGAGTACCTCTGATATGTTTGCCACCATCGACGCCGCCGTGGCCTCTGTGGAGCGCCAGCTGCGCAAGAATAAAGCCCGCCTGGAGAAGCGCCTGCGTCAGGACGCCTTTGTCCGCTCCGTGGACGAGGAGGAGCTCTCCTCCTTTGTCCCCGACACCGAGGAAGAGGAGTTCCACATTGTCCGCACCAAGAAGTTCCCCATCCGTCCCATGAGTGTGGAGGAGGCCATTCTCCAGATGAACCTGGTGGACCACACCTTCTTCGCCTTCCGTGACGCCGACGCCGACGGCTCCTTCGCCGTGGTGTACAAGCGCAACGACGGCGGCTACGGCCTTATCGTGGACGAGCCGTAACAGCAGTATACAGCGAGGCGGCCGCCCTTCCGGGCGGCCGCCTCTTTTTGTTTCCTCTCTGTCTCATCCAAAAGCGGCGGCCATGCCATCCGCGTCCATGGGGTACCACTCCGGCTCGGCCTTGGCCTCCTGCGCCTCAGAAGCGGACCAGAAAGCCGCCTCGTCCGCCGGCGTGCCGTCCACTACATAGCGTTCGCCCAGGCAGTAGGTGACATTCTCCTTCTCGTACGCCGTAGAGGTCAGCGATGTGATGCGGGCATACCCCCAGTCGAACGCGCCGCTGGAGTAGTGGAAGGTCCCGTCCGCCCTCAGATCGCTCATGCTCCGCAGTCCGAAGCCCCGGGCATAGAGCCCGTCCCCCTCCCGGAACAGCACCACGGTGCACTCATCATATGCCTCTCCCATCCACACCTTCAAAACCAGCTCCTCCTCGCCGTCCCCGTCCAGATCCAGCAGGGCAAAGGCGGTGGGCTGGGCCTGGATGCTCTCGTCAGGCGTGAAAATCCAGGAGATGGTGGACAGCTCCAGTATCTGGCCGCTGGCGGCGTCCCGGAAGGAACCCCGCCCCTTCAGGATGTCCTCCCAAGTCGCCGCCTGCCCGGGCGGAGTGCTGTACTCCTTGAGAATCAGGTCGTAGGCCTCCTGAGGGGTGACTCCGTCCAGGTCATACCGCACCAGCACGTTTTCGCTCTCGTAGTAGACAGAGAAGTTTCCACGCCAGCCGTCCACGTCGCCGCTGTCGCCGTCCACCCAGCGCATCCGGGCGGCAATGACCTGGGCCGTCACGTCCTCAATGGCGAACACCGGGTTGTCAAACTCCTGCCGGTACTCCTCGGGCACCGAGTCGGAATATGGGGTGGCGTAGAGGCTCATGTCGTACTTCTCCCGGTCCGCCGGGTCGGTGAGGGTGAAGTCGCCCCAGGTGCCGGCGTCCAGGATGTCGATGGAGATACTGGTGTAGTACCCCGACCAGTTGAGGGTCAGGTAATCCCGGTCCCGGCCCCACTCCCGCCAGGCCCCCTCAAAGGTAAAGCCGTCGGGCACGTACAGCGGGACGTAGGCTCCGAATTTTTCGTCATCCATGGCCTCCTCCCAGGTGAGCATCTTCTTCCCCCAGTCGGGCACGTCGCCGTCATAGACCAGCAGGCTGTCCAGGTGCAGCTTTGTGCCCGCAAAGGTGTTGGCCGCCTGGGTGCACAGGTACTCGGCGTTCTCCTCCTCCACCTGCCGGGCCTCAAAGCTCAGCCCCGCGTTCCCCGACATCATGGTAATCTCATAGATATAGCCCATCTCCCCGCTGCCGTCCCATCCGTACCGGCCGCCCTTGCTGCCGTAGATCATGACGCCGTTGATCTCGGTGGCGGTCTGATCGGGGTCAATCATATCGGTCAAGGGATAATCCCCCGGCCGGACCGTGAGGGTGAAGCCGTTGCGGCTGTTGCTCCGGCTGACGCCGTTGAGCCAAAGCTGCCACAGGTTTCCCTCCCCGTCGTAGACGGCCTTTCCGGTGATGTCGTACCCCACCCAGTACAGGGACCAGGGGGCATCCTCCGCCCCGGGACCACCCAGCAGCTCCACCATCTGCGCCCGGGTCAGCTGCTCCTCAAACCAGCCGTCCGGGTAGGCGATGGAGGCGCAGATCTCAGGAGCATCTCCGTACTCCACCCCCTGGATGTTAAAGCTGCTGTGGGGCTGTCCGTCAAAGGGGTCCACGGGGGAGAGGACGTATTCGCTGTCCCGGTCCGCCGCAATGGGTTCCGTGTCCTCCGGGGCGGGGTCAGTGGCCTCAGGCCCGGCGGTATTCTGTCCGCCGGGGATCTCCTCCAGCATCTGGCTTGGGCCGGTGTCCCCGCCGGGCAGGCCCGTCAGGCGCCATATTCCAAAGGCCGCCGCGCATACCAGCGCCAGGCAGGCCGCCGCGGTCAGCCACCGGGCGGGGGAGGGCCGCCGGGCCGGCCGCCCTTTTCCCGCCAGGGCGTCCATCAGGGCCCGATGTTCCTCCGGGCTCAGCTTCACCCGGTTCATATAAGAACGGTAGTGTTCCATGCTCTGCTCCTTTCACTCGGTATCCGCCAGAAGGTTTCTGAGTTTCTGCCTGGCCCGGGCGAGCCGGGACCGGACGGTTCCCTCGCTCTGGCCGGTCATGGCGGCAATCTCCGGCGTGCTGTACCCCTCGTAGTAGTAGAGGTGGACCGCCGCCCTGTCCCTGGGGGGCAGGGCCAGCACCGCCTCCAGCACGGCCTCCTCCTCCGGCTCGGGGGCGGGCAGGCCCTCGCTGAGGGCCGTGCGCCGCCTGCGCCAGGGTGAGCGGAGCCGGCTCCTGCAGCCGTTCACCGTCACCCGGATGAGCCACGCCTTCTCGTGCTCCGGGCTTTCAAACTCCGGAGCCTTTTCCAGATACTTCACAAATGCGTCCTGCACCGCGTCCTGGGCCTCGTGGGCATCCCCCAGGATGGCCAGGGCGGAGCGGTACAGGGTGTTCTCGTACTTCCTTACTGTCTCTTCCAACCGGTTGGGGTTCATTCCCGTCCCCCCTTTCACCTTATATACGCTTTGGCGCGGCCAAACGCTGCGCCTTCAGTCCAGCTTTTTCCGCCGGAATTCTATTCCTCCGCCGGCGGCTTTGTGCTATACTGGGTTTATCCCTTGTGACCTGTCCCGGTTTCCGGGTTTTGATACTGATATGAGGAGATTATCGCACATGGACAATCAGGATCTGCGGCTGGCCGTGCTTATCGACGCGGACAACGC
Organism: uncultured Pseudoflavonifractor sp.; assembly: GCF_944387805.1. GTDB lineage: Bacteria > Bacillota > Clostridia > Oscillospirales > Oscillospiraceae > Pseudoflavonifractor. The sequence goes on along the minus strand of NZ_CALXGI010000020.1, from coordinate 927 downwards.
CCCCCGTTCCGCCCTGCGGGACATTATGGCCGAGGCGGCAGTGTACGGCACGCCTACGGTCAAGCGCATCTACGGCGACTGGACCACTCCCAACATGGCCTCCTGGAAGCCCCTGCTGCTGGAACACGCCATCACCCCTATCCAGCAGTACAGCTACACCACCGGCAAGAACGCCACCGACTCGGCCATGATCATCGACGCCATGGACCTGCTCTACTCGGGCCGGTGCGACGGATTCGTGCTGGTGTCCAGCGACAGCGACTTCACCCGCCTGGCCACCCGGCTGCGAGAGGCGGGCATGAAGGTGTACGGCATGGGGGAGAAAAAGACCCCTCTGCCCTTTATCGTGGCCTGCGACAAGTTTATCTACATCGAGGTCATCCGTGCCGCCGGGGAGAAGGCCCGGCAGGAGGCTCTGGCGGCGTCCGCCCCTGAGCCGGAGCCTGCTCCGGAGCCGGAAAAGGAGAGCCAGGCCCCCAAGAAGCCGGCCAAAAAGGCGGCCAAGAAGAAGGCTGCTCCCACCCAGGCCCAGCCCCCTGAGCCGGAGGAGATCGCCGGCGTGCCCCGGGCTGTGGTGGATCTCATTGCCGACTCCCTGGAGAGCATCGCCGATGAGGACGGCTACGGCTTTATGGGCAAGCTGGGCAACCTGCTGCTGAAAAAGCAGCCCGACTTTGACCCCCGGAACTACGGCTACTCCAAGCTGACTCAGCTGGTGAAGGCCCTGGACCGGTTTGAGGTGGTCTACCGCCAGACCAGCGCCGATGACCCCACCAAGCATGTATACCTGCGGGACAAAAGCAGAAAATAATTGCGTTTTGTATTTCTGCACCGGCGGCAGTCCCCCCGAAAAAGTCACAACCTCCGGCTAAGCCGGAGGCTTGATTAAGCCCTATAAGGGCATAATACAGACAATACCCCTAAAGG